>JBDRCT010000036.1:0-97347 GCA_043821445.1 Candidatus Omnitrophota bacterium | reverse complement strand
GCCAAAGGGCTTATCATCCGCTGTTTTATGACGATCGTGCGTCCAATCGCGAAGATCATGCGTCCGGATCTCCTCGATGAAGCGTCCATCTCGCGGCATTTTCGCGTCACTGACCACGATACGCCACTGAGGACGGTTCTTGCTGCCGAAACGTTTCATTCTTATTTTGACTGCCACATAGCCTCCTTGATTTATTAGCGTTCAGCGGATAGCTTTTTGCTAGACGCTCCACGCTCTCCGCTATTCGCTTTTAAAATCATTCTTTCTCCCTGCGGATCAAAGCCCCGAGGGACGTAAGTTTCTGTTCGAGGTTTTCATAACCCCGGTCCAGATGATAGACGCGCTGGACTTCCGTCGCGCCTTCCGCGACGAGACCCGCGAGCACAAGCGCCGCGCTGGCCCTGAGGTCGGAGGCCATGACGGGCGCTCCGCTCAACTTTTTGACGCCATGCACAATGGCGCTCGGTCCTTCCAAAAACACCTTCGCGCCCATACGGCCGAGCTCGGGCACGTGCATAAAACGGTTCGGGTAGATCTTTTCCGTGATAATGCTGATCCCCGGTGTGACCGTCGCAAGTGCCATCGCCTGCGCCTGAAGGTCTGTCGGGAACGCCGGATACGGTAACGTCGTGACATCTACGGGTTTCAGTCTCCCGTTTTTTCTGACGCGAGCCGAGTTCTTGAACTTTTCAACGCGCACGCCTGCTTGATGAAGCTTGTCGATCACCGCGTTCAGATGGTTCGTCTCCATTTTCCGGACCAGGATATCCCCGCCCGTGATCGCCGCGGCATAAAGGAACGTCCCGGCTTCGATTCGGTCCGGGATCACTAGATGCTCTGCGCCATGGAGTTTCCTGACGCCCTCGATCTCAATGCGCGGCGAGCCTTCGCCCGAGATCTTCGCGCCCATTTTTCTTAAAAACTTCGCGAGATCCACGACTTCGGGTTCGCAAGCCGCATTTTCGATCACAGTTTTCCCATGCGCCAGGGTCGCCGCCATCATGACGTTGTCCGTAGCTAATACCGACGAGCCGTAACCGCCTCCGAGATAGATCTCCGAACCGCGTAATTTCGTTTTGGCTCTCACCTTCACATAGCCGTGTTCGATAGTAATTTCGGCATTCAACGCTTCAAGACCTTTTAAATGGAGGTCGATCGGCCTTGGCCCGATCGCGCATCCCCCCGGAAGCGAAACTTCTGCTTCTCCGAGCCGCGCCAAAAGCGGCCCCAATACACACACCGACGCGCGCATGGTCTTCACAAGTTTATAAGGCGCAAGCGGCTTCAGATTCTTTCCCGGCTTGATCTTTAAGCAACCGTTCTCAAGGATCGCCTTCGCGCCTAGCGAGCGAAGAAGCTTGACCATCGTGTGCACGTCCCAAAGCGACGGGACGTTCGTAACCACGGACTCTTCTTCGGTAAGAAGTGCTGCCGCCATGATCGGCAGCACCGCATTCTTTGACCCGGAAATATCGACTTCACCCTTGAGCCGACGTCCCCCTTCAATGATGATTTTATCCATACAAATTAAAAATTCCCCTGGGCCGTTACGACCCTCTGGACTTGCAAATGGTCATTGAAATATTGGATATTATCATAACCCGCGGTCTGAAGCCATGTTGAAACCTCCTCCGCCTGGCCCTGCCCCACTTCCAAGGCGAGCAGCCCTCCGGAGGTCAAGTGGTCTCCCGCGTCGCGAGTGATCCTCCGGTAAAAGTCCAGGCCGTCTTTGCCGCCATCTAGAGCTCTTTTAGGCTCAAATTTAAGCTCTCCCTGGACCCTTTCCCAATTTTCTTCTGATAAATAGGGCGGATTTGAAACGATCAAATCCCATTTTTCATTATTTGAAAACGGCTCAAACAGGTCCCCCCGGACCCTTTTGGCGCGATCTTCCAACGCGTAGCGTTTCAGATTCTCGTGAGCTACCTCAAGCGCCTCTCCGGAGATATCAAGCATCGTTCCTGTGGCGTTCTTGAAAGCGCGCAGGATCGCAACGGCGATAGCGCCGGAGCCTGTCCCGATGTCTAAAAAAGAAAACCTTCTTTCATCGCTCTCTCCGAGCGCCTTCAAAATCTGTTCGACCAGGATCTCGGTCTCAGGACGCGGGATGAGACACCGCTCATCCACATACAAAGTTTCCTGCCAAAAATCCACCTCGTTTAAAAGGTAGGCGAGCGGTATCCGACAAAGCCTCTTTTTAAGCAGCGCCAGAAACTGTTCTCGAGCGCCCGGAGCGGTGAGCTTGTGTTCTTTCAAATAGATCTCGGAACGCGAGCATCCTAAAAGCTTCATTAAGATACGCTCGCATTCTTCCTGCGATTCCTCAATGCCAACCCGTGAGAGTTCCGCGCGACCCAAGGCGATCAGTTCGAGGAGTTCACCGTTTTTTATTTTTTTCGAGCAACTCATAACACCGTGAGAAGGCGAACCTTTTCATCTTTCGTAAGTGCTTGAACGACCGGATCGAGTTTTCCGTCCAGGACCTGGTTCAAGCTGTAAAGCGTGAGGCCGATCCGGTGGTCCGTCACACGATTGTCAGGATAATTATAGGTTCTGATCTTGCCCGAGCGATCTCCCGAACCGATCTGGGCTTTGCGGTTCTTAGCGACTTCGGCCTCTTGCTGGGCGCGGCGGAAATCAAAGATCTTGGCACGTAAAATACGCATGGCCTTTGTTTTGTTTTTTTGTTGGGACCTCTCGTCCTGACACGCGACCACGAACCCCGTCGGCATGTGGGTGATACGCACCGCCGACTCAGTCTTGTTCACATGCTGTCCGCCAGCCCCGGAGGCGCGGTAGACGTCAATCCGGAGGTCCGTGGAAAGGATCTCGATCTCTTCTTCCTCAACATCGGGTAACACCGCCACTGTAACCGCCGAAGTGTGGATACGTCCGCTTGCTTCGGTCTTTGGCACGCGTTGAACGCGATGGATCCCGCTCTCAAACTTGAAATAGCTAAAAACACGCTCCCCGGTAACGCTGAAAATGATCTCCTTGAACCCGCCAATCCCCGTGGGATTCGTGTCCATCACCTCGACGCGTAAACCATGATTGCCCGCGTACATGCTATACATGCGGAAAAGATCCCCCGCAAAAAGCGCGGCTTCTTCCCCGCCCGTCCCCGCGCGAATCTCCACGATCACGTCCCGTGCCGCATCGGGCTGCATATCCCGGAGAAAAAGCTCCTCAAGTCTGTTTTCCCGTTCTCTTTGTTTTTCTTCGAGGGTTTTAATTTCTTCCGCGATAAGGCTTTTCATGGCTTCGTCGCCGTGGCTATCGCCATGACTGTGTTTCAATCCAGCGATTTCACGTTCGCCCTCTTTGTATTTCTCGAAGAACTCCATGATCGGCCTCAGCAAGGACATCTCCTTGCTTAGGACCTTGAATTTGCTCCGGGCGGTATCCGGGCTTGCGAGCAAAGCCTCGATCTCGCGGAACCTTGCTTCCGTTTTTTCTAGACGTTCACGAATTCTCATCGGTTAAAATCCACGTACAGGGTAAGGCTTATGGTGTACGGCGAAAATTAAATGCTCGACGCCGTACGCTTTCCGCCAGTTACGTTTTCATTTTCCTTGCGCTTTGACCTTTTCTTTCAGGGCTTGGAGTTTTTCTTTCCGGGCATCCTCGGAGAACTTGAGTTTCACCGGCAACTTGGGTGTTATTTTGGTCGACTTTTTGTTGATGGCCACGCGGTCCTGGAATTTCTTCTTGAACCGGTCAATGCGTCCGGCGGTGTCCAAGATCTTTTGCTTGCCCGTATAGAACGGGTGGCAGCTTGAGCAAATGTCCGCTTGCATTCGGGGCATCACGCTGCGTGTCTCGATCACGTTGCCGCAGGCGCACTGGATGGTGGACGGACCGTATTTCGGATGAATGTCTTTTTTCACTTTTTTACTCCTTTGCTTTATTCATGCTGAGAAGAAAATCAGCGTTGGATTTGGTTTTTTTAAGGCGGTCCACCAAAAGCTCCATCGCTTCCGACGGGTTCAGTTCGTTCAGGACCTTGCGGAGGATCCACACCCGGTTGAGCTCCTCGGCGGGGATCAGGAGGTCTTCCTTGCGCGTGTTGGATTTCTTCACGTCAATAGCCGGGTAGATCCTGCGCTGGAAAAGATTGCGATCGAGCTGCAACTCCATATTCCCCGTGCCCTTGAACTCTTCGAAAATGACCTCGTCCATGCGTGATCCCGTATCCACGAGCGCGGTAGCAATGATCGTAATGCTTCCGCCTTCTTCCACGTTACGGGCGGAGCCGAAAAAGCGCTTTGGCTTGTGCAACGCATTCGAATCCACGCCGCCGGAGAGGATCTTCCCGGAATGCGGGGCCACGGCGTTGTAGGCCCTGGCTAAACGGGTGATGCTGTCCAGCAGGATCACCACATCACGCTTGTGCTCGACCAGACGCTTGGCCTTTTCCAGAACGATCTCCGCGACCTGCACGTGCCGGTCCGCAGGCTCATCAAAGGTCGAAGCAATGACCTCGCCTTTCACGGAGCGTTGCATGTCGGTCACTTCTTCGGGACGTTCGTCGATTAAAAGCACGATCAGGTACGCATCCGGATGGTTCGTCGTGATGCTGTTGGCAAGCTTCTGAAGAAGGATCGTTTTGCCGCTGTAGGGCTGCGCAACGATCATCCCGCGCTGTCCAAAACCGATCGGCGTCAGGAGGTCCATCACGCGCATCGAGACTTCTTCCTGTGTGGTCTCCAGTTGGATCCTTTGGTCCGGATAAAGCGGCGTAAGGTTGTCGAAGGCGATCTTGTCTTTCGCGCTGTCCGTCTCTTCGAAGTTGATGAGCTCGACTTTGAGTAAGGCAAAATACCGCTCCCCTTCTTTCGGCGGACGGATAAGCCCGCCCACCACGTCTCCGGTCCTCAAATTGAACCGGCGGATCTGACTTGGACTGACATAAATGTCGTCCGGCGAAGGGAGATAATTGTAATTGGGAGAACGCAGGAAACCGAACCCATCTTCCAGGATCTCCAGCACGCCTTCCCCGAACATAAGCCCGGATTGCTGGGCCTGGCCTTGAAGGACCTTGAAGATCAGGTCCTGGCGCTTGAGACCGGCGACGTTCTCGACGTTGAATTTGTGCGCCATTTTCTGAAGCTCGCTGATCTTCATTTTCTTCAGGCTGACGACGTCAAGCGGCTTTTCACCGGATTTCTGCTGCTGCAACGCCCTTTCAAGGGCCTCGCCGTTCGCCGTGGCGTCCTCTTGCATCATGCGCGGCGGGCGCGGCCTCACGGTCCCATCTTCGGACCGGCGGTGATGCGCATGGGTTCTTTCTCTGGGTTCTCTTAGATCTCTTATTTCTCTTGTCATTGTTTGTTGGCTCCTTTAGGAAGAGAGACGAATTTGTACCAAAGCCGTTCGATCTCCCTTTGCGTTTGATAAATAGACTTTGAATTATCAATGATAAAATTCCCTTTTTGCGCCTTTAAGGTCTCGGCCATCTGCGCCCGTTCACGCGCCCGTACTTCCTGTTCCGTGAACTTTTTATTTTTAAGACGTTTCATTTTGACGGTCGGGTTGCATGTCACGACCACCACCTTGTTGCAGAGGGTCTCGAAGCCGGCTTCAAAGAGAAGAGGCACTTCCACGAGGATCACCTGCCGCTCGGATGCTTCGATCCTCTCCTTGATCTTTTTATAGACGTACGGGTGGACGATCGCCTCGAGCTCCTTTCGTTTTTTGGAATCGCTAAAAACGATCTCTGCGATCCTTTCCCGATCCATCTTTTTTCCTTTGGGATGAAGGGCCTCTTCGAACAGTTCGATGATGGGGTCAAAGATCGGGCTGCCCTTTTTCATGGCGCCATGCGCGATCTCGTCAGCGTCGATCACCTCGGCGCCCAAATTCTTGAAACGCTGCGCTACCGAGCTCTTTCCAACCCCGAAACCCCCGGTCAGTCCCACGATTAACTTTTGTACCATGTCTCTCCTACTGTGATGTCGACCTTGAGTGGCACTTTGAGCTTATAAGCCCCTTCCATCTCTTTTTTCACAAGTGCCGCAAGCGCGTCGACCTCGTTTGAGGGCGCGTCGAATACTAACTCGTCGTGCACCTGCATGATCATAAGGCTTTCGCTTGTTTCTTTTTCGAGCTTTTGTTGGATCGCAATCATCGCGACCTTGATCAGGTCCGCCGCCGATCCCTGGATCGGTGCGTTGATCGCCGAGCGCTCAGCGTATTGACGCAACTGCATATTGGAGGCATTGATGTTCGGAAAGTAAGAACGCCTTCCGAGGAGCGTGGTTAAAAATCCGTCCTTTTTCGCTTTTTCCTTTTGCGCGTCCAGGAATTCTTTCACCTTGGCGTAGCGCGCGAAGTAATTCTTAATAAACTGGTCCGCTTCCGGGATCGGCATGTTCAGATCCTGCGAAAGCCCGTAGCTTGTCTTACCGTACACAATGCTGAAATTGATGGTCTTCGCGGCGTTCCTCATCTCGCGCGTCACCTCTTTCTCTTTAACGCCGTAAAGCAGTGTAGCCGTGAACGTGTGGATGTCCCGGTCCTCTTCGAACGCCCGGGTCAGATTCGGATCCCCGGAAAAATGCGCCAGTACTCTTAGCTCAATTTGCGAGTAATCCGCGGAAAGGATCTTCCCTTTTCCTTTCGGTCTCGGCCTCGCCACAAAGGCCTTCCGGATCAGCCGGCCCATCTCGGTCTTGATCGGAATATTTTGAAGATTCGGCTCAGAGCTCGAGAGCCGCCCCGTGTCCGTAGTTGTCTGATTGAACGAAGTGTGAACGCAGTGTGTTTGGGTATTCATTATCTCCGGCAGTGCGTCCAGGTAAGTGGATTTCAACTTCGCACGTTCCCGATATTCCAGGATCTTTCTCGGCAACTCATGTGAAAGGGCGAGCTTTTCAAGCACGCTCGCATCGGTCGAATATCCGGTTTTGATCTTTTTAAGGGCCGGCAATTTTTTCTGGACGAAGAGCACATCCGCGAGTTGCTTCGGCGAATCCAGGTTGAATTCCGTCCCGGCCTTTGTATGAATATCTTTTACGAGAGCATCGATCTCCTCTGCGGCTTTCTCCGAAAGCTCTTTAAGGAACTTCAGATCTAGCGCTACACCGTTCATTTCAATCTGTGCCAACACGCCGGACAAGGGCAGTTCGACCTTTTCGTAAAGTTCGGTAAGCTTAAGCTCTTCTAACTTTCCTTTTAGAACCGGCACAAGCCGCATCACGCAATCGGCGTCTTCGCAAGCGTAGGCCGTGATCTGCGGGAGCGGAACGGCGTCCATTGTAATGCTTTTTTTCCCTGTCCCGATGAGGCTTTCGGTTGTGATCTTTTGCACGTTCAAATATTCAAGCGAGATATCATCAAGATTATGGTTCCGTTTGACGGGATCGATCAAATAACTTGCGATCATGGTATCGAACGCAACGCCACAAAGACGCACTCCGTGGCGTGCCATCACGATCTCGTCATATTTGATGTTCTGCCCGTATTTAATGATTTTACCGTCCTCGAGCGCCGGTTTCACAATATCCAAAACCTGCGTAAGAGGCAGTCCTGGACCTTGGTGCGCCCGGGAAGATACGGGTATGTAATAGGCTGTAAAGGGTTCCCAACAGAGGCTCATGCCGACCAGGGCGGCCTTCATGGGATCGGTCGAGGTCGTTTCGGTGTCAAAACTAACGGTTTTCGCTTTTTTAAGTTCTCTTGTAAAATTTTTGAGTTCTTGGAGAGTTTCGATCGTTTGGTATTTCCGCTCCTCCGCCTCTTTCCCGCCTTGCCCCGCGACGCTTTTCAGGAGCCCTCGGAACTCATACCGTTTAAAAAATTCCATCAGGGCCGCGGTCTGTGGCTCGGCCACGCGCAAGGCGTCCCAATCGATCTCAAGCGTCACATCTGTATCGATTGTCGCGAGCATTTGGGATAATTTCAGGTCTTTCACGTTCGCTTGGATCTTCTGCCTTTGTTTCTCCGAAGGAATTTCTTCCAGTCGTTCAAGGAGACCGCTCACGGAACCAAATTCCTGGATGAGTTTGATGGCGGTTTTTTCACCGATCCCCGGTACGCCCGGGATATTGTCCGAGGCATCCCCCATGAGGGCGAGAATGTCCACGACTTTATCCGGTCCAAGCCCGCTAAAACGTTCCCGGACCTTTTCGGCGTCATAGACCAGGCTCTCCTTGTGAGGCTGGAGGATCTTGACCTGATCATCGACCAGTTGGAAGGCGTCTTTATCCCCCGTAATGATAAACACTTGGTAACCTTCTTTTTTTCCCTGCCTTGCCAAGGTCCCGATCACGTCATCTGCTTCGTACCCCGCTTTTTCAAAGATCGTCATGTTTGAGATCCGGCAAAACTCCTTAATGGGTTCGATCTGTTTCACGAGCTCTTCGGGCATGGGTTTGCGGTGCGCTTTGTACTCTTTGTATTGTTCATGCCGGAACGTCGGCTCTTTCCGGTCAAAACACATGGCAACATAGTCTGGCCGCTGCTCCGCCATGAGCTTGCGCATCATAGTTACGAATCCATAAATGGCGTTGGTCGGCTCGCCCTTAGAATTCGTCAGGTTCGGGATCGCGTAAAAAGCCCGGTAACAGAAGGAATTGCCATCTACCAAAAACAGTTTTTCCTTGAGAGAATTTCCCGCCGGGATTTGCTTTGTCATTTTGAGGTTCAATTGAGACCGGGTCTTCGGGTCCTGGGTTCGATTTTCCTGAAAAATACGCGGAAAGAGCTGAAAGTGGTGGCTATGCTGCGTTGCTATTCATTAGTATGGGTTCGCAGTATCGTGCCGTTAACCCCTAAAGTTAGATGGAGAACGGTACTAAGACTCTGGGAATAAATTCGAACTGGATCTCTTTTGCGTGGAATTTCTCCAAGCCCCATTTTCGTCCGGATGCTTTCGGGACTTACCCTCCCTGCTCGTCCGAGTTGACCCTTCTAAAAAAACCAGGGACCCGAACTGCGCCGTCAAACGGCGCGAAGGCGGGCATAGAATACCCATGCCTCCCTGTCAGGTCAAGTTTTATTTATTTTCCTTTGTCTTTCCCCTTGCTTATGGGTTGGTTTTTGGAAAGTTGAAGACCAAGCTCGCGGGAATCAACGGCAACGTCGAGGGCGGCTTCATAGCTAATAATGCCCTGGGTATACAGTTGTTTGAGGTAATCGTCCATCATGACCATGCCGTGGCGCGACCCGGTTTGAAGCTCGGAAATGATCTGATAGGTTTTGCCTTCGCGAATGAGGTTGCGAATGGCCGGCGTTGCGAACATGACCTCGAATGCCGCCACGCGTCCCTTCCCGTCCAGGCGAGGCACAAGCACTTGCGAGATCACGGCAACGATCGTAGAAGCAAGTTGCACGCGGACAAGCGGCTGCTGATAGGCGGGGAAAACATCAATGATGCGGTCCACCGTTCGTGCGGCACCCGTCGTGTGGAGCGTGGAGAATACTAAATGGCCCGTTTCAGCAGCACGAATGGCAGTTTCCATGGTCGCTAGGTCACGCATTTCTCCGATCAGAATGACGTCCGGGTCCTGACGCAAAGATTTTACGATGGCTTCTGCAAAGCTCGGAACGTCCTCCCCAACCTCCCGCTGAGTGATCACGCACTTTTTATGATGATGCATGAACTCGATTGGATCTTCGGCGGTAATGATGTGTCTGGGGAAGTTTTCGTTAATGTAATTGAGCATGGTCGCGAGCGAGGTCGTTTTACCGCAACCGGTGGGGCCCGTCACAAGCACCAGGCCGCGCGGAAGGCTTACCGTCTCGATCAATTGCGGTGGTAATCCGATCTCTTCAAAGCTGTAAAACTTTGAGGGAAGGAGCCGCAACACAAGTGAATAATGACCCTGCTGTTTAAAACAGGAGACGCGAAAACGTGCCTTTTCCTGAAAAGAAAACCCGAAATCGACGCCTCCGATCTCTTCGATCTTTTTGCGCTGGACTTCGGTCGTGATCTCTTTGGCCAGGGCTTCCGTATCCTGCTGGGTCAGCGCCTTCTCGCTGACCGAGACCAGGTCCCCGACCAAGCGGTAGGTCACAGGCCGGCCTACGGTAAGATGAATGTCCGAAGCCTCTTTTTCGACCGCTCCTAACAGAATGTTTTCGATGGCCATGAGAAAGCTCCTTTGTCCCATGAGAGAGGGGAAGTGTTTTTCAGAAACATTTTCGCGTTTTCCGTGTTTACAATTTATTTCAAAGCTTTTTTAAACCGACCCCACACTGATTGAGTATTATCTCACTAATTCCTAACGGGGTGAAAACAAATTCGTTGGGACAAGTTTTTTCTTCTCGCTATTGTCGATTTCGCAAACAAAAACCTTAGAAAGCCGAATCCCAGAGGCCCCATAAAACCATAGAAATAAATCCGGCCAAAAGACACAGGCTTGGCCATCCTTTCATGGAGGCCGGCACGGACGAAAAAAGAAGTCTGTATCTCAAGCCCAGAAAACAGGCTTGAAAAAGCGCTGTTCCCGCGCTGACGACCCCCGCCAGCAAGATTCCCTGCAAAAGAGCGTGTTGTTTTGAACCGATCATAAAAATACTTGCCGTCACGGCAAGGAAGAAAACATCCGTTTTTTTCTGATGACGCGAGAGCAGATAGGCCGCTATTCCGCAGCCCAAGATTGCGTAGTCCCGGGCGCCAGTCCGAATTTCTTCGAATGCTGCGGCAACCGCCAAAAGCGCGAGGATCAAACTCATTGTGAGAAAAAAATCCGTGGCTTCGCGAACAATGCGCCTGAGGCCCTCGGCGGGTCTTTGGAGAGGCATGTGCCTCGCGCCGCGCATCGCCAGCAAAAAACTGAAGGTGATGATCAAGAAATACATTTTATCCCCTTTCAAGTCTTCGTTTTCTTTTCATTAATGGTGATTCGGACGGCCCCAATCTCCGCTCCGCTTCGATTGATGGGTCTTGGGACCGCCTGCGATAGGGTTGATTTTTCCATAAAAAAGCAACGGCCGCGGCCACAAGCAACATACCGGCTGGCTGTTCGAACGCTCTTATTCCAAGATTGTTTTCCCCGATCTCCCGAACAAGCGCCAACAGCATCACGAAACCCGCAAAGCTGATTCCTGTCAGGACCCTCTCAAAAAAATATCGCGGCACTTTTTTAGAAAAAACGCGGACATGGCTGGCTTTCGCTGTATCATCGAGAAAGGAGACCGGGGTCAGAAAGAAAACGCTCACGATCCAGTAGGGCGGTAGCTTCGTGAGCGTCCACATGGCTTGCGCCCACACGACAAGCCAAAGGAAAAAGGCGTGCTTCAAAAGATGGTCGGGGAAAAAGCGTCGGGTAAACCAGAAAAAAGAGACCGTGCCCCAAAGGAACGCGACGATCCAAAGCGCCGCAACGCCGGCCTTGAAAAAACCGTAGGGATAGACCATGAATGGAAGATAGGCTAAAAACATTCTTGAAAAAAGCCTTTCGGGCAGTTTCATCTGGACCAGGATCCCATGCTTTTTAGCTCCCCAGCAGCTGCGCTGCGTAAAGGATCGCGGCAAGCAGTCCGAGGAAAAACACAAAAAACAGATATTTCAATGCTAGAACTGTCCAAGCCTTTATTTTTTTGGCGCTCATGTTGACCAAGTCGCTTTGAGCGGATGTTTCGTTTTGTAGGGAATGGGTTTGAGCCAGACGTCCAGCCAGGGCGTCAGAAGATTCATCAGAAGAATTGCATATCCCGCCGACAGGATCGAGAATCCCTCCGGGTTGAGCCTCGAGCTTAAAAGCGCCGCGCCAAGGATGAAAAAGGCCGTCCCCTTGCGCGTCAAGGGCAAGGTCACGGGATCCGCTAAAAGAAAAAAAGACGTCAAAAGAACGCCGCTGAAAAAGGTGGCTGGCGTCCCTTGCCCTCCGAACAAAGCTTCGCAGACAAAGCAAACGGACATGAAGAGAGCGGGCGTTTCCCAGTAGCCTTGTTTTTGTTTGAGAAGAATGATCCCGCCGAGACCAAGACCCGCAAACGTCCAGACGCTGCTGTCAACCAGAAGCATCGGTTCCGACATGACTTTGGGGAAACAGAGTTTTAAAAATATGCGCGCTAAAAAAAGTGGGTGCAAAGGATAGGAGCCTGCGCCGCCAAAAAGCTCTTTGGCGACAAAGACCGCCGTAAAAACACCGAGCACCACGACTTCGGAGGGACATCTCGAGGGCATGAGCAGCGAAAAAAGGGCCGCGGCAAGCACGGCTTCACCGTTTTGCAAACTTTCTTTTTTCCGGAAAAGCTTTGTCGCCAGGAATTCGAACGCGGTCGTGCTCACCAGACAGATTAAAAAAATGCGAAGAATTTCCGCGCGTCCAGCAAGACAGGCTGTCACAAAAACGGGTATAAGTGCGACGAGCTGCCCCCAATACCGTCTGGCTAAAGAATCCGAGGAATGAATGTGCGGCGGCAGAGCCGTTCTATAAAAAAATGTTTTCGTTTCAGCCATAAGCCACCGCCGGATTCGAAAGAGTGCGGGCTGAGCGGATCAGCCTCAGCATCGGCCGTTTGGAGGGACATACATAGGCGCAATTTCCGCATTCTATGCACTCCATGGCATTCCATTCTTCCGCAGTGGCAAATTCTTTTTGCTCCGCAGCTAACGTGATCATCGCAGGCGAAAGCAAAACGGGGCAATGGTCAACGCAAAGATTGCAGCGGATGCACGGCTCCCTCGTCGAGGCCTCCGTTTCTTCTTTTGCGATCTCTTCGGGAAGCGCAAGAATAGCGTTCGTCCCGGCCATGACGGGAACCTCCGTCGTCGTCTGCGTCTCTCCGGCCATGGGTCCACCCATCAGGATGGTTTGAGGTTCGCGCATGACCCCTTTACAAGCGTGAAGCGCATCGTGGAAAGAAATTCCGATCGGCAACCAAAGGCTCCGCGGCTCGACCACGCATTCGCCGCCCACGGTCACGACCCTTTCATAAAAAGGTTTCTGTTGCACCACCGCTTCGTAAACCGCGAATGCCGTGGACGCCGGAAAAACAATGGCCTCGTCTTCCGCTTCCGGAAACCAGGCCTGAAGCAACGTGCTTTCCAGTCCTTGGGGATGGAGCGCGGGCACGGTCCGGACCTCCACATGCTCCCATTTCAAAAAGTAAATCTTGCTCTTGATCAGCTCGATCATCTCGAGGTTGCAATTCTCGAAAGCGAAAAGAATCTTTTCGGCGCGAAGAGCTTTTTTGAGTAATCCGGCGCCTTTTAAAATTTCCAAGGAATGAGACAGGATGAGTGTTTGTTCGCAGGTCACATAAGGTTCTGGCTCACAACCGTTGATGATGATCGTTCTCGCCCCGGCATACCGCCCAAGCTTAACGTGGACAGGTTCCATGAGCGGATCCGTAGTCACAAGCCCGGAATTTTGAAAGATCCTCGGGAGTTCTTCTGCCGAGATCTCGTCCCATCCTTTGCGCGCCTCCGCCGGCGGAAGGGCTTTGGACTCTCCGTGTTTATGGATTTCGATCATCCTTTTTCCAGAACCCGCCGCGCTTGGAAAAACCCCTATTTTTGCTACCGTACCGGGCATTCCGGCATGAAGGTTCACCCCTTCCGGTCCTTGTGTTTCCGCGATCTTTTGCCCGGTCTGAACCGTTTGGCCAACTTTAACGCATGGCTTCGCAAGGGCGGGAATGGGAATGCGGATTTTTTCGGGCGGGTAAGGACGTTTAAGATTGAAACCTAGTAAACTTGCGTCTTTTTTTCTTTCAAGCCGAATGCCGATGGCTTTCCGTCCAGGTCTTTCCTTGCTTTTTTTGAACGGCGGCCTGGGCGCTCCCGACTCCAACTTGGCTGAAATGGTTAAGTGCTGGGACCGTTTGGACAAGGTTGGTGTTCCTTTCGGATCACGGGGAAGGAATGACGCCGGCAGAATTTCCCGCGATCTTGTCGATCCGGATGCGTTCTTGAAAGATCTCCTTGAGCCTTCCGAATTGGCAGTTGTCCATGTTGAGCCCCTCAATATTAGGCAAACTGCCAAGGATCGGAACGCCGGAAAGATCGTGAATGACCTTTGGATTTGTAAGCTCGGCCAACGAGTAATTCGTTACGGAAACACGGTTAAAGATAATGCCGCGCACTTCCAGTCCCCGGATCCTGGCCGCGTCCACGGTAAGCAACGTGTGATTGATCGCGCCAAGCCCCGCATACGACACGATCACGATAGGCAACCCCATATCGCGAATGAGATTGGCCACATAATAATCCTTTTTGAGGGGAACCATAAGCCCTCCCACGCCTTCAATGATCATGAAGTCATAGTGTTTTTGAAGTGTGCGGTAACTTTTAAGAATGTTGGGAACATCCACTTCTCTTTTTTCGAGGGTGGCCGCGACGTTCGGCGAAAGAGCGTTGCGAAAACGCGACGGACTCATAAGCGGCGGGTATTCGTTCTGGGCGGCTTCCATCAGGAATGCCGCATCCTGTGAGACAAGCCGCCCATCGCCACCATAACAGCCAGTCGCCACGGGCTTCATGACACCGATTTTTAGTCCGCGATCCCGAAGGACAAGCGCGAGGCCGGCGGAAATCACTGTTTTTCCGACATCCGTGTCCGTTCCAGTAATAAAGATGCCTGACTTCATAAAAACCTCGCGCAACGGGCAACGGGCAACGCACAACGAAGAAACTTTTTCGTTGCACGTTGTGCGTTGTGCGTTGTGCCCTCAATATTCATTCCGTCACTTCCTTAATGGATTCGTAAGTAATGTCCAACAAACGGTTGAGCTCTTTTTCCGTCATCCCAAGCGGCGGCATAAGAACGATCACCGGACCCAGCGGGCGGAGGATGGCGCCTTTCTTGCGGGCCCGTTCGACCACGCGCATGCCGATCTTTTCCTTCGGACTAAAAGTTTCTTTTGTTTTTGGATCGCGAACAAGTTCGATCCCGACCATCATGCCGCATTGCCGGATATCGCCGACACACTTAAGTTTATAAAAATCTTTGAGGCGTTTTTGAATAAACCGGATCTTAGGTTGTAGCTTCGCCAGCGTTTTTTGTTTTTCAAAAAGCGCGAGATTCGCGATCGCCGCAGCGCAGGCCAGCGGGTTCGCCGTATAGGTGTGGCCGTGGAAGAACGTTTTAAATTCTTCGTAGCGGCCCAAGAACGCGCCGTAGATCTCCTCGGTCGCAAGCGTTGCGGCAAGAGGGAGATAGCCGCCGGTGATGCCTTTGGCGATCGCCATGATATCGGGTGTTATGTTTTCGTGATCCGCCGCGAACATTTTCCCGGTCCGCCCGAACCCCGTCGCAACCTCGTCAAAGATCAAGAGCGTATTATACTTTCGCGTCAGCTCTCTGGCACGGGAAATGTATCCCGCCGGCTGATCAATCATCCCCGCGGCGCCTTGCATCAGCGGCTCCATGACGAATGCGGCAAGCTCCGCGTGATGTTCTCGCAAAATTTTTTTCATCGCCCCCAGCGCCTCTTCTTTCGCTTTTTCCGGAGCGCTGCCCGTTTCCCAGCGATAGCGGTACGGTGACGGGATCGCAATCGTTTCAAAAAGAAGCGGCTTATAGATCCGGTGAAAAAGGTTTATCCCGCCGACGCTCACGGACCCGAGCGTGTCGCCGTGATAGGCGTTCACAAGCCGCGCGAATTTTTTCTTTCCGGGACATTCTTTTTGAGCCCAATATTGGAACGCCATTTTAAGCGCGATCTCTACGGCCTCGGATCCGGAGTCGGAGTAAAAAACACGGGTAAGCCCTTTGGGAGCGATCGCGATGAGCTTTTCGGCCAACTCGATCGCTGTCGGATGGGTAAGCCCGAGAAATGTGCTGTGGGAAATTTTTTTAAGCTGTTTTTCGATCGCCCGGTCGAGTTCTTTGACCCGATGCCCATGAACATTGCACCAAAGCGACGACACCCCGTCGAGATATTTCCGCCCTTCGGTGTCAATGAGATAGCGGCCCTCCCCCTTTTCAATGACCACTACCTCGTCGGTCTGCCATTCTTTCATTTGGGTGAAGGGGTGCCAAAGATGCTTTCGGTCTTTAGCGATCAGTCTGTCTGTTCTCTTCTCTTTGTTTCGCATCGGGGTTTTTATTGTTCTATGGCTTTTATAAATGCCGCGATTAACTTTGCGATGTCTTGACGGGTATGCGCCGCGGAAACGGTGATCCTCAGCCGGGCCTTTCCCTTGGGAACGGTTGGATAACGCACGGCAGGAATGAAGACCCCGTGCGCAAGAAGTTTTTCGAAGACCTCCATCGCTTTTCCTTCGTCGCCTATTATCACCGGAAGGATCGCGGATTCGGGCTTTCCGATCGAAAGCCCAAGCCCCGCGAGCCCTTGATAAACTTGATGGATATTGTCCCAAAGTCTTTTCCTTAACACGGGTTCTTCCTCGACGACGCAGAGCGCCTCGTGCGCGGCCTCACAAAGAAGGGGCGGGAGCGCGGTCGCAAAGATGAACGGCCTCGCGAAATTCACCAGATAATCTACTATGCCTTTGTCTGCGGCGATAAATCCCCCGAGACCGCCGAGAGCTTTTGAAAGCGTCCCCATAATGATATCGATCTTTTTTGAAAGATTCCCGTCTTCGGTCATACCGCGGCCATGCTTTCCCAGAACCCCCGTACCATGCGCATCGTCAGCGACAAGCAATGCGTTATATCTTTTTTTCAAGCGGACAAGTTCTTTAAGGTCCGCCAGGTCGCCGTCCATGCTGAACACCGTTTCGGTCACGAGGATCCGCCGCCTCGCGCTCTGCGAACCGCGGAGAAGTTCTTCGCATTTCTTATAATTTTTATGCGGAAATACACGAAGCTCGGCTTTCGAGAGCCGGGCACCGTCAACGAGCGACGCGTGGCAAAGCTTGTCCATAATGATAGTGTCTTTCTCGCCGGCAAACGCGGTCAGAATGCCGAGATTCGCGAGAAATCCAGAAGCAAAGACTAGTGCGTTTTCTTTTCCTTTGATCTGCGCTAGTTTCTTTTCAAGGACGGCGTGCGCCTTCGAGGTCCCTGAGATAAGTCGCGCCGCACCCGCGCCCACACCGTAAGTCTTGAGCGCTTTTTGGGCGGCCCGGACCACGCGGAGATGTCGGCTAAGTCCCAGGTAGTCGTTGCTGCAAAAGAGAAGGAGTCTCCGCCCTTCGAATGTCGCGTGCGTGCCCTTAAGGTCTTCCAAAACGCGAAGACGGCGAAAAAGGTTTTTTTCTTTTAAGGATTTGAGTTCTTGAGAAAATAAGTTTTCCATTCCCCCTCGAAAGGCGCTCACCCTACGATTAGAAACCAACTTAAAAGATCAGACTTTTCTGAAAAGAGCGGCAGCGACCTGCCCTCCGAAACCCATGGAGACCTTGACGGCGTTCGTGATCGTATGACGGCGCATATTCCCGGGCGTATAGTCAAGGTCGCATGCCGGGTCCTTTTCTTCAAGTCCCACCGTCGGCGGGATGAAGCCTTCTTGGATCCCCAGGAGCGTCGCGATGATCTCAACGGCACCCGTTGCGCCGAGCATGTGCCCAGTCGAACCTTTGGTCGAACTCATAGGGATCCCGTAAGCCTGCTCCCCGAACGCTTCTTTAAGCTCTGACGTTTCATAAAGATCCCCGTACTTCGTGCCTGTGCCGTGCAGATTCACATAGTCGATCTCCCGCGGCGTGATCCCGGCCCTCTTGATAAGAACCCCCAGCGTGTAGGACAGAGCGTGCTCCGTAAGATCAAAGTGGATCGGCTGTTTGCTGTCTTGACCGTAGGCGGCCTCGACGATCTCACCGTAGATCTTTGCGCCGCGCGCCCGCGCGCTTTCCAGCGTTTCAAGGAAGACCACGCCCGCGCCTTCGCCCACAAGAAATCCGTCGCGTCTTTTGTCGAATGGGCGGATATCTTTAGCTGCAAGCGCTCTCATATTGTTGTAGCCTCCTAGCATAAGCGGCGTGATAGAGGCGTCCGTTGCTCCAGCAAGGCAATACTCCGCCTGCCCTTCGGAAACCATACGGAACCCCTGGACGATGGCCACGGTCCCTGTTGCACACGCAGCCACGTAACACTTGGCGGGTCCCTGGATCTTCATGCGCCGGGCGATCCATTGATCGGCAAAATTCGGCACGGCGCTGGTGTACATTCTTGCGCCTAGGATCGCGCTGGGATTTCTCAGGAAACGCTCCTTGAACCGCCCGAGGCTGTGGACGCCCCCTTTGCTGGAGCTAATGGAAAGCGCGATATCGTAAGGGTCTACGGCAGCAACATCGAATCGGGCATCGGTGACCGCCTGTTCAGCGGCCGCGACGGCGTATTGAATGAAGGGATCCAGGAGATGCGTCCCGTAGGGACGCGGGTTGAAGCCCTTGAGAGGAAAGATCGGAGGAAACTCATATCCTTCGACGATGGAGCGGTCTGCATTCTCCTTCCCGGAGACGCCTTTTTTAAGGTTCTCACGGAACTCCGCAAGCGTGTTCCCTATCGGAGAAAGAACCCCCATGCCCGTGACTACCACGCGTCGCTTGTTCATTCTCTATTTTTCCGTTTCATAATATTCCGTTTCGCGTGAAAATCGTCGCTCTCACTCAGGCGTCTCTTGCAGGCAGGTCCGAAAAACGGCTGAATATCCCTGCGGGATGGGATCCTTAGTATATCTGCTCGAAAACTCGCGTAAATGAAAACTCGAGATCCGTGTTTTCGCAGACCATATCCCGCACCATTCTAGGACTTCACGCCGGTCTGCGGCCCTATGCTCTCCGATTTTCTATAAACATACATCACGGAACCATCAAAGGATAATTTTATTTTGGCAATCAAGTCAAACCGGCCCTTATGTTTGGAAAAACCATCTTCCAGCCCTTTTAAAATATGCTTTGCGCAGTCCGAGCCGGGCTTAGACCCTGTCTTATCGATAATATAGTCCGCTTCTAAAATTTTTTCATTCCAATCGATCCCATAACTATCCACCACTTGTGCTTCATCTGTCCGAAGATGATCCGCCACATCGAAAGGCAGTTGATGCAAAACAACATTCAACCAGAACGGCCAACCAATTTTTCCGATGCTGAATAAAAAAAGCACCTTTTTCGGCACTCCTTTATTCATTTTCGCTTCCATATTAAAAACTTCTAACAATTTCACCGAATCAGGCGGATGTTCATCCTTTATAGCATGCAAAATACCCGTTTCAAAGTATATGCTTTTTATTTTTGTGTCTAAGAGACCTGTATTAAAAAATGCGAATTGAACGATCGGGATTAAAATCAGCATGGCATAAACTGTTTTTTTAAACTCCTTGGACAGTTTGATCTTGTCCGCTTCGCTGCTCACCATGAGGGCAAAGGCCGGTAATACTGGCAAAAGAAATCTTATGGTTTTGTTTTGAGAGAGGCTAAACAACGCGATCGGAATGATGAACCAAATAAGTAAAAACTTATCTCTTCCCTTGATATTAACCAGATAATGCGCCAGCAAGGGCAGCGTTATGACTGAGACAAGGGGTCCCGTCATTTCTATAAAATTAGACAGGTAATGAAAGGGACTCAAGGGACTTTTGATGTAAGTAATTTTTCCAAAAAATATTTTGAATACGTGTAGATTTTCCGGTCTGAGATAGATGATCGCCGATACGGCAAAAAAACAAGTCGCCATCATAACGAAATTCAACAACGCCCTCTTTTTGTTGTTTGCCGGATAGGCTCTGATCGAATAATAAATAAGCGGGCCAAGGATGAAAACAAAGGCTGTCTCCTTGGTCGCTTGCGACAAGCCGAGCGCTATCCCCGCTAATAGGCTATAGGAGACAGAGCTAAATCCTCTCGTTTTTAGAAGCAAGTAAAATCCAAGGGAGATCATGCACATTAAAGGAAAATCCAACATAGCCACCCTTGAATGCCCGAAGACCACGGGGAACATCGAAACCAACGCCGCAGACAGTACACCTACGTTTCTATTAAAAACCATCGAACCGATTCCATAGACGCTGCTCAACAAAACAAGAAGAAATATAGAATTAACCATCAGGACCATTAAATCTATGTCCAAAAGCTTGAGTGAATATAAGATTTTCCACGAGAGGGCCCCCGCAAGATCGACAAGATGGGGGTGGCAATTGCCATACAATTCAAAAATATAATGTAGTTTATCACTAAAACTAGTCGTGTTATCTGCGAACACCGCGCGGTAATAAAACAAACTGTTCACTACGATGCCGCCTTCATCCTCCACTCTGAAAAAGCTGCTTTTTTTCAGGATTTGATAGTTCAGAAAAATATGAAAGCTTAATACTATTAATATCAAAAACAGATAGTTTCTCTTCTTCATCTTTGACCATTCCTGGTGGATGCCTCAAGATTTTTGCGATAACAATAGCGAGATGCGCGGGTTTTAACACGCAGGACCCTCGGGCACAGAGGGCTGCGCTCAGGTTCTTGATGCGGCGGAACATAAAAACCGTGCGCCACAAACTCACATCGGCCGAAAAAAGTCGTTCTTTTAGAGTGGGCTACGGAGGCAGCGTGGCCATAAACGGTTCGTCTACAACACAACATCCTTGCACTCCTGTGCTGTTTTTCCTCTCTCTGTACTGTCATGCGGGGCGGGATTCAAAATGAAACACTTGTCCTGTCACCTGACGCATCTGATCCGAGGAGAGAAAGAGGAGAAAGTCCGCGACCTCTTCGGGGTCCGAAAAAGTTTTGAGCGGGCTCTCCTCGAGATTTCTTTGAAGAATTTCCTGGGGGATGTTCGCGGTCATGGAAGACCGCATAAAGCCCGGATTTACGGCATTCACAAGGATTTTTTTCCGGCCAAGTTCTTTGGCGAGCGTTTTGGTCATCGCGATCAGTCCGCCTTTCGAGGCGGCGTAATTCGCAGCTCCGGCAAGTCCGCTCAGGCCTGCACGGCTGACGAGGGTGAATACCTTGCTCGGTGTCTTTCTTAAAAGAAAAGGCAGGAGTTTTTGAGTAAGATAAAAAGGAGCCTTCAGATTGACCCGTAGGACATTGTCCCATTCGCTTTCAGGCATTTTTTCGATAAAAGCGTCCGCGGTTGAGGCGGCATTGTGAATGAGGACGTCCAAAGATTCGCTTCTTTCTTTGAACATCGCGGCAAAAGCATCCATGGCCTTGACGTCGGCCAGATCGAGAAGGAACCCCTGTGCGCCGGCCTGTTCGAGCTCCTTAGCGGTCTCAAGGGCTTTAAAATAAGTGAAGAAAACGCGCGCACCCCGCTGGACAGCTTTGCGAACGAACGCCCGCCCGAGCTGGCTGGTGCCGCCTGTGATAAGAATGATCTTTTCTTTGAGTGAGATTTCCAAGATGGCCGCTCTGCTAACAGCCTTTCCTGCAACCGGCCTGGCAACAGTCGTTTCCGTTGGCGTCTTCCAGGGAAAAACCGGCCCGCCGGAGCATGTCGAGGTCTTCCCGGAGAGGATTGCCTGCGGTCGTAAGGTAACCGCCAACCACAAATCCGTTCGCTCCGCCGCGGAGGGCCTTTTCTTGAAAATAAATGCCGAGATTTCTTTCGCGTCCACCGGCAAGTTTGATGTTGGCCCTGGGGTGAATAAAGCGGTAGATAGCGACGGTCTTGACGATTTCCTCGGGGAAGATGGCCCTTCGCCCTTCAAGCGGCGTTCCGGGCCTCGGGTTCAGGATATTGACCGGCAAGCAGCAAGGGTCAAAAGGCTTGAGCTCGAATGCGAGGTCGATCCGGTCCTCTTCCGTCTCTCCCATCCCCAAAATACCGCCCGAACACACTTCGACGCCGCTCTCCGCCAGGAATTTTAGCGTCTCTCTCCGCTCGTCATAGGTATGCGTGGAAACGATCTCGGGATAAAACTCGCGAGAACATTGGAGGTTGTGATTAAAGCGCCGCATCCCTGCCTCGCGAAGCTTCCGGATCTGTTCAGCCGTCAGGTTCCCGAGCGACCCATCCAGCCGGAGACGGGTCTTCTCGCTTAACAAGCGGAACGTTGCGAGCACTCGTTCGAATTCAGTGTCATTCAAGGTCTCGCCGCTCGTGACCACGCAAAAACTTTGTACGCCGCTGGCTTCGCATTTTTTTGCTTTCTTCAAGATCTCCCTCGGGCTCATGAGGGAATAGCGTTTCACGCCCGTTTCGTAGTGGGAGGATTGGGAACAAAAACCGCAGTCTTCGGAACAAAGGTAGCTTTTGGCGTTCACGAGCGAGCAAAGATCGGGTTGGGAGGGCCGGAACTTGGTTGTGATCTCGTGGGCAGCGTCTAAAAGGAGATCGAGAGTTGCAGGATCTTTGATCAAACTGAGACGGAGGGCTTCGTCCCGAGAGATGTCCCCTCCCGCGAGAACCCGGTGCTTGAGTTCCTGTATAAGGGATTGCATTTCGGGGCCGAGAGCTAAAAGCGCTTAGGCCTGGGCGAAAACTTCGCGGGCCACAATGCCGACCACGCCCAGCGCTACGGCATTTTCGCCGAAGGCGGACGGGATGATCTTGACCTGCGTCGCGGCTTCTTCAACGGACCACTCCTTAATCGTATCCTTGATCGCGTCGAGAAGCGGCGCACCGCAATCCTCCACACCACCGCCGATCACCACCACTTCAGGATTGAGAAGGTTCACGATAAATGCTATTTTCTTGCCGAGATCTTGTCCGGCCTGTTCCGCCGCTTTGATCGCCAGGGCGTCTTTTTCCCGTACGGCCTTGACGATCTCTTTAAAGGTCAGCTTGGAAAGGTCGCCCTTGACCAGGTCTTTCAGGATTGAGGGCTCGCCTTTTTCGATCCACTCGCGCACGTGACGAACCATGCCGATATCCATTTCCCACCGGCCAAGTTGCGTTGCGATCTTGAAGGAATAGTCTTTGCTTGCGTGCGTGCTCGTGATCCCGAGCTCGCCCGCGGCGCCGTTCGCTCCGCGATAGATCTCCTCGTTAATCAAGATGCCGCAACCAACACCCGAGAACATATAAACCATGTTCCGCACATCGCGGTCCAGTCCCAGCCATTTTTCTCCGAGCACCGCCGCGTTCGCGTCATTTTCCACGATCGTGGGGATGTTGAGTCTCTTTTCGAAAGTATCTTTGATCGAGGAACAGACTGAAATATCTTTGTCTCCCAGGCTTTGTGGCCAGCGGATCGTCCGCCCGCGTTCGTCAATGATCCCGGGGATGCCGACCCCGACGCCCACGATCTTGGTTTTGTCGATCTCCGTCTTTTCGATGATCTCCGCCGCGAGATCCACCATTTGAAGGATGATTTTCTCGGAATTCTCCGGGGCCCTTTCACGCTTGATCTCGCTGATCACGTTGATCTCGAGATCTACGAGAACGGCCACCAGGCTCATCATGTTAAGCCCGACGCCCACGATATAGCCGGACTTGGGATTAAGCTCCACGAGCACGGGTTTGCGTCCGCCCGTGGACTCGTCCAACTCGCCTTCTACCACAAGGCCTTTTTTAATGTAATGGCCCACGTAGTTAGAAACCGTCACGATGTTCAGCTCTGTGAGCTTGGAGATGTCGGTCCTGGAAATCGGCCCGTTCTTGCGAATGACTTCAAGGATGCTTAGATTTTTTCTTTCCTTGTCGGTGAGAGTTCGGTCTTTGAGCATTTGCTTGATCACCATGGGATAGGAGCTCCTTTCAAAAATGCTTTGTGTTACAACCTGTTCTTTGGCCGCTATATAAGCGCCTCATGCGGCGCTCATTTTAACTCCACGATATGCTTTTTCAAAGCATTAATTGGGCGTTTTGTTTCTAGGCCTTCGCCGTCTCTCCGGAGACAGCGTTCAACTCTTTCCCCGGAAAGAGGTTGGCAGGACATCATCCCGGGAAGAAATCTTCCTGCCCTAACAACTCTTTAGCTTTTTTGCCCACCGGATCTTTGTGAAAATATTCCCGGATCACGCCCTTTTTCAGATAATTTGCGATCGGAATAATCGTCATTCCTTGGTCCAAAGTCAAGTATTGGGTATTCACCTTCTGGCTCGGAAAAGTGATCGAATCATAAAAACCATATTCTCCGTAGATGTTGAATGTCAGAAATTTTCGAATATTCCTGATTGCGTCTTTGGGGATGCTATCCAACGCCAAAAAGCTCGCATGGGGGGTAATGACGCCGCGGTCCGGATACCCTTTCGCCCCCAATTTTTTGATCCCGTACTCCCCGTACATCCACCGCCGCCCGTCGGCTGTCGCGGCGGGCGAGATCCCCCAAACGGGATATTTTTTTTCTTTGAGCGCGTAGTCCCGGTGAAGCTCGCTGACGATCTTGTCGTTAAGACCAAGCCCTTTGGGAGCGAATTTCCGTTCGTCGATTACAAGGGTCGGCATCAGAAATTCGAAGAGCGATCCGCCCCAGCTTGGAACGAACTTCTTGTCTTCATAGATATAATAACCCTGGAAATAACTGACCTTGTCGCGCTCGACCATCTTCCCCTGCGGCTTTTGAGTTTGCCATTCCCACGCCTCCGGCGCCGTACGGTAAAGATACCACCAGTGTTCGGGGGGGATATCTCCTTTGCCGATCGCATAGAGACTCATAGCGCGCGCCTCGGTCACAAGCATCCCGTAGTGATACGGGGTTGGACCCTGGCGGTCCAGGTCGTAACCAATGGCAAGATGATTAGTGTCGGGATCCAAGAATTCCTGAAAATGAATCCGGTCCAAAATAACCGTGGCTTTTTTCGCGATCTCTCCCGGGAAAGCCTGGCGGACCACCACCAGCGCGATGGCAAGCCATC
Organism: Candidatus Omnitrophota bacterium; assembly: GCA_043821445.1. GTDB lineage: Bacteria > Omnitrophota > Omnitrophia > Omnitrophales > Aquincolibacteriaceae > Aquincolibacterium. The sequence continues at coordinate 72,746 of JBDRCT010000036.1, read as the reverse complement.
CGTTATCTACGCTTGAAATGAATCGCCGGTTCACTCCCAGCCGGGTCGTTTCATAAAAGTTGAAAAAAAAGCCTTTCCACGTCTCCATTTTTTCAAGCGTTTTCAAACTGTTCTGAACGCGTTGGGCCGCCTGGTCTGGAGCAATGATCTTCAGCTCTCTTGCGGCAACGGTTCCCATAAGATCCAGAGCGATATTCGTAGGTGAGGTATAGGCGGCTGCAAGGGGAAAATCCCCGACTTTAAAATGGTCCGAGATAAGACGGTTTCTTTTATCGGTAGCGTTTTCAAAATATTGCCAGGTGTCTTGAGCGATCTTGAGAAGCAGTTCTTTGTCGCTCTTCGTCGCTAAAAGTTCTTCGCGCCGGGGCTCGGCCAGAATGGAGCTCGGAAATCCGACAAAATTATCTGCCACGCTTTCAAATCCAACTTCCGGGTATCCCAGGAAAGCGATTTCGTCCAGTCCCAGCTTCCCAGCCAGATTTTGGTCTCGCGCAAACATTCTAAAAGAAAGGAATTTCAGCTGATCGAGATCGATCCCCATAAAAACGTTCGTTGGCAAAATAACTTCCTTCCACCCCTCTCCCTCAAGACAGACGTCCGTGATGTCCCGCTCCACGGTCTTGTCTGCCCAATCCGTCAGAGCAACGCGCAAACGTCCTTTAAAGGGCGCCAAAGGATCTGTTTTGCATTTCATCACGAGGTAGTGGGCTGCGCTCATATCAAGCTTTTCAAGAGAGGTCTGGAAGGCTGTTTTTTCTTTTTTCTTGAGATTGATCCTCGCCCATAAAGAGCCCCCGGCTTTGGCTTCGCGGGCGTCTTCTCTTTTCAGGTCCAGCCGAATCTTTTTTTCTTCCCCTTCGTCTATGATCCAGGCTCCCCCAAGACTGTTTTTGAGCTCTTTCGCGTTAAAGTCATCTATAACTTTGAATTGCGTCGAGACCCGGAGGGGCTTGCCGGCGAGAACAAGACCGAAGACCTTCCCGATATCAAGCGGCGCTTCTCTGGCCGCAGGGCCGATCTGTTGGACAAAGGTCTCCACGGGTTTTTCTTTTGTGGGGGTGGCTTGTTGGTTAGTGGTTTTCTCTGTTTTTTGTTCTTGGGGTTTGTTGGCGGCAAGGCCTGCCGGAAGGAACGCTCCGAAAAAACATACCGCGAAAAAAAACAAAAGGGTGCTTCCCGGAAAACATTTAGAACCCGGAAAGTATTTCCTTGAGAGGGTCATGTTTTTTCGCTTATCCGAGCGTTACTTCAACCCGGTGGGTTCTTCCGTCCCGGAGGTCCGGAATAAGACTTTCTTTCTGCTTTTTCCCGTCCACCACAACGGACCGGACCCCCTGCCCCGTTTGACCGGGATTCTTGACCTCGATCAAGTAGGTGCTGCCGCGGAAAAGACGTTTCATTTTGAATCCGGGCCATTTCTTCGGGATCACGGGATCTACGATCAGCCCCTTGGCGGAGGGGCGAATGCCCAGGATCCAGTTCATGGCCACCACTTCATACCACGCCGCTGACCCTGTGTACCAGGTCCAGCCACCGCGTCCGTTGTGAGGCGAGTCCGGGCCATCCACGTTCCCGGGCGTCACGTACGGTTCGCTGTAATAAATGTCCGGCTCCAAACCCCGTATCGCGGGGTTAAAGCTTTTGTAGACTTGATGTGCTCGCTCTCCATCGCGCATCATCGCCTCAGCCTGGACCGCCCAGGTGCCGGCGTGCGTGTAAAGTCCGCCATTCTCGCGAACGGATGGGGCATAACGCGTGATGTAGCCGATCGTTGCGTCGGTCACGTTGTAACCAGGCGTGAGAAGGAGCGGCCCGTGTTTTTTGTAGAGCCACTTCGCGGCGGAATCCATCGCGATGCGTGCGCGTTTTGCATCGGCCACGCCCGTAATGACGGCCCAGGTTTGACTGTTGAGAAAGATCTTTCCCGTCTCACATTTTTTGCTGCCGAGCGGTCTTCCGTCATCGCGCGTAGCGCCCAAGTACCACTCCCCGTCCCATCCTTGTTCGTTGAGAGCTTTTTTCATTGCTTCCGCGCGCCGGAGATATTCTACGGCCTTCGTTTTGTCGCCTTTCTTTTCCATGACCGGCGCCATGCGGTTCAAGATACCGTAGAGAAAATGCCCGAGCCAGATCGACTCGCCTTTCCATTGGGTGCCCACATGGCTCAACCCATCGTTCCAATCGCACTCCCCGATCAGAGGAAGGCCCCGCGGCGAAAACCTTGTGAGAACCTTGTCGATCGCGCGAAGCATGTGGTCGTAAAGCGTTCCCGAGGTGACTTCGTTGGTTTTAGGATCTGGCAGGAATTTCACAACCTCGTTCAGAATTGCCTCATTTGCGGTTTCATCCAAATAGTTCAACGTGATGAAATCAAGCCACAGCAAATCGTCTGAGCAGTGGGTAATAGCGCCGATATTTGTCCCGTGATGCCACCAGTGATAAACCGTCCCGTCCGGAAATTGCTGCTCCGCATGGAGTAGGATCTGTTTTTTTGCGAGCTCGGGCCGGATCGCAAAAAAGACCTGGCAATCCTGCAGCTGGTCCCGGAATCCGTAGCCGCCGCTTGACTGATAATAGGCGCACTTGGCCCAAATGCGCGCGGAGATCGCTTGATATTTCATCCAGGTGTTCGTCATGAAATTGAGGGCCTCGTCCGGCGTCTCGACTTCGGAGGCATGGATAAAGGAGTCCCAAAGGGCTTTCACTTTATGAAGCTCTTGTTCCGCGACCCGGGGATGGGAATATTTCTGGATGATCTGCTCGGCCTCTTCCCGGGTTCTTGTGGACCCCAGCGTGAAGATCACGATCTTGGATTCTTTCGGCCCGAGCTCAATATCCACCTGCAGGCTTGCCGCCGCATCGCCCCACTTCCCTTCGGACCCACGGCACTTTCCTTCCACCACGGCCGCCGGCGCGTGGATCTCGCCATACCGTCCCAGGAAGAATTCCTTGTCGCCGTCATACGCCACGGGCTTGGGGTTCGCTGCATGAAACCCCTGGAGCGGCTTTTCGGTCATTCCCGTCGAAATGAACCCCGGCACAAGCGGTGCGCGCTTGACGCCGTGAATGCATCCGTTTTTTTTATCGATCCATGTCTCTATGAACGTTTTATGGAATTCGCGATGCGTGTCCGACCAATTCCCCAGGCACCAGTCGAAATAGGTAAAAAGGCTCAGCCGTCTCTTTTTTCCGGATTGATTCGTCAAGACGACCTTCCAGACCTCGACTGGATCCTCCACGTCGACAAAGATCGTCTTTTCGAGCCGGATCCCGTGAAGCTTGCTGGTCAGAACCGAGTAGCCTTGTCCGTGGCGCACTTCGAAAAAGTCGTATTTCGGCATGCATGGCTTCCAGGTCCCGGACCAGTAGTCCCCATTATCCTGATCGCGTACGTAAATATATTTTCCCCAGTTGTCGCGGATAAGGTCCTGGTCCCATCGTGTGACGCGTGACAAATTCGCGTTGTCGCGCCATGAAAATCCCGAGCCGGTTTGCGTTTCGATCACGCCATAATCCCCGTTGGAGATCACATTCACCCACGGACGCGGCGTGTCGGGACGTGTGATGACGAACTCGCGTCCATCGGCCGTAAAATGGCCGTATTTTGAAGCAAATTTCTTCTCGCCGCCCTTTTCTTTCAGGGGCATTTCGGCTTCTGCTTTTTTTCTTTCCTTGGATTTTCTGGGCATGGCAACAAAAACTCCTTGGCTTTTTGTTTTTAAAAAGCTTTTTTATTCGGCCTGGTTCAGCTGTGTGTTAATTTCGGGAGCCATTTCTTTGACGGCTTCCGCGGCAGTTTTTTTCCCGTTAAAGATAAGGTCCAGTTTGGGACGGATATGCTTTTCTTCTATTTCGCGCCATTTTGGATGAAAAGGACTAAAAACCACATACTGTACGGCTTCGTTAAGCATTTTTTTATTTTTAGGCGCAGAACTGTCCCCAGCAAAAGCGTCACTTTGCGCCACGGAAATGAGCGCGGGTTGAGCAAGCCCCCGTTTGGCGAATTGCCTCTGCCCTTCGGGTCCGGTCAGAGCTTTGACCACTTTCCACGCTTCTTTTTTGTGTTTCGAAGACTTAAGGATCGCATATCCCGTTCCTCCGGTCCCGAATGCGCGGATGCCCTTATCATTCTTGGGGAACATCACCGCGTCCCATTCGAATTGGTAGTTGCGGAATTGCGGGGTTTCCCAGATGCCAGAAAGGAACATTGCGATGCGGCCGTTGGCGAACATCCGGTCCACTCCCATTCCAAGATTCGTGAAAGCCGCGAGCGTCGGCATCGCTTCATAAAGATTGCTCAAATCGGCGTAGAACTGGAGCCCCATGATGGAACGATCGTCATCGAGCCGGGTCTTCGTGGGATTTTTAACATCATCCACAAGCCCGCCCCCGTTCCCATAAATGAAATTTTGCCAGGCCCAGGCGTAAAAACCGTATCGCGTAATGCGGCCGGAACTGTCTTTTTTGGTGAGTTCGCGCGCAAGGCGTAACATGTCGCTCCAGTTCCAGTCGTCGGTCGGATAGGGGATCCCCGCTTCATCAAAAACCTTCTTGTTGTAGAACACGCAGGCGAACGGGGCGATATCTCGGGGCGCAGCAAGAAGCTTTCCCTGGTAAGTGAAGCGGTCGATGATTTGCGGGAAAAAATCGTTTCTATCAAATCCTGCCGGGTCGGCAGTCTCATGCGGTGTCAGATCTTCCAGAACGCCTTTGGTCGCGAACGTTACGAAGTAGTCGACCTCAGTGGCAATGATGTCGGGCGCTGCGCCGCCCGCGATCCGGGTGAGGATCTTGCTAATGTAACCGGTGTAGGGCGTATGCTCAAAAATGATCTTGATCTCGGGATGTTCTGCCTGCCAGGGCGCAAGGGCCTCAGCAATGATGCCGATCTCTTCGGGCGTCCCCCAGAAGCTTACCTTAATTTCCGTGGCCCCCTGGGTCCCCGTCCCGGTGGGAGAACCGCAGCCGGTCAAAACAAAGATTATTAAAAGAATGGAAAAACCCTTCGCCCAAAAATCCTTCGGCATTCGGAATTCCCTTCGTTTGAAAGGTGTTTATCGGCTTTGCGAGGAATCGCCTTTTTCGTCTTTTAAAACGATAAGAACGGCCTATAAGAGCGATAAAACGCAGGAATTATAACACACGGGTCAGGCTTTCTGTAAAGGCTCTTTTCTAGCCTTCCGGTCCGTGAAGGGCGCCCTGCGGAAGATCACCCCCGAGGCAAACCGATCTTTTGAAGAACGCGATCGAGATCGTCGAGTGAAAAATATTGGATCTCAACGCGTCCCTCTTTCTGATTTTTGCGTGGATAAATTTTCGCCTGCGTTCCAAGAAAATGTGTCAGGCGTGTTTCAAGGTCCACGATCTCGGCGCTAAGGTGCCGGGCAGACTTTGCTTTCCTTTTGTGTGCGTTGCTTCGATTGACAATAGCTTCGACCTGGCGAACCGACAGGTTCTCTTCAACGATCCTTTTGGCCATCTGCCGCTGATGTTCCGGCGTCAAAAGGCCCAGGAGGGCGCGGGCATGTCCCGCCGAAAGCCTTCCCTCCACCAAATACTGTTTTATTTCCTGGGGCAGGCGCAGAAGTCTGAGAGTGTTCGTAACCGTCGCGCGGTTCTTCCCCACTCGTTTCGCAACCTCCTCCTGGGAAATCCTCCTTTCCTCCACGAGGCGTTGGTAGGCTTCCGCTTCCTCTATGGGGTTCAGATCTTCGCGTTGAATGTTCTCGATCAGCGCCCATTCCAGAAAATCTTCGTCGGCGACGTCTTTGATAATGGCGGGCACTTCGTTTAGACCGCAAAGTGCCGCCGCGCGGAATCTTCTCTCGCCGCACACGAGCTCGAATGTCCCGCCGTTTTTCTTCTTAACGATGACGGGCTGTAAAACGCCTTTTTCACGAATAGAGTCGGCGAGCTCTTCGATGGTTTCCGTATTAAAGATTTTTCGCGGTTGGTCTGCGTTTGGCGAGATCAGAGATATCGGTATCAGTTGAAATGCCGAACTTTTCTCCGGAAGGATGGTCGCGGGAACAGCGGTTTCCGGTTCCGTGGTGAGGGTGACCGTTGTTGGGGAAGTTTCTTTCTCGGTCGCGACCCTATGTTCCGTATAGCTGTCGGGGATGAGCGCGCTTAATCCTTTGCCCAGGGCTTTTTTCATTTTTCAACTCCTTGTTTATATGTGTTCTTAAGGATTCGTTAGGATGGCTTGGGGCTGTTCGTTTTCAGCCGCAAGGCCTGCGTCTTGAATTTCCCCTTTTCCGACGGGGGCGGCACTCTTTTGAGTAATCGAAACGAGATTGCTGCGGTCGTCGTCTGAACCAAAACGCATCAAAAATTCCTTCCCGAGTTCCGCATAGGCCAGTGATCCTCGGTTTTGTGGATCATAAATAACGGCGGGTTTCCCAAAGCTTGGCGCCTCGGAAAGCTTTACAGACCGTGGAATTACGCTTTGAAAGGTTTTCTCTTTAAAGTAATTTCGGACCTCTCTTCGATCACTTGCTGCGTCAGGTTTGTCCGAATATCAGCCATAGTGAGAATCACTCCTCCAAGCTCAATGGCTGCGCTCAGATTTTTTTTGACAAGCTGGTAGGTGTTTAGGAGTTGCCCGAGACCCTCTAGAGCATAGTATTCACACTGGAGTGGTATAATTATATAACTGCTTGCAGTCAAAGCATTTATGCTTATCAGCCCAAGGGACGGCGGACAATCAAGAAATATATAATCGTACTCCGCTGAAATCTTTTTTAGCTGTTCTTTCAGAACGAACTCTCTTTTATCCTGTCCAATCAAGTGCATCTCGGCACCAGCAAGATGCGCGTTCGATGGTATGATCCACAAGTTCTCGATGGATGTTTCTTTGATGGCCGTGCCTGGATCATGGTTTTCCACAAGAAGTTGATAAGCTGTTAATTCGATCTCCTTCTTTTCTATCCCAACTCCGCTCGTAGCATTGCCTTGCGAATCAAGATCTATTAGCAGGACCTTTTTACCGAATCCGGCAATAACCGTGGCAATATTGATCACCGATGTTGTTTTTCCAACACCGCCTTTCTGGTTAAAGAATGAAAATATTTTCCCCATATGTCCTCCGGATGTTTCACGTGAAACGTTATTTTGGCAAAGCAATATTAAAATAAGAACCTTTTGCTTTTAATGATATATCGTCCATTCCGTCAAATATTTTACATATAATTATTTTTATAGCAACTAGTATTGTGGTCTGTTTTGTTCCAGGCTTTCGCAACAAGTCTTTCCTAAAGAATTGATCCGTTGGCCATCCAAAAACCATACCGGGATGAATTTCTGAAAAACAGCACTTGCTATCTCGGAAGGTAAGATTTCTTTGCCTTTCGGCAGTCGTTGGCCATAAAACTCGTGCAGACTCGCTTGGTCTTGGAATAATGTTTCACGTGAAACAATATTATAATTCTTTCGCAATGGACACAGATGCGAACTTTCCTGAGTGTTCACATTATGTCTTTGTTTAGACTAGAATTGTGGTTGCTTCCGTGAGAACATGGACGCGCTAAACGGACCTACTATCAAGCTGTGTCTGTTCATGTTCGGAATTTGCTCTTTGGCTATCGGGGTGCCTTGAGAGTGTTTTTATTTTGTGGAAGCTTCTCTTGTTCTCTTTTCGATAAAAACGGCGAGGAGAGAAAGGTCGCAGGAGGAGATTCCGGGAATTCTTGCGGCGTGTCCGATGGACTCTGGAAGGATTTTTTTCATTTTTTCTTTTGCTTCGCGCCCGATTCCGACGATCTCGTCATAGTTCAAACCGGCCGGTATTTTTCTTTTTTCCAGTTTTGAGAATTTTTGGACCTCGCGGCGCTGCTGGGCAATATATCCCTCATATTTTATTTCTGTTTCGACGCGATGGATCTCCTCTTCAGAAAGATCGCATGTGTGTAACCCATTTATTACTAACATATTGTGGCTCATTTCTGGACGTTTTAATTGATGGTAAAACGTTTCGCCTCCGCTTTTTTTTGCTATGAGCTCCTGCATATCGCGCCGTACCCGGTTCATGCTTTTTTTAAATTCCGCGAATTGCTTTTCGGAGACAAGATTAAATTGGCGCCCGTAGAACATAAGTCTTTCATCCGCATTGTCCTGCCGCAACAGAAGCCGGAATTCCGCGCGCGATGTGAACATCCGATAGGGCTCGTTGGTGCCGCACGTAACAAGGTCATCGATCATCACTGCGATATAGGCCTCGCTCCTGTCGAGGACAAACTCCCTGGCGCCGCAAAGCTTCCGGATAACATTGAGTCCCGCCATGAGCCCTTGGGCCGCGGCTTCTTCATACCCGGATGTACAGTTGATCTGGCCCGCAAAGAACAGATTCCTTATTTTTTTCGTCTCCAGTGAGTGCTTCAGTTGAATGGGAGGCGCGGCATCGTATTCGATCGCGTAGCCGAATTTCAGGATCTCGGCATCCTCAAGCCCTCGGATCTGCCGCAGGGCCTTCTCCTGGACGTCCTTGGGAAGCGAAGTCGAAAAACCGTTCATGTAGATCTCGGGCGTATTGCGTCCCTCGGGCTCCAAATAAATCTGATGGCTTTTTTTGTCATGGAACTTTACGACTTTATCTTCCACCGAAGGGCAGTACCTTGGCCCGATCCCAGCAATACTCCCCGAGTAAAGAGGGGAGCGGCTTAGGTTTTTGCGGATGGTGTCATGGACCTTTCCATTGGTGTGCGTCAGATAGCAGGGGAGTTGCTCGACGATAAGTTTTTTTGTTTGATAAGAAAAAGGAGGCGGAGGCTCGTCGCCTTTTTGTTCTTCCAGCAATTCCCAATGAATACTTTTTTGGTGGAGGCGTGGCGGTGTCCCCGTTTTGAAACGGACGAGTTCGACCCCGTGGCTTCGCAACGAATCGGAAAGACCGACGGCGGGAGGTTCGTCGCGCCGTCCGCCCGGAAACTTTTCTTCGCCTATGTGGATTAGCCCCTGAAGAAAGGTGCCCGTGGTCAAAATCACATGCTCGCCTAAAAAAGCTTCGCCTTCCTTCGTGCGAACGCCGTAACACGTTCCGTCTTTTACCAGGAGCTCCACAACTTGCCCTTGCCGAAGGGTAAGATTCTTTTCGGCCTCGAGCGCGCGTTTCATATAAAGTTCGTATTCTTTCTTGTCCGCCTGCGCTCGCGGCGCCCACACAGCCGGGCCTTTGGATTTGTTGAGCATGCGGAACTGAATGCCTGTCGCGTCCGTTGCGAGCCCCATTTCGCCGCCGAGAGCGTCAATCTCGCGGACGATATGTCCTTTGGCAAGCCCGCCGATCGCCGGATTGCAGGACATGCGCGCGATGGCATTCGTGTCCATGGTGATCACAAGAACAGGGAATCCGCATCGTGCGATGGCAAGGGAGGCTTCGACGCCGGCGTGTCCGGCGCCAACGATAATGGCGGCGAATTTCTGTGTGGGAGTCATTTTTTTGTACGGCGTACGGCGCAAGAAGTGCGGCGAAAGCTTCTCTTTTCCGTACGCGGGACTCCGTACGCCGTACTGTTGTTATTGATCTTCGTGGTGCAGAACGATCACGATGCGATTGATGAAGGTCTGCTGGATGATCGAAAAAACGTTCTGCAGCGTCCAATAAAGCGTGAGCCCTGACGGCATGTTGTAGCAAATAAAGCCGAAAAAGACAGGCATGATGTTCATGATGGTCTGTTGTTCCGGGCTCGATCCGGGCTGTGCCGGCATGAGTTTTTGGTACCAGACTTGGGACGCCGCCATCAGGATCGGCAAAATGTTGAGCGAATTCCACCCCAGAAGAGGCACCGTGAAAGGAAGCATCATGAAGTGATCCGGCGCGGAAAGGTCTTTGATCCATCCGATGAAGGGGGCTCCGTGAAGCTCGATCGCTTCCGGAAGAAGTTGGAACATGGCCATGAAAACCGGTATCTGGATCAGCATGGGAAGACATCCCATCATGGGGTTCACCTTGTTGCGCCGATAAAGCGCCATGATCTCTTGTTGGGACTTCGCAGGATCCTTTTTGTGTCGCTCCTGGATCGCTTTCATCTTTGGCGCCAGCGTTTGCATCTTTTTCATGCTTGCATAGCTTAAATGCGTGAGCGGCGCAAAGATCAGCTTGATGAGAAGGGTCAAGAGCACCAGCGCCCAGCCAAAATTGTGCGTGTATTGGTTTAGAAATTTCATTGTCGCAAGGATCCCCATCTTAAAAAGGCCGAAGAATCCCCGGGAAAAGACCTCTTCGAAACCCACTCCGAAACTCTTGAGCGCTTCGTAACGTTGCGGCCCGGCACAGATCAGAAAGTTGCGTTCGCCCTCGCCTTCCCCAGATACCGTCAAAGGCTCGAGCGTCATTTGTCCCCAGAGATTTTTTGCATCGACCCTTGCGCTTCCCTCGATGATCTTACCGTCCGGCTTCACAAGCAGCGCGAAGTATTTTTTGATGAAGCCCGCCCACGTGGTCGGATCGGGGAAAGGAAATCCTTTTTTCTTAATGCCGGAAAGGCCTTTGGTTTGGAGCTTGTCAGCGTAGGCCACCGCGTCGTAATAGCCGTAATTTTTCTGATAGTTCTCCTCGTAACCTATTCCGTAGTTCAGCATGATCGGAAGATGTTTTTCGCGCCCGGAAAGATTCTTGATCCGAATGATGAGGTCGATCGCGGGTTTGTCTTCGCGAAACGTAAAGGTTTTGGTCAGCAGGTATTCCCCGGGCAATTCATAAGAGAACTCCGTGCTTTCCTCCTTGCGGGTCATTTTAAAGATGGTTTCTGCGAGATCCGCTTTTTCGTGCAGAATGTTCACGCTGAAAATGCCGGGCTCACGCGGATCTCCTGCGAAAAAGTTCGTTTTGGTGAAAGCTTGTCGGTTCTTCTCTCCCAGAAAAGAAAGCGCTGTGATGGTGCCTCCCAGAGTGGAGAATTCCACCCTGTAGAAAGAGTTCTCGTAGAGCGCAATAGCTGGAGCAACCGCCTTCTCCAGCGCTGTTCCTTCGGGGGTCGCCGGGGATATGACCTCTTTTATGGGAGCGGTTTCTTTCTGGGGGATGGTCACTGTCGCGGGTGTTTGCTGATAGACCGCCGGATAAAATTTTTTGAGGAGCATGGGATAGAACAACATGACCAGCATGGCGAGAACGATCGCTTTAACGGTGTTTTTATCCATGGTTTTTCCTTATCGAACGGGATCGAATCCGCCAGCGTGAAAGGGGTGGCACTTACAAAACCTTCGGAATGCGAGCCAGGCGCCGGCAAGCACACCTTTTTTGTTCAGCGCTTCTTCCGCATAAATAGAACAGCTCGGGGTAAAGCGACAGCAGGGCCCCAGAAAAGGCGCGCCGCCGGTACGGTAAAAACGGATCATGAAGATCAGAAAGTTTTTCATTCCCATGCTCCTGCTTTTTTGAAAAGGCTAACAAGGTCTTTTGCCAGGACTGAAAAAGGCGGTTTTATTCGCACGCGGCGCATTTTCACCAAGCAGATCGCCTCTGGGTGAAGCTGCGCTTGGTGTTCGCGGAAGATCTCCCGAACGCGGCGCTTCCAGAGATTCCGCCCGGTTGCTGTCGGCTCTGTTTGCCGGCTCACAATGATCCCGATCACAGGCCTTTTTTTCGGTCCTGCTTGCCCTTTTTCGCCCTGCTTGCCGACCCACAAATAAAAGTATTCCCCCCGAGCGAACTGTCCTTTCTCGGTGAGATGTTTGAAGGTTGTTTGCCGGCGGATGCGCTGATCCGAGCCGAGCCGCTTTTTTGGCTCCAACGCTTATACTTGGGTTAGCTTTTTCCGGCCCTTTTTCCGACGGCTCGCAAGGACTTTTCGTCCTCCGGCGGTCCGCGTGCGGGCAAGAAAGCCGTGCTTGTTACGACGCTTTCTCTTGGAAGGCTGGTATGTTCTTTTCATGAGGCGAGGATTATAGTGAAGTCCGTTTGTAATATCCAGCGTTTTGTTTTGTCCGGGCAAAAAAACACTTTTGCCCCCGGTCCTTTTTTTTCGAAGAAATTTTTTATTGTCCGTAGACAAAAAATTTTTTTGCTGTAGAATGCCCTTCCTGGCGCGTTTCGTCCGCCCTTGTTTTTAGGCAGATGTTGATTTTGTCGTTGTTTTGCTGTTGAAAACATGTTTATAAGCTATTTATTGATTTTGATATATTTTGCTGTTCCTCAATACATTATTTAAAAAAATAAAGTTTATCTTATTAATAACCTGTTTATAACCTTGGAAGGACCTGCACGCACGTGAACCAACCTCTTTCGTCGCCTCCGGACGTCTCTTTGGTATCGCTTTGGAAGAAAATTCGTGCTCTCCTTTCGCGGGAATTGAGCGAACAGTCTTTCAAAACTTGGTTTGAGCCGATCTCTCTTTTGGGGGTTTCTTCCGACTCTCTGACCGTAAGCGTCCCCGACCAGTACTATGGAAAATGGCTTGAGGCCCACTACCAAAATCTTATCCTTTCTTCCGCCGAGGAGGTTCTTGGGCATCCCTTGCGAATTGTTTATCAGGTGGTGGAGCCTTCGCGAACCGCCCCCTCGCCTCCTAGTCCATCCCTTGCAAAAGGGAAGGAGGAGGGTCTCTCGGGACTCAATCAGAGGTACACTTTCGATGCTTTTGTTATTGGCCCAGGAAATCGGTTTGCTCACGCGGCTTCGGTTGCGGTGAGCGAGTCTCCCGCCAAACAATACAACCCTCTCTTTATGTATGGTCCCACAGGTCTCGGGAAAACCCATCTCTTGCATTCTATTGCTAATGCGACGATCCAGCGTCATCCGGAGTTTAAGATCCTGTACATATCCAGTGAGAAGTTCACCAACCAGCTAATTTCAGCTATCCAAATGAAAACAACGCCTCAATTTCGCGCAAAATATCGATCGCTCGATCTTTTGCTAATAGATGATGTTCATTTTATCGCGGAAAAAAATTCCACGCAGGAAGAGTTTTTCAACACTTTCAATGCTCTTTATGATGCCCACAAACAAATCGTGGTCACAAGCGACCGCGCTCCTCGAGAGATCCCGGGGTTGGAAGAGAGGTTGGTGTCTCGTTTTGGCTGGGGTTTGGTTACGGATATTCAGCCGCCTGATTTTGAAACGCGAGTGGCTATTTTAAAGAAAAAGATGGAGCTGGAAACCGTTGTGGTGCCTGATGATGTGGCTTATTTTATCGCGGAGAAAATTAAGTCGAACATCCGGGAGCTCGAGGGCGCTCTTATCCGTGTGGTGGCTTATTGTACGCTCACTGATTCTAAGGTTGATGTTCGGCTTGCTCAGGAGATTTTAAAAGACTCTTTTAAAGAAGAGGCTCAAAAATTCACTATTGAGGGTATCCAAAAAACAGTGGCGGATTATTTTAATGTGAAGGTTTCGGATCTTAGGGCCAAAAAACGGACGGTTTCTGTTGTTCGCCCTCGGCAAATAGCTATGTATCTTGTCAGGGAATTAACGACCCACTCTTTTCCTGAAATTGGGGGGTTTTTTGGAGGGAAAGACCATACTACCGTTCTTCATTCTTGTAATAAAATTGCCGCGGAAAGAGATAGGGATGTTGCGACGAGAGGTTTGTTGGATAAGTTGATAGGGTTGTTAAAAAAATAAGTTTTTTCCACAAAAAAACTTTTTTATATCTCGTTCTTTGTAAGATAGTTGTGTAGGATATCCACAAATCCACAGGGGTTGTTACTAAGGTTACTGTTTTAAAATATAGAATAATAAAAGAAGGAGCTTTTATGGAAATCAAAGTGCAAAAGAGTGAGTTGTTAAAAAAGATCACTTTAGGGGTCAATATAGCCGCATCCAAGCCAAGCACCCTCCCCATCTTAAATAACTTTTTACTAGAAACACAAAAAGACGGAAAACTTAAAATTATCGCAACGGATATGGAGGTAGGGATATCAACACTCTTATCTGTGGAAGTTCTTCAAGGGGGAAGCATCACTGTTCCCGCAAGAAAATTCTTTGACATTATTAAAGAACTACCAGAGGGGAGCGTTGAAATTAACGTTACTAAAAACAACACTATTAATATTAAAGCGGGAAAATCTAATTTTAAAATTTTAGGGTTAGATAAAGAGGAGTATCCTAAATTACCAGAATTTTCCCTTGAGGGAGCGATCGAGTTAGAACAATCGGTTGTGAAAGAAAGCCTCTTATTAACTTCTTTTGCGATCTCCCATGATGAAACAAGATATGTTTTAAACGGGGTTCTTCTTTGTATTCAGGGGAACCAGATACGGTTTGTGGCCACGGACGGAAGGAGATTAGCGTTTTATAAAAAAGAAACCAAACAAAAAAACATCCAAAATATAGAAATAATTATTCCCTCAAAAACCATCCACGAACTTTTAAAACTCTTAGCGTGGGAAGGTGTGATGAAAATTATTTGCGCCCAGAACAAAGTCATTTTTTGTTTTGAGGACACCTATCTTACCTCTAGTCTTATTGAGGGGAATTTCCCCAATTACGACCAGGTAATTCCCAAAGAAGAAAAGGCCCAGGTTCAAGCAAACCGGGAAGAACTTCTTCAAGCGGTCCGCCGGGCCTCTCTTTTAACCTCTCCAGAAGCCCCCGCGCTTAAGTTCGACTTTATTAAAAATAAAATCATTGTTTCCGCAAAAACGCCCAACATGGGAGAGGCTAAAGAAGAGCTCTCAGCGGACTTTAGGGGGGAGGAACTAACTATCGGGTTCAACCCAGGATATTTTTTAGACGTTTTAAAAAACCTCTCCGACGAAAACATCAGTATTTCCTTAACAAGTCCCGACAAGCCGGGCCTGATCAAGGGGCGAGAAGGATATCTCTACGTGATCATGCCGATGCAACTCAACTAGCCCGGGAAAAAGACGATAATAGAACGGTTCTTCATGAACGATATTCGATCGATCCTGCCGAGGGTCATTAAAGGGCTCGAGGATCCTGAAAAACAAAAACGGAATTTACTGATCACCTCTTGGGCGAGCATTGCAGGGGAAAAACTCACAAAACAAACCAGGCCGCAGCTTTCTTCCAAAGGAATCCTTTACGTTCATGTAAGCGACTCTGTCCTGGCGTTCGAGATCAGCCAGAGATACCGGCAATCGCTTTTGAAGCGGGCGCAAGCGGTTCTCGGAGAAGAAGCGGTTAAAGAGGTCCGGGTTCTGGGCGGGAAAGCATAAAATCCACAGAAGGGAAGTTATGGCGGAAAAAGAAAAAAAGGTAAAAAAAGAGGAAAGCTCCTCGAAATACGACGCGACAAAGATCCAAGTGCTCGAAGGCGTGGATGCGGTCCGGAAGAGACCCGGGATGTATATCGGCGACACGACCCTGCGAGGGTTGCACCACCTTGTCTATGAGGTGGTGGACAACTCCATCGATGAAGCGCTCGCGGGCCATGCAACGCGCGTGGACGTAATGATCCTTCCCGACGGAAGCGTTACGGTGGTTGACGACGGGCGCGGCATTCCGGTCGATTTGCATAAGACCCAGAAAAAATCAGCGCTTGAGGTGGTTATGACCACGCTTCATGCGGGAGGAAAATTCGACAACAAGGCCTACCGTGTTTCGGGCGGGCTTCATGGTGTCGGCGTGTCGGTCACCAACGCGCTTTCGGCGTGGTGCGAGGTCGAAGTTAGGCGCGAGGGGAGGATCTGGCGGCAGAGATACGAAGAGGGACGGCCCGTCACCAAAGTCACGGAAAAAGGAAAAACGAAAGAAAGGGGAACCTCCGTTTCCTTCCTGGCAGACAAAAAGATCTTTGAAAGCATCGAGTTTAGCTTTGACGTTCTCTCCAACAGGTTGCGTGAATTGGCGTATCTGAACAAGGGCGTGCGCATCACGATCCGCGACGAGCGCGTCAAAAAAGAGATCAAGGAACACGTTTTTCTTTATAAGGGAGGCATCTCCGAATTCATCCAATATCTCAATCGCAGCAAAAACCCTCTCCACAAAAAAATCTTTTATGTGGACAACACGAAAGACGACGTCGAGGTCGAGGCCGCCTTTCAATATAACGATAGCTATGGCGAGGACGTCTTTTCGTTCGCGAACAACATTAACACGATCGAGGGCGGAACGCACCTGAGCGGATTTAAGACCGCCATGACGAGGGCCACAAATCAATACGCGAAAAGCAAGAACCTTCTCAAGGACATAGAAAGCGGCCTGAGCGGGGCGGACCTCAACGAGGGGCTTGCGGCCGTCATCAGCGTTAAAGTGCCGCGCCCGCAATTCGAGGGACAAACCAAGACCAAGCTCGGGAACGGCGAGGTCGAGGGGATCGTTTATTCCGTGATCTATGAAGGGCTGAGCGCCTTCTTCGAAGAAAATCCTCCTATAGCCAACAAGATTGTGGAAAAGGCGGCGCTGGCTTATCGCGCCCGAGAGGCCGCGAGAAAAGCGCGAGAACTCACGCGTCGGAAAGGCGCTCTGGAGTCGGCCTCTTTGCCCGGGAAACTCGCGGATTGTTCGGACGAAGACCCGAAGAATACCGAGGTTTATCTCGTCGAGGGAGATTCGGCTGGAGGTTCGGCCAAACAGGGACGGGACCGGAGGTTTCAGGCCATTTTGCCGCTTCGGGGAAAGATCATCAACGTCGAGAAGGCGCGTATCGACAAGGTTCTTTCCAACGAAGAGATCCGGACCATTATTACCGCCCTCGGGACCGGCATCGAAGAAGAGTTTAACATCGAAAAACTCCGTTATTTTAAGATCATCCTGATGTGCGACGCCGATGTGGACGGAAGCCACATTCGCACGTTGCTTCTGACCTTCTTCTACCGGAAGATGAAAAAGCTCCTCGAGAATGGACACGTCTACATTGCCCAGCCACCGCTTTTTAAAATGAAACGCGGCAAAGAGGAGCAGTATGTCCAGACCGAGGAACAGATGAACAGCATGCTTCTGGATTTCGGACTCCAGGGGGTTTCACTGAAAAAGACCGGCACTAAGGGGAAGATCGAAGGGAAAGAGCTCCGGGAGCTCATGGATCTCGTCCAGGCCATGGAAGATCTAGAGCGATCGCTGGCGCGGAAAGGCATCCTGTGGCACCGGTTCATGGAAGCCCAGGATAAGAAAAAAGGGTTTCCGCACTATCTCGTGAGGCTTCTTACTAAAAACGAGGAGACCTTTCTGTATTCCGAAAAAGAGGTTGAGGAACACGTCAAGGAACTCGAAAGGAAGAGGGCGCTCGAGAGGAAAGCCGAGGAAAAAGAGGAACAAGCCGAGGCGAAGGCGAGGGGAGAAAACAAAAAAGAGGGCAAGAAGGCCGCCAAGAAAGAAAAAGCCGAAAAAGAGCCAGAAAAAGAAGAGGAGGTCCTGCCGCCCCTGCACGACCTCATCGAGATCTTTGAGGCCAAGGAGTTCGAAAAAGCAAAAAAGAGACTCGAGAAATACAACCTGAACTTCGAAGATTTTGAGGCCGGGGAAGAGGTGCTCTTTGAACTCAGCCTGGAAAAAGAGAAGAGGGAAATGAAGGCCCTTCGCGACGTTCTGGCGAACATTAAAGTGAACGGAAAAGAGGGTATGACGCTCCAGCGCTACAAGGGTCTCGGAGAAATGAACCCGGAGCAGCTGTGGGAGACCACGATGAATCCCGAAACGAGAACCGTTCTCAAGGTCACGCTGGATGATGCCGTCGAGGCTGACGAGATATTTTCGATCTTGATGGGCGATGCCGTGGAACCCAGACGAGCATTTATCGAGCGGCACGCGAAAGCCGTGCGCAATCTCGATATTTGATCTATAGAAAAAGGAAAGCGATCATGGCAGAAGAAAAGAACTTATACGCGATGAACGAAAAGGTCCTTCTTCGTCCCGTCGAAGAGGAAATGAAGGACTCTTACATCGATTACGCAATGTCGGTCATTGTGGGACGCGCGCTCCCGGACGTTCGCGACGGATTAAAACCCGTGCACCGGCGCATTTTGTTCGCCATGAATGAACTCGGGCTCACCCACAGCAAGCCCTACAAGAAATCCGCCCGCATCGTCGGAGAAGTGCTCGGCAAATACCACCCGCACGGGGATACCGCAGTCTATGAGTCGATGGTCCGCATGGCGCAGGACTTCTCGCTCCGCTACCCGCTCGTAGAAGGGCAGGGGAACTTCGGTTCGATCGACGGAGATAATGCCGCGGCCATGCGCTACACCGAAGCCCGGCTTTCAAGCGCCAGCAACGAACTCTTAACCGACATCGACAAAGACACGGTCGATTTCGTCCCGAATTTCGACGAATCCCTCGTCGAGCCGTCGATCCTTCCTTCCAAGCTTCCGAACCTCCTGATCAACGGCTCAAGCGGCATCGCGGTCGGCATGGCGACCAATATCCCGCCGCACAACTTGACCGAGGTCGCGAAAGCACTTATTGCAACGATCGACAACCCCGACGTGACCACCAAGGAACTTTCCAAGATCGTTACGGGGCCGGACTTTCCCACGGCCGGGCTGATCGTCGGACGCGAGGGGATCAAGAAAGCGTATGAAACCGGCCGCGGGCAAGTGGTTATGCGAGCCAAAGCCTCGATCGAGACCGGGCGCAGCAAAAAAGATGCCATCATCATCACGGAGATCCCTTACCAGGTCAACAAGACGAACCTGATCGAGTCGATCGTGCGGCTCGTGGAAGACAAAAAAGTGGAAGGGATCTCTGACATTCGCGACGAATCGGACCGGGACGGCATGCGCGTCGTGATCGAGCTCAAAAAAGACTCCATCCCCCAGGTTATTCTGAACAACCTGTACAAGCACACGCAGATGCAGTCGACCTTTGGCGTTATCATGCTTGCCCTGGTGGACGGCCAGCCGCGCATCCTCACGCTCAAGCAGATGATCGAGCGCTTCGTCGATTTTCGAGTCGAGGTCATCATGCGGCGAACGAGATTCGAACTCGACAAGGCGGAAAAACGCGCGCATATTCTCGAGGGCCTGAAAAAGGCCATCGCAAACCTCGACAAGGTCATCCGGATCATCCGCACCTCCAAGAGCCCGGAGCTCGCCAAAGAACGCCTTATGAAGGAGCTCAAACTCACGGAGATCCAGACCAAGGCGATCCTTGAGATGCAACTCCAGCGCCTGACCCAGCTGGAGCGCGAAAAGATCGACGAGGAATATCTCGAGCTCATCAAAAAGATCGAATACTACAAATCGGTCCTCAAAAGCCGGCGCAAGGTCCTCGATATCATCAAGGAAGAGACGCTCGAGATCCTCAAGAGGTACGGGGACGAACGCCGAACGCAGATCGTTGCCGCGGAAGGCGATATCGACATCGAGGACCTGATTGCACAGGAAGACGTGCTTATCACGATCTCGCACGCCGGCTACATTAAGCGCATTCCGGTCTCCATATACCGCAGGCAGAATCGCGGCGGGAGCGGGGTGTCAGGCTCAGGCGTTCGTGACGACGAGGACTTTATCGAACACCTGTTCCTTGCCTCGACCCATGACTTTATCATGTTCTTCACCAACCAGGGGCGCGTGTATTGGCGCAAAGCCTACGACATCCCGCAAGCCTCACGCCAGGCCAAGGGGAAAGCGATCGTCAATTTTCTTTCCTTGATACAGAACGAACAGGTCTCCGGGTTTTTACAAGTCAAAGAATTCGACGACAAGCGATATGTGCTCATGGTGACCGCCAAGGGCGTGATCAAAAAAACCAACTTGATCGAATACTCGCGGCCGCGCTCCACCGGGATCAACGCCATCACCTTGCGCGACAAGGACGAGCTGGTAGCCTGCAAGATCACCTCCGGCAAAGACGAGATCTTTATCGCGACGCGCGACGGTAAAGCCATTCGCTTCCGCGAAGATAATGTCCGCGAAATGGGCCGCAACGCGACCGGGGTGCGGGGAGTCAACCTGTCGAAGGGCGATGAAGTGATCGCGGCCGAGATCGTGAATCCGAAAGCCACGGCGCTCACCGTTACACAGAACGGGTTTGGCAAAAAAACACTTTTTGCCCAATATCGCATACAGTCCCGCGGAGGCAAAGGCATTATCAACATCAAAGTCTCCGAAAAGAACGGTAAGGTAGTGAACGTCCTGACCGTCGCCGAAGAGGACGAGATCATCATCGTGACCACGAGCGGAATGGTCGTGCGGTGCCCCGTCAGCCAGATCCGCACTTCCGGCCGCAATGCCGTGGGGGTTCATGTGATGCGTCTCAAGGACAAGGACAGGATTGCTTCCGCCACACGCGTGGTCGCCAAAGAGGAAGAAGCCGATGCAAGCCAGCTCGAGCTTCTGAACGGCAAATCGGCAGCGAAGAAAAGTTCTAAATAGGAGTTTTTGCCCCGTGCTCGACCTAAAATTCATCCGCGAAAACCCCGACCAAGTCGTCCAGGGGATTGAAGCCAAGGGCATTTCCGTCGATATCCAAGCGCTTCTGGATTTCGACCAGGAGAAAAGAGTTCTTTTGAAGCAGGGCGAGGCGCTCAAAGCTAAAAGGAATGCCGCAAGCGACGAAATAGCCAAGTTCAAGCGACAAGGACAGCCCGCAGAAGCCATAATAGCCGAAATGAAGACGGCATCCCAAAAAATATCAGATTTTGACCATAAAGTGGGAGAATTAACAGAAAAAATTGACAAAATAATGCTCTCAATCCCTAATCTGCCTATATTTGACGTGCCTGTTTGTAAGGGAACGGAGGGCAATAAGGTGGTCAGAACATGGGGCGAGCCGCGAAAAATGAACTTTAAGGCCAAAGACCACCTCGAGTTGGCCGCTCACCTTGGACTATTCTCCATGGAAAAGGGGAGCAAGGTCACGGGGGCGGGTTTTCCCGTCTATTTTGGGGCGGGCGCTAAGCTTGAGAGGGCCCTGATCAGCTTCATGATAGACCTCCATGTTAAAAAGCATGGCTATACCGAAGTCTGGGCCCCGGCCATTGTGAATCGCACGTCCATGTGCGGGACCGGACAGATCCCAAAAATGGAAGAGGATATGTACGCGTTAGCGGCGGGAGAGGGTGAGGAAAAGGGCTCTTATTTTCTTATTCCGACAGCAGAAGTTCCCATCACTAACCTCATGCGCGACGAGACGCTCGAGGAAAAAGACCTGCCCATCAAATATACGGGCTACACCCCCTGTTTCCGGAAAGAGGCGGGCTCTTACGGAAAAGACACCCGAGGGCTTTCGCGCGTTCATCAGTTCGACAAGGTCGAAATGGTGAAATTCGTAAAACCGGAGGGGTCCTTGCAGGAATTAGAATCTCTCGTCAAAGACGCAGAAGATGTCCTGCAGGCATTGGAACTTCCCTACCGCATTGTTTTGCTCGGAAGCGGGGACATGAGCTTTGCGGCGGCGAAATGCTTCGATTTGGAAGTCTGGGCCCCGGCGACACAGAAATGGTTCGAGGTTTCGAGCTGCAGCCTTTTCACGGACTTTCAGGCGCGACGGATGAATATCCGTTACCGCAACGCCGCGACCAAAAAACTGGAGTTCGTTCACACCCTCAACGGTTCCGGGCTGGCGCTGGCCAGGATCGTCCTCTGCCTTCTTGAAAATTTTCAGGATCCCGACGGGCAAATCGTTTTCCCGAAGGCCCTTCAGCCCTATCTGAACTGACCGGGACTATTTTCGCCCCTTGATTATTCTTCCCGGAGAACATAGACTTTACCGCGTTTTTAAGGAGAGATGCCGGAGCGGTTGAACGGGCGCGCCTGGAAAGTGCGTAGGCCTCGAAAGGGGTCTCCAGGGTTCGAATCCCTGTCTCTCCGCCATGTTCTCAATTCTAGATTTATCGGAAACATGATGACGACATCGTGACGGACCAAGAGAGTCCGTCTACGATGGTCGCCGCCATTCTCTCGAACAGCCTCAAAATCACTGCCGAACCGGGAATCCCCCGGGAGGAAATTCCCCGGGCAAAATCTACAACGGACATTACTGAAGATACCCCAAGGTCTTTAGCCCCTCTCGAGCCCTTTCGCTCAGTGCAGGCGACGGCGTTCTAGTATTAGGAAACTTCTCGTCGTGCTCGTCCAGCTTTTCCTTCAAGGACGCCAAATGAGTTTTTTCAACAAAAGCAAGATTATTCATTTCGCCCGGGTCGCTTTTGAGATGAAAGAGCTCGTAGTTTCCCGAAAATCCCTCTTCTCCCGAGAAGCGGATCAGTTTCCAGTCGTCGGTCCTGACGCTTGTTCGGTGGTAAGTCTCGCTTAAGACATAAGAAGAACCCGCACCGCTTTTTGTGAGCGTCGGTATCAGAGCGACGCCTTGGATGACGGCCGGCCTTTTGATCTTTAGAGCGCTTAAGACGGTCGGAAGGACATCAAGACCGGCGCGGATCTGCGCGTCGACTTTCTTAATCGGAACCTTGTTGGGGCAGTGCAGAATAAAAGGGACTTTAAGGAGAGGTTCATATAAAAAAGTGCGGTGGTGAAAATAACATCCGTGCTCACCAAGCATCTCACCGTGATCAGCGGTAATGATAACCAGGGTTTTTCTGTTACCGGTTGCCGGGGCCAGATTCCCGAGCAGGAACCCTATCTGTTGGTCGACAGACCGGATGGCGCTATCGTAGAGAGCTACGTAATAATCAGGGTTATCAATCCCGCCGTGTTTCTTCGCTCTAAAATCGGCGATTCCGCGGAAGCTATAACGGCCGGCTACGGACTTTATGATGGGCAATTTTTTTTGTTTGTCATAGAACTTATCATTAACATATAAGCCTTCAAACTCCTTGGAAGGGGCATAATCGTGAACATCCATATAATGAATCCATAAAAAAAAAGGCTTAGAGCGGTCTTTCCCAACAAGCTCCGAGGCTTTTTGGGTCAGGACCGAGGCGGGCACGCCCTCATTGTAAAATTCATCAAAGCCCCTGCTGGAGCCATGAAGACCGTCGCGGAAAGCGGGATTAGCACCCGCAAAAACCGTTTTATAACCACGGGCTTTTAAGCTTTCTGCAAGGGTTGGAATGTCCGGGTTGAGGGTATCCCCCCAGTCGAGCAACCGGTGCGTTGGGGGATAGGTCGAGGTGGTGATGATCCCCACAGACGGCGGCGTCCAAGAAGCCTGCGCGATGGCTTGCGTAAAAAGCGTTCCTTCCCGCGCCAGCGCGTCAATATTCGGCGAGGTATCTCTATTGTAACCGTAGCAGCCGAGATGGTCTGCGCGCAGGGCATCGATGGTAATTAAGACAACATCAAGTTCCTGCGGCTTGTTGAAAAAGGTGAGAAAACAAACAGAACCGACCGCCAAGACGGTGACCGCAGAGAAAAAGAGCGTTCTTTGATTCCTAGATAATTTTAGCGGCATCTATCTCAACCATACCGTTCTTTGCAAAAAACTGCAGCGCGATGTACGCAACTTTTCAAATATGTTATCATAGCGAGCACTTTTTCGATGACGTCTTTTATTAGAAGCTCTTTCAGGGGGCGGCGGTCACAAGTTGCTAAGCAGGCCCGCCTTGGCCACGGCAGCCTTTAAAAAAGCGAGAGAGCGGGAACCTGGAGGGGTGAAGCCCAGTGATTCTTCAGTATGTCGATCCGGGGAGCGGCTATGCCTTTTTAAATATGAGCGCGTGGATGATCACGCTTCTGGCCGGGCTTTTTGGAGCTTTTATTTTTTTTCTTCGAGGGATCTTTCGGTTTATAAAGAAGCACAAGAAGCCGCTCATGGCAGCGGTCATCGCGCTGATTTTGGCGGGAGCGCTTATAGGAGTGTTCATGAAAAAGACAGCATCGCCGTTCGATAAGAAAATTATTGTTCTTGGCATGGATGCGCTGAGCCCGGAGATCATTGAGCCGATGATCCGGCAGGGAAAACTACCGAACTTTGCCCGGCTCAAGGCCATGGGTTCTTATGACCGTTTGGCAACGACGAACCCGCCGCAGTCCCCGGTGGCCTGGGCGGCTTTCGCGACCGGAAAAAACCCCGGAAAGAACGGGATCTTCGATTTCATTAAAAGGGACCCCAGAACTTATGGGGTGGAACTTGTTTTTTCCGGGATGGACCGCGGGCGACCTGTCCGCGTCTTGAAGGCCAAGGGATTCTGGGATTACACTTCCCAACGCAAGGTTCCCACCGTTGTGCTGGCCTGCCCGGACACTTTCCCCGCGGAAAAAATTTTTGGGAGGATGCTTTCCGGCATGGGAGTCCCCGACATTTTGGGGACACAGGGGACATTCACCTTTTATACTTCCGAGCCGCTGAACACGGACCAGGAGATGGGAGGGAAAGTTTTTCCGGCCTCAACGGCACAGATCCAGACGATGCACCTTATCGGCCCCAGGACGATGGGACCCGGAGGCACCCCCACGAATGTCCGCGTTCCCTTTAAGCTGACCTTGCAGGATAAGAGTCGTGCCGCAGTTGAGTTCCAGCACAAGAGAACAGAGCTGGAAGTGGGTCAATGGAGCGGATGGAACGAGGTCGAATTCAGTCTGGGTTTCCTCAAGAAAACCAGGGGGATATTCAAATTTTATCTTGTCGAGACCGAACCGGAACTCAAACTCTACATTAGCCCGATCAATTTCGATCCCCGAAGCCCTCTTTTCCCGATCTCTTACCCGGAGAATTATAGCCGGGAGCTCGCGGACCGCCTCGGGCTTTACTACACCCAAGGGATGCCTATGGATACCTGGGTCTTGAACGAAAAACGGCTTTCAGAAAAGGCCTTCCTTCAACAGGCTGAGGAGGTGCATCGGGAAAGAAAAGCGGCGCTCGATCTGGAGCTTGGCCGGTTAAAGGGAGGCGTCTTATTTTGTTATTTCGAATCCGTGGACATTATCCAGCACATGTTCTGGCGCTATACGGATCCGCAGCATCCTTTGTATGACCAAGACGCGGCGGAGGAATACAAGGAAGAAATCGAAACGTGGTACAAGCGCATGGATGATGTTTTGGGGGACGTCTTAGGAAGGTTGGGGTCGCAGGACACTCTGATCGTATTGTCCGACCACGGTTTCGGGACCTTTCGGAGAACAGTTCATCTGAACAATTGGTTAGCGGAAAAAGGGTACCTCGTCCGAAAGGAATCCGGCGAGGCCACGGAGCAGATCCCGCTGAACGGGATCGATTGGTCGAGGACCAGGGCTTACGCGTTGGGTTTCGGGGGCATTTACGTCAATCAGAAAGGCAGGGAATCCCAAGGGATCGTGGAGCCCGGCGAAGAAACAAAGACTCTTAAAGATAAAATAGCCAGCGAGCTTAAAACCTGGAATGACGAAAAGTATGCTGCGCCTGTCGTCAAGAATGTCTACAAACAGGAAAACATTTTCCGGGGGCCCTATGCTAAAGAGGCTCCGGATCTTTACGTCGGCTTTAATCCCGGATACCGCGCCTCGTGGCAGACAGCCGTAGGAGGAATGGGGACGGGGCTTATCGAGGACAATCTTAAAAAATGGTCCGGCGATCACTTATTCGATCCCGCCGCTGTTCCGGGGGTGATCTTTTTGAACAAAAAGATCATTCAAGCGGCGCCTTCCATTTGCGATATCACGCCAACGATCCTGAAAGCTTCAGGGTACACCGATGAAGAGATTAAAGAGCGTGATTTTGACGGAAGGCCGTTGTTTTAATATCAGGAAATAATGCCCGCGCCCTGCATCTGAAGGTCCTGTTCGATTACGAATCTCCCCAGGCCGTTCAAGGGGCCGACCCCTTCAACGACCGCGGGTTTTTCTGTCACAAAACTTACCCCGCCGGTTTCGTTCGCGTTCAGCTGGCAAGCATTTTCTTCCAGGATCTCCAACGTCGAAGAATTCATTCTATTCCGGATCCCGGTGACGCGGCCGCGCACCTCCTGAGTAGCGCAACGCAACGTGACGGGCGCGTTGATCCTTAGAGGAAGATCGCTGATCCAAAAAACATTTCCGGCGAAACGGACCGTCGGGGTAAGAACGCTATTGTTTTCCGCGATCACCTCACCCCGCAAAACCGAGACGGAGCCTTTGAGAATCAAACCAATGTTTTCCCCCGCAACGGCCTTCTTGGTGGATTTTCCAAAAACCTCTATAGATTTTATCACGGCGCTTTGCATCGACGGCAGAAGCGTGACTTTCTGGCCGGCGGCGACTTGTCCCGACAAGATTTGACCCGCCAAGATCTTCCGGCCGTTGATCTCATAAACGTCTTGAACAGGAAAACGGAGGTGTGCGCGGGAAGGTTTAACCGCGGGTGCCAGGGCATCCAGGGCTTCAAGGAGCGTAGGGCCCCGATACCAACGGGTTTGCGGACTCTTTTTTGAAATATTCACGCCTTCTTTGGCGGAGACCGGGATAATATTCAGGGGTTTTACATGCAAATCTTCAAAAAATTTCATCAAGACGGCTTTTCTCTCGACAAAGGCAACCCTCTCATACTTTACCAGATCCATTTTGTTAAAAACGACGACCAGCTTTTTAATGCCGAGCATGTCCATGAGAAAGGCATGACGGCGGGTTTGTTCCCGAAGACCCTCCAGGACATCCACAATCAGGACCGCGGCATCCGCCTGGGTGGCACCGGTAAGCATGTTTTTGATAAACTCCACATGCCCCGGAGAATCAATGATCACGTATTGGGTTTTCCGGGTTTTGAGGAAGACCTGGGTCGTGTCAATCGTCATGTTGTTTTCGCGCTCTTCCCGGAACTGGTCCGTCAGATACGCCAACTCCGCCTCCTTGCCGAGGTCCCTGCTGATGCTTTTGATCTCCTTCATCTTTCCGTCGGGAAGGGAACGGGTATCCAAAAGCAGTCGGCCGATCAACGTCGATTTCCCGTGGTCAACATGCCCGACCATAGCGACCCTAAGAAGAGAGCGGCCCATCACATGTACCCCAGGCTGCGCAGCTTTTGCATGGCGTAGGCATTCTCTTTATCCTGAGCGCGGCCGCTCCGTTCCGCGACCTTGGTAGCTTCAAGCTCTTTGACGATCTTGCAGATCGTGTCGGCGCGGGAATCCACCGGGGAACAGCAGGAAGCACAACCGATACTTCTGTAGCGTTTCCCGTTCTTTGCCAGATACAGATCAACAATCGGGATCTTTTCCCGCCGCACGTATTCCCAGATGTCCAGTTCGGTCCAGTGGAGCATGGGGTGGACGCGGAAATGTTCACCCTCACCGACCTCAGACTGATAAAGATTCCATAGTTCCGCCGGCTGGTCCTTGTAATTCCATTGAAAGTCAAAGGTCCGCGGGGAAAAATACCGCTCTTTGGCGCGGATCCCGTGCTCGTCGCGGCGGATGGCCAAGAAGAGGGCCTTAAGGCCGCGCTCGCGGAGGGTGTTTTTAAGAACCTCTGTTTTTAGCGCGTGGCAACAGGCGAGTTTTTCTTTTTGCGGGGACATGCCGGCTTGCAACGCCGCCTCGTTTTTACTGATCAAAAGATTTAAACCCCACTCTTTTGCGTAACGGTCCCGGAACGCATAGATCTCTTTGAACTTGTAACCCGTATCAATGTGGATAACGGGGAAAGGGACTTGTCCGAAGAAGGCTTTGCGCGCGATCCAAAGCATGGCTGTCGAATCCTTCCCCATAGACCACAAGAGAGCGGTGTTTTTGAAGCGGCTGTGAGCCTCCCGGAGGATATAGATCGTTTTATTTTCAAGTTCACTGATAAGATCCAAAGCGGCCCAGCCTCCCCCTTAGAAGAGTGCATCCTGTAAGGGACGCATTTTAGTCTATCAAGAGAATGAAGCCTAGAAAAAACCGACAGGGTTCTGCGCCAAAGCCCCCCGAAACTATTGCTGCCGGCAAAGTTCTCCTGAAACAAAAAACACTTTTTTATCTCGAGAGTTCCATTATTTGTTATATTATGCCTCGCTTTGGCGGATTAATTTGATGGAGGGGTCGCATAGCTCGGTTTTCCGCCAGAGGCGGATCCGCCTCTGGCGGAAGTGCGAGATAAAAAATGTCCTGTGTTTATGTATTGCAAAGCAAGAAGACCGGCAAGCATTACGTGGGCTCAAGCCACGAAAACTCTTCGGCTAAAAGGGTTGCGGAGCATAATGCGGGCAGGTCACGATGGACAAAATCCGGAAAACCTTAGACTCTTCTTTTCGAAGAGTTCTTTGAAAACTATACGGAAGCCCGTAAACGCGAAAACTTTTTGAAGTCGGGGCAAGGAAGAAAACAGATTTTGGAGGGGTCGCATAGCCCGGTTTAGTGCGGCGGTTTGCTAAACCGCTGTGGCGCCTAAAGCGTCACCGGGGGTTCAAATCCCCCCCCCTCCGCCATTTATTTTGTTAATCAATGACGGTCAAGGCGGCAGCCGAGGAAGCTGCTGTCCTTGAACGGGAAGGGGATTTGAAGGGAGCCCTGAAATGAAACATGACTGGCGTCATGTTTCAAGGGCGGGTGGCCTACCAGAAGCTTGCCTCGTGTTACGAGGCGAGCGGAAGGAGCCAAATCCCCCCCTCCGCCGTTCCTACTTAGGGAAAGGAGGTTATTTCTCATGGCAAAACGAGCAAAAGCAAAAAAATCCAAAAGGTCTTCGGCGGTGAAAAGCGAACTACCGGACCTCGTCACCATCATGACGAAGTTCGTAGAACGGCTCGAGAACTTGGAGAGGAAAACGGATCAAGTGCTTGGCCGGACCCTGGCCTTCCCGAACGAGGTAAGACGCGCGGTCCAGGAGTTTCAGCGCCCGCAGCCGTCTTATCACGTGCAGTCTGTCCCGCGGCAGGAGCAGAGTCCTCAGCAGAACCAAGGCCAGCGCGAAAGAATTCTTTACCAGGCGGTCTGTGCCGATTGTTGTAAGCGCTGTGAGGTGCCTTTTAAGCCGAGCGGGGACCGTCCGGTCTATTGTCCGGAATGTTTTGCGATCCGGAAAGCCGGCCATGTTCCTAAGGACCTGACCTCGCATGTTGTCGTGCCGCATCATCTGAGAGCATTAAAACCCGCCACCGGCGGGGAATCCAAGGGGGAGGCCGCCACGTCCAAAGGCAAGCAATCCAAATCCGCGAAAAGCGGCAAAAAACCTGTTTCTAAATCCCGCGGCAAAAAAAAGAAAAGATAAGGCGAATGAAGGTGGCGCACCCAGGGCCGGCACTTTAAAGTCAAAGGAGGCTTCCGATGAAGAAATGGTTTTTGCTGGCGCTCGTCCTGATCCCGGCCCTGGTTTTTGCGGCGGGATTGCGGATCGACTTCAAGGTCCTCTGGGACAAACTGCAAAAAAACCCCGATCATAATGCCCAAGCCCTCATGAAAATGGGGATCGACCCGGGGCAGATCGATTTTAAAGGAAAGCCTTGGTGGACCCTTAATCCCGAAGACAATCTTTTCAAGCGGATCCCGGGATGGAATCCGGTGAAGCAGATGAGCGATGAGTCGTGGGAAACCTCCCAGGCGATCAAAAAAAAGCTCGGCCCGACCTTGGGAGAGGAAATGCAGGCCCAGGCGCAGGCCGCGGCCGCTCAGGCCCGACTCATTCAGCAGAAAATGGAACAAAGCATGAGGGAAGCGCAATAAACGGTCAGCGTTCGGTCGAATATCTCCGGCGTCTTGAGCAGAAGTCTGTTTTTGCTTTTCCTCTCAAAATACGTATAATGGCGCCCCTCAAGTACCCGCCCTGATTTTTTCATGACAAATCAACGAAATCAGGACAGGCCGCAAACAAGCCTTTATTAAAAGAAAAATTAATGTAGTTTGCGCCCGTAGCTCAATTGGATAGAGCACCACACTACGGAACCGCCAACCGCTAAAAAAATCTTCCAAATACAACAAGCGCAACTTATCCAAACTAGATGGGTTGCGCTATTTTTTTATTTGTAAGTAGTTTGCTGTATTTTGATTAATTTGGACCTATTTTAGTCACCATATAGACACCAGACAGAGGATTTGTCCAAGGAAACTCGTCTAGTCAGCCATATTAATTAGGTTTATACTACCCGCCTACAAAGGGAGGCTCGCCATGAAGAAGATACTCGCCCTCACTTTACTGTTGCTTTGTCTCGCCCAAGTAGTAGTTTTTGCCCACCCAGGACGCACTGCTTCAGATGGCTGTCATTACTGTCGCACCAATTGCGAGAAGTGGGGTGTCCCTTATGGAGAAAGGCATTGCCATTGATAACGATGAATGATTTGTTAGCTATATTCCTTGCAACGTTTCTTCTGCTTACACCTTTTGCTTATGGCGACGAATATGATGCAACGGTAACCACGGAAAGCGGTAGTTATACAGTTCCTGTCGAAGTTGAGGATGGGTCGGTTACTCAGGTTCATTGGCCAAACGGTGGCGACATGAACGTCTATGGAGGGGATATTAGCGGGGGAGAAGCCTCTGGAACTAATTCAAGAGGTGATATTGTAAGCGTTTCTTTGAATGATTATTCCGACGACAGCAACGAAGATGATTGGTCAGAAGATAGCGAAAGCGATTCGTAGCCAAATACCAGATAACCAAAGAGGTGCACGATGAAGAAAATATTTGCTTTTGTGTTGTTATTGCTAACACTCCTTCAAGCCCCCGCTTTTGCTGGGTACGTGAATGGATACACTCGCAGGAATGGGACATATGTTGCACCGCATTATCGCTCAAACCCTGATAGCACGCAGATGAACAATTACAGCACCCAAGGCAATGTGAACCCTTATACGGGCCAAAAGGGTTACAAGAAAGCTTGGTATTAATAACCAGCTGTTTCTATGAGACTGAATAAACGAATAGCATTCTGGGGGCTGCTCATCTTGGGCAGCCCCCTTTTTACTTCTAGGATCTCCACAGCCACCGATTCTCTTACTGTTGCTCGTTGCGTTGACGGCGATACTATAAAGCTCTCCAACGGTGAAAAAGTGCGTTTAATAGGCGTAGATACTCCGGAGTTACACCACCCTAGTAAACCCGTTCAGTACTTTGCTGAAGAGGCATACCAGTTTGTTAAAAAATTGATGGAAGGAAAAGAAATCCGACTGGAATATGATTGGGAGAAGAAAGACAAGTATGGTCGCACCCTTGCTTATGTCTATCGAGACTCAGACGGTTTGTTTCTTAATGCCGAAATAATCAAGCAAGGTTATGGGTTTGCATATACGAGATTTCCCTTTAAGCGACTAGAGGAATTCAGGAAACTTGAACAAGAAGCTCGGGAAAAGCAACTTGGGCTTTGGAAGATGACCGTTGGAGATGATGAAATTAAAGGACTGATTGCAGAGTATGAGGGACTCACTGAAGAGCAAAGAAAGTCTGTTCTAGATTACATTGCCAAGCTGAAACTTTCGGAGCAAATAAGGAGAAAAGAAAATGAAACTACTACGCCCGTTTCTCGTTAGCGTTATTCTCACAATCTCCATCCTCGTTTTTCCCCATGTAGTAACACCCACTACCTATGCCCAGAAGCAGGAAATGACTTACGTGGGGTCTAGTAAATCGAATAAATACCATCGTCCATCTTGTGTTTGGGCAAAAAGAATTAAGCCCTCTAACCTCGTTGGATTCAGCAGCAAGGAAGAGGCAATGCAGGCTGGGTATATTCCATGCAAGGTTTGTAAGCCATAGAGAAACAAAAATAGAGAGAACAAAGGAGCTTTCATGGCTAACATCACAGAAATGTTAAAACAAAGTGGCAGCGTTTTACTAGGACTCGCAATAATGGCCGGATTTATGCTTCTTTTTGGAGCAATGTTTGCAGGATTTACGGCGATTTCTGCTTTTCTTTACCCGATTGTTTCATGGCTCGCAGGCCTTTCTATCCTGGTCTTTTTATTCATCGTTTTGCCACTGTCTTTTTTCCAGCCACTAAGAAGTTCTATGGCGATAACATCCATGGTTCTCTCTTATTCGTGCGGGGCAGCGGTATGGCTTTTTTCTTTTTTAACGGTTGTTTTTTATTTGAAATGGTTTGCTCTATTCCTCCTATTTTACTTTCCCGCTGTATCTCCCATAGCTTGCATTGGACTTTTATTTGCGAGGCAATGGGCCGCCGCCGGAGGAATAGTTTTGGGATTAATTATTACCTATGGGATGAGAATTTATGCTGCGTGGTTAGGATCTATTTACGAGACGGTTGAACAAAAGAAATATGAGATTAGAGCAACGGTAAATGCGGATTCAGCGGGAGAGGTCATAGCTGGCAGTAGAATCTGCCCGTCATGTTATGAAAAAAACAACCCAGACCTTTTGTCTTGCTGGAAATGTGGAGGCACACTTCAAAGGCAGTTAGGTCTAGACTCGAACGAAACAACCTCAAGATAAAGAGAATCTCATGTGAGTCAGTTACAAGACCAATTAAAATCCCTCTTATTGATAGCGGCTATTATTCTTTTTCTAGCCGTCATCCCAATCTGGCCGTATGGCTTTTATACGCTTCTTCGGCTTCTCGTGTGCGGCATTACAGTGTATGCAGCGATAAAGCTCGGGCAGGATGAAGCCCTTAAGGGGCATAAAATCCCTTTGATTATCATTGCCGTTCTCTTTAACCCACTATTTCCAGTTTATTTAGTTAGATTAATCTGGTTTCCAATTGATATGGGAATAGGAATTTATTTGTTAACGCTGCGGAATAAGATAGGAGAGAAGCATGAACTCTAAAGCATGCCCTAAATGTAAAGAAAAAAACAATCCAGCGTTGTCTATATGTTGGAAATGCAAAAGTGATTTAAATACCGGTGAAATTGCGCCGATGACTCAGCAAACAACCAAAACTTACGCGGGAGTAGATGGATGGCTGTTATTCTTTTGTATTAGCCTTACAATGCTTTCGCCCATTGGAATAATACGAGACATTGCTGGATTATACTCGAACACGTCGCAGCTGTTTGGCCAGTTTCCAAGATTCCTAGTCGTTTGCGTTATACTTACTTTCCTTAACTTGGTTATTATGGCCTTTAGCATTTATGCGGGCGTCGGACTGTGGAAAATAAAGGCAGGTGCTGTTCAAATGGCTAAAAGATATCTGTTGTTTTCTATAGGATGTAATGTGGTAGGTGCGATTTTACCATTTATGGGAGGACTTCCTGAAGAAGCGAATAAGGCCATGTTGCAGCCGACGTTCATCAGTTTATTTCAAACAGGCGTATATGTTATTGTTTGGTATACGTATCTTAAAGACTCAGTAAGAGTGAAGGCTACGTACCAACTTTAGGAAATTGAAAAAGCAATGACAGAAGAAGACGCCCCATATTTCGTAACCCCTGGTGACATGATTCGTCATATTCGTAAGTCAAAGCGAGTAACAATCGTTGAGCTTGCTGAACGAATGGGTGTCAGTCAGGATTACATTGCCCGGCTGGAGCTGGGTGAGACAAAACCGACTAAGGAACAAATAGAAGTTATTCAAACGTTTCTTGATTAAAGATAAGGAGACAGAATAATGGGGAAAAGAACCTTAATGCTAATGTTTCTTTTAATAATGCCAATCACCAGCAGTAGTGCTTCTGATTTTACAGAGGGCTATCAAAATGCTAAGTGGGGAATGAGTCTTGAGCAAGTCAAAGCCGCTTTTCCTAATATGGATTTTAAAACGGACAGCGATGGGACCCCGTTTTTCTTAAGCACGATCTCTGGTGAAAATGTTCAAATAGGCTTTCAATTTGTCGAAAGAAAGCTTTATCAAACGGGGGTTTTAATACAAATAAAAACAACAAATAAAAAAACCTACATTTCAAAGTTCGATGAATTTGAGAGTCTCTTAAAAAAGAAATACGGCGAACCGAAACAAAAAGCAAGAAAAGGTAGCGACAATCAATTCATAGACGACGCAACGGCAATTTCTACCGGCGAAGGCGCCTATTTTTCGGAGTGGGATACCCCAGAATCCATTATTCAGTTAGTGCTTTTTGGGGATAACTTCACCTTAGGATTGATGATTAGATACGAATGCAAGGCGCTGGCAGTAATTGCCAAAAAACTTAATGAAGAAAAAGCAGTAAAACAATTATAAGGAGCCATATGAAAAGCCCGAAAAGAGGGGGGATACTTTTTCTTCTATCGCTCATGCTGACGAGTTGCGCCCAACCAATCGATACCAAAAAAATAGATTCAGAAATCACAAGTCTTAACGCCCAGGTAGCTGAACTTCAAAAAGAGAAGCAAAACTATTCTGGAGGACTAGTCCTAGATTTATTAACAGTTAGAGAGCAAATTTATAAAAATACACTAGCCATGTTAGAGCAAAAAAGGCAGGGAATTAATAAGTTCATAAAAATTAGCTACTCGGTAAATGGGGAAGCGATTGATGAAGCTGTTGATTCAACAAAAGAAATCAAGCGATTGGAGGAAGAAATAGCTAAGGCTAAGGGGAGTATTTCTGATTCTCAAAAAGAAAGTGCGGAATATAGCGGGGGTCTTATTAAAGTAATGATTGATATGAGAATCGCTACTGAGCAGGTATCGCTGGCGGCTCTGGAACAAAAAAGACTTAGCTTGCTGTATAAATTTCCAATATGGATTCCCTCAATCAGCGGACAAGAAAATAATATCGATAAGCCTGCGCGCAAAGCAATGAGCGGGGAAGCGATTAATCAGGTCTAACAGATTAAAGGACAAGCAATTTTCCAGCAGGTATCTTTAAAGCTTTCGCAATTCTTGCCAATGTATCTGCTCGCAAATAACTGTGCTATATACCCTTCGAAGAAAAACAAGCCATTAAAAGCGATTTAAGCCCCTGGGTTCCTTCCTAATAGGGGTGATAGCCATAAAGAAAAAGAAGAGCTGTAATGTCAAAAATAGCCCTTTTTAGCTAAATTCCCCCAGGGGGAAAAATCGATTTGACAGGTTTTTAATTCTTTAGCAGATTTAAAGGAAGGTGAAAGCGGGAAACTAATATTTCTCGGCTTTTTTGATTAATTCGCTCAGTTTCAAACCAAATACCGAAGCTAGCTTTTGAGCCACGCTTAGCCCGATAGAGACCTTGCCCAGTTCAATATCCGAGACATAGGTTCTATGAATCCCCGCCTTTTCAGCAAATTCCTCTTGAGACAAACCTAGCCCATAGCGGTATTTCCTGACGGCTAACCCGAAAGCTTTTTGTATGGTTTGCATATACCCCAGAATATCCTTGAGGCATATGATTGCTAAATGTAGACTATAACTCTACAGACGATAGTCTACAAAATGGGAGGAAATATGAGCCAGGAGAAAATAACCGTTCTTACTCTTCTTTTCCTGACGGTGTGCTCAGTGGCTCTTGCTACTGACAGCTTAACCATGACTGATGATGGCTATGCTTGGCAAAAAGCGAACTATGAAGCCAAAGTCAATATTTGTCAAAATTTAGCTAGCATTGGTAAGCATGATTGGAATTTTTATTACGGTGCTTTTAATAGTTTCTATGATTCCAGCGATTCAAACGTCTTATCAATGAGCATCAGCAGAATGTACGGTCTATTTGAAGTTAGCGATACGAACTAAAAAATATACTAACGATAAACCCACGAAGGACAGCCACAATGAATCTGCGTATAGCTATACTTCTCTTAATATGTTTTTTGACGTGCCCTATAGTTCAAGCCTATGCCGAAAGCAATGAGGAAAAAATAAACTACATCGCCTCCGTGATTGGCAAAACTCCCTCTGAAATTAAATCTAGTATCGCCAACAAGTCTAGGGCCACTGGTACGCCTGAGCAATTTCTCATTGATGGCGCTTACCAAGCATATCTTAATCGCTGATTAACATTCTCACGCAATAAAAGCTGTTTTTTCTGTCTGCTTTTTATTCAAACTAAAGCTTCTGCGGAAGACGATAGTCTACAAAGCGTAAAGGGGATTTATGAGAAAACATCTTTCGATAATTAAAGCCCTATTCTCTCTTTTGCTGATTTTGATACTACCGTTTCCTTGTGATGCAACCACAGTAATTGTAAAAGAAAACGGCACGTCCCGTATAAAAAATGAATATATAGTCAAACATTCGGAACTGAATGAGCTAACAATCCTTTTAAAGCAAACCGAGGAAATGCATGGAGAGTTAATAAATAAATATCAGGAGTTTAAAAAACAAAATTATAACCCCAACCATGAAGATACCTCTATAAGCTTAGCTTACGCTCTCAAAGGTGATGATTTAAAGGCAGCGGAAGAATTTCAAAAGCTGCCGTGGAGTGGCTGGTCAGCTAATTGGTCAAAACAACTCGAAGCCCTAAAACAAAAAACCCAATCGGTTTCTACGACGTGTCCAGAAAGCGCTGAAGCAAAGCGGCAAATGTTAGTCGCCTTGTCTTATTTATTTAATTTACGTTTCGACTATGGGGATTTGTTGAAAGGAAAAAATCCGCAAATGGACATTCGTCTCGATTTTTTAAATGATGCCTTGAAACAATGTGGTGAGATTTTATCCCTAGATGCGATTATGAAACCTAAACAATCCGAACTTTACACCGAAAGCAATCTCGATAAGTCATCTGATTATAACAGTGGGGTTGTGTTGGGAAGATGGTTTAATGTCTGGTCTATCCCTTTTCACATTGTTGTGATTCGAAAGAGTGGGGAAGAATATTTTATAAAAAAAATATACGAGGAAGGAAACAGCAGCGAAGAAAAGCTTTCGGTTACACGTGTTGCTGGTGAGGAACGGCTAACCGACAAACCTGGGAATTCTTCAGGCGCCTATATGGTTATCGCCAAGGATGGTTGGCTCAACTATTATGACAAGGAAGGTTTCCTCTATAGGAACGAACCACGAAAAGAACAACCTCCATTTTTGATTAATTGAGGTCGTCTTGTCTTTCTAACTTAGGGGGTTCACCATGAAGAAGATGATAGTGGTATTACTCGCCATCGCAGTCCTCAGCGCTCTCAGCTCACCTTGTTTTGCAGAGGCGGACTATCAAATTAAGTCAAACAATGAAAGTAGCATTTCGGCGTTGAGCAGACCAGCCTCTTCCTATACTTTAACTGAACTAGCTTCGCTACCTAAAATCAAAACAATGGGATGCAGTATCACCGTCAAACCTGATTTAACCAAAGAACAATATAAAAAAATAATAGATGCAGCAATCCTAGACATTAGAAACAAAGATAGTGAAATAGACCGAATTCATATGCTTGTTTACGATACAGACCCTGAAGCCGTGGGTTCTTTTAATGTCGCAATGGTGCTTTGGTGTCCAGCGGGCAATCCTGGTAGTCAATGTGCAGTAACCGCAGACATAGCGGCTTCAAATGACAGAAGCGGTTATGAGACCAAGGTTCAATGGGCTGATAAGTATGATTCTCCCGCCGCCAAAGACGATGTGCCTCCATTAGAGAACGAGAATGGCATCTTGGTTGGCAGATGGTTTGACGAGTGGGCCCCCTCTCTCGCGCATAGAGTTATTATTCGAAAAAAAGGTGGGAAATATATTAGAGAGAGAAAATTTCGAGATGGGAGTGGCGACATAAAAGAGCTGTTTGTCAAAAATATTTCGGGTGAAGAACGCCTGTATGCAAATCCCAATAATTCATTCGGCGACTATGTGATAATTGCTGAGGACGGTACGCTAAAGGCTTACGACAGCGAAGGCTTTATTTATACGGCTCAACCTCAAAAATAGCAATAAGCTGCAGCATGAAAATTAAAAAAACAGTTCTTGTTCTACTATTACTAAGCAGCCATTTTTTTCCGTTTCTTCCTGCTGTTGATGCAGTTCCTCACGCATACTTTTCTCCTAAAGGCGGTTGTACCCAAGCTATTGTTGACGCTATAGACCAAGCCCAAACCTCAATTCTTGTTCAGGCATATTCTTTCACATCGCAACCGATAGCAGAGGCTCTTGTAAATGCCCACAAAAGGGGTGTGAGAGTAAAAATTTTACTCGACAAAAGTCAAAAACACGCTAAGGGAAGCAAACTAAATTTATTGATAGAAACTGGGGTGCCTGTAAGCATAGATAGCAAACACTCGATAGCACACAACAAAGTTATGATTATTGACGAAGTTATTGTGATAACAGGGTCTTTCAACTTCACCAACACAGCAGAAGACAAAAATGCGGAAAATCTTTTGGTGGTTCAAGATAAAATCTTAGCAAAAAAATACCGTGATAACTGGAACAAACATCAGCGGCACTCAGAGCGGCATCAGGTTTAAAAATAAGAAAAAAGGGAGAAAAACTATGGGGACAAAAAAATGTCCGTATTGTGCCGAAGAAATTCAAAATATTCCGAAGGAAAAATCTTTAACGAAGCAAATTAAAATGATGGATATGGCCTTGATATCGCCAGTCATAATTTTAGCTGTGGTTGGACTCCTGTCCTGGGAGTTGGGAGGAAAAATCGCGTGAAGAAAAATCAAAATGGTTTCGGGATAGCAGGCTTGGTGCTAGGAATTTTAAGCATTATCATTGGGCCATTAATCGGTTTAGTAGGTATCGCAATTGGCGTTTCGGGGATTGTTTTTTCGACGAAGCAAATAAAAAAATTTCCTAATGGTATCGCAACAGGTGGTTTAATTACTAGCATAATTGGCTTAGTGCTTTCAATTATAGTATATGGAATTTGGTTATTTCTCTCCGGCGCGTTATCTCGGTAGCCTTTCGGTTAAATATCGATGAGAAGACGGTCGAATTTTGATAACTCTACGGTTAAAAATTAATCCTTTTTTTCCGAAGTTAAATATTTCCCTTTCTCTATATCCCCTCGTAAATATCAACGC
Source organism: Candidatus Omnitrophota bacterium (assembly GCA_043821445.1). Taxonomy (GTDB): domain Bacteria; phylum Omnitrophota; class Omnitrophia; order Omnitrophales; family Aquincolibacteriaceae; genus Aquincolibacterium. Next base: position 34,316 of record JBDRCT010000036.1, on the reverse strand, counting down.
TAGCCTCTTTTGAGACGGTACTTCCAGTCGTTCCTTGCTATAATTGTCCAAAATTAGAGGTAATATGGATAAAAGCACCAAAAGTCTATTCGATGCCTACAAAAAAGATAAACACTTCAAAGAAGCAAGCGATTACTTCCTATCGGGGCAAGCTCAGAAGAATGCATTAAATTCAATCATAGAAGAAGAAAATAGATTAAGAAAAAAGTGCGCATGGTTAAAATTTTATATATCGAAAGAAGGAAAGAAAAAATCATTAATAAAGGCTCTAGTAAAAACCAAGTTAAGAAGGCTCAGATTTGCGGAAATGCGACGCCAAACCATAGCCAGCCTTTTTAACAGGCAAAAGTCTATTAAAAACGGAAAGATGCATCCGTTTTCCAAATATGTCATTACCCAAAACGCAAACTTTGAAAAGCGATTAAAACAATTTTGTGAAGGCGCTGTTAAGTTAGCGAAGGATTTAGTTTCTTTAGACTATGATTTGGTTCTTCGCGCGAGTAAGAAAGATGAATGCGCAATAAAAAGAATCCGTGAAAAGCTTGATAGGGGTGTAACTCCCCTTATAAAAAAGAATTATCAGGTTTTTACTGAAGGCGAAGTTTATTCTGTAATCTTGGAAGCATGTAAAAAAATTTCGGAGAACAAACGTTTTAGAGCTATGGAATGGATTATAGGGCTTCTTCGGCGAAAAGCGCATTCTCTAAGAAATGCTTTTGAGAGAAAACCATCAGAGAGTGATTGCTACGAAATTGTGAACAATGAAAGAGGAAAAATACAACAAAAAAACAGACGAGCGATTGCTCCCATGCCAATTTCGCACTTTCCTGATGAGAATCAAGAAATATTGGTTAAGCAAATGGCTGCTTATGTTCATTGTTCTCCCCAGACACTTAGAAATTTGGACATAAATGGTATTTACAAATCCGAATGGGAGCTAAAAGGAAGAAGGTATTGTAGAATTTACAGACCTTGTGACTATGCACCTTTGCTAGAACTAGTAAGACAAAGAGTAAGACGAGAACCACCCAAAAATTTTGTAAGCCGTGAGAAGTTAGCTGAAAAATTAAAAGTTTCAGAGAGAACGCTTATTAGACACTCGCATAAAGGAAATATCCCTAAGCCGGAACTAGTAAATTCGAAATGCGTCTACTCTGCGAAGCAAGCCCTCACTTGCGTTAATTTTTTTAAGAAAAAATAAGTTCAACAACCTTTTCCCTCTCTCTTTTTTCTTTTCCCCTCATTTCTTGTCATACCTCTTTGACACTTATCCTTAGTAGGAGAGGTGCTATCTCTTTTCTCATAAGGGGAGTCTTGTCACCCCTTTTTGATACTTAACAAGGTTAGGAGAGGAGGTCATAACGTATGGGGAAAAAGGAGTATATCCGATTTTATAAGGGCAAACCTAATAAGGTTAATCCTAAGTGCCAGCAATGCGCTTGCGTTTGCAAACAACACGCTGCCATGAAGATTTTGGTTTGTCCTCATTTTCAAACGGCTCGGCTTCTTTAAAAAAAATAGCCTAACCCTTGCCCAGAGGATTGTTGTAATCCTGGGCTATTACAAGGGCTCAAATCCGTTAAAGGACGAACGGTATTAACAATGCTAAAAATTCAAACGGGAGCGTAAAGATACATAAATCTGAAAAGAGATAAAAATGGGAGCAAATAAAAGGAAAAATCAATTTAAACCTTTTGTGGCTTTAGAGCGTGAACTTTTAAAAAACCCAGCGTGGAGGAGCGGACTTACTTCTTCCGAGAAAATTTTATATATCCATCTTAAGTATAAATTCAACGGGGCCAATAACGGCGATATTTGCCTCCACTACAGTGAGATGGAAGACATTATGGCCTCTGCGACTATTGCCAAAGCTTTTAAGGGGCTGGAACAGAAAGAGTGGATTGAAAGAAGCCGGACGGTTGGAGGTAAGTATAGATTTACCACTTATTACAAACTTACTGGGAGGTACGACAATGCAATTTCTAGGTTCAAGTTATGAAGTGTCATTCGTCAATAAATAAAGCGTCAAGTGCCATCAGAGGACCCCTTACGCTTCAGTTTTTGAATACTCGTAGCCTAGGCCGGTTATTCTTACATTCTTCAGAAAATGAAGTCTTTATAGATTATACCAAGCCTTATAGGCGCCAAATGATTATCAGAAAGGATAACAACGAACAGTGCAGTCAGAGCTAATGACCCCTACGGAAGTATCGGATTATTTAAAAATTCGCCCCAACACACTTTACTCATGGATTCACAAGCGAGAAATACCCTTCGTTAAAGTCGGAAGGCTTCTCAGGTTCAAGCGCACGGATATCGAAAAATGGCTAGATGAAAGAATCCATCCAGTTATTGACTATTCAATATCAGCAAGTATAATATGACTATAATTAATAACAATAATGCTTACTTTGCATCAAATTCTAGGAAAAGGAGATAAGGACAATGGGAATTTATCAGAGGAAGAACAGAGGAGAAGATTGGTATATCGATTACTACGACGCTCAAGGAAGAAGAATGCGCCAGAAGATAGGGCGTAGCAAAAAGCAAGCTCAGGCTGTCTTAATGAAACGGGAAGTTGAGGTAATTGAAAATAGGCACCTAGACATTAAGCAGCTCAAAAAAATAAGATTCAAAGACTTCGCGGGTGATTACCTTGAGCTCTATGCTAAACCAAATAAAAAGTCATGGGAGAAAACAGATAAGACTATCCTGAATCGTCTCATGCCTCCGTTTGGTAAAAGGTATCTCTATGAAATTACTCCGCTGATGATTGAAAGATACCGGGAAGAACGGCTTAAAACCGTTTGTAAGGCTACTGTTAACCGGGAGCTCGCTTGTCTAAAGGTGATGTATTCAAAAGCAGTGGAATGGGGGAAAGCGACCGAAAATCCGGTCAAGAAGGTGAAATTTTTTAAAGAGGATAACCGGAGGCTTAGATTTTTGTCCAAGGAAGAGATTCAAATTCTACTAGGGCACTGTTCTCCGAAGCTAAGAGCGATTGTTGAAGTTGCTCTTAATACAGGGATGAGAAAGGGAGAGATTCAAGGTCTGAAGTGGGAAGATGTTGATTATGTGAACGAAGTAATTGCCTTGATGCAGACAAAAAACGATGAAAAACGATACTGTCCGCTTAATCTAAATATCAGGAAAGCTCTCGCATCGATTAAACGGCATTCTGAAAGCAGCTATGTCTTTTGCGGAGAGGACGGGAAACCGTTTAATTTTAGAAAGGCTTTTCAGACCGCTCTGAAGAAATCAAAGATAGAAGATTTTCGATTTCACGACCTTCGACATACTTTCGCTTCTCATTTGGCTATGAGTGGCGTAGACCTTAATACTATCCGAGAACTGCTCGGGCATAAATCCTTAGAAATGACCCTCAGGTACTCCCATCTCAGCCAGTCCCACAAGAATAAAGCTGTAGCCCTACTCGGGAAAAATATAGTCACCAATAAGTCACCAGAAGCCGTTACCCCAAATACTCCCTCGGCAAACGTTACCGCAACCGCCTCAAATTAAGAGGGTTATATCCTTTCGTTTTTCCCTCAAGCCCCAAAGAGCATCTGACTAAGAGTCAGATTGCCCCCTTTATCTCCTAGAGGGTACGGGTCGAATTTAGCGAGGTCTCAATTCTTTTCAATATACTACCTACTGTTTCTTTCTATCGATTTTAAGGAAAACAAAATTCGGCCATTAAAAGCGATTTAAGGCTCAATGATGTTCGGGAATACCGTCATAGCCATAACAAAAAATCGTCCCTTCAAAAGCCACTACTCAAACTTTTCCCTACGGCAGGGTCTAGGGGATTAAGGTCTTTAGCAAAATCACTTATTTTGAGCTAAAGGGTATCGGCTGTAGCTTTCTCTGGCTCAAAGAAAAATTGGAGGGTATATTACCCAAATGAGCATAAATAGAACCGTCTACATTCTAGGGGCTGGCTTCTCAAAGACATTTGATTTACCGCTAGCCAATGAATTTCTTGGGATGCTAGTGAACAATGGAACCAGCGAAACGTTTGCTGACAAAATTAATACAACCTGCATAAATTTTTATCCTTCCTTCAGAACAGCCTTGGCGAATTACCCTAATGTGGAAGATTTTTATAATTATTTTCGTTCATTAATAAACTACTATGAACTTCTAGGCGTCCCATTGTTCAAATATGTAAGCGATTTCAAAAAAGAATTCCATCTTGAAATCGGTCGACTTTTAGATAAGAAAATAGAAAACTTCAAATCTGAAAACGAGCAATATCTGAATCAATTTTGCCAAAGGCTAAAACCCGGAGATGCTGTAATAACATTTAATTGGGATAATCTTATTGAAAAACAGCTTGATAAAATTCAGAAGAAATATGAATTCAGGTTTAATATCACAAAACAAGATATCGTAATACTTAAATTACATGGTTCAATCGATTGGTTTTCAGTAGATGAATTACCCAAGGATGCGGCTTTTTATACAAAGATACTCCAATACGACGATGGTAAAAGAACAAAATATTTGATTAGAGCTTGCCAAAAGCTACTTCGCAATGAGTTCGAAGAGAAAGGCCAAGAGGCATTTTTTATACCCCCACTGCTCCAAAAAGATGAGTTGTTTATTCCTATAAAAGATTTGTGGGCAAGCGCTTACTCTTTATTACGTAATTCACTTAATAAAACTTACATTGGCTATTCTTTTCCTAAAGAAGATACAATGAGCAGGGTTTTATTTAGCGGTTATCCATACTTTGCGGTTGCAGATGAAGACGAGAGGTTGGCCGGGAAAGAGAGGATAACGGTAATCAACCCGGACGAAAACATGGAGGCTCATTATAAAAAATATTGCCATGACAAAATATGGTTTGTTTGCATGACATATAAAAGATTCGTGGATGTTGTTAATGAAAAAAAAGCGACCGAGAAAGCATTTTTCCCATTTAAAGAGAAGCTATTAAATTGCAGCGATAAATACATTCAGCGAATAGCAAACATAGTTTTTGACAGACGGTTAAGCATCATAACTGAAATAGAAAAAAAGCGATTAAAAGAATATACAGATTCGCTCTCTTCTTTCCCTAGCGACTCACAAAAATGAGGTTTATACTACCCAGCAATAAGCCCTGAAGGGCGTCTTGAATTTTGAATTATTGAGGGCGGTTCTCTTAATAGGGGAGCCGCCTTTTTTGTATCCCATGAGAGGTAACTACCAATGTTTGATTACATAAAAGTTTTTGATTGGATTAATTCGCAGTGGTACAGAGGGAGGGGCTTGTTCGTCAGCATTATACTGGCGAATATTGTTTATCATTTTGGCGCAGCAAATATTAAACCCCTTTTGGAGATTACTTTTGATGGGTTAAAAAGCAATCCAAGATTGCTACCAACAGGGCATTTGATAGGCTTTTTTTTATTATCAGCAATAATAATTGTTTTTTGGTTGCTTGGTCGCAGAATGCCCATTTTTAAAAATAACGAAATAGCTGTTTTATTTTCACCAAGAGGCTCTGAAGAAGTTCAAAAGGTCATAAGAGATTTGAGAGAAAGACTTAAAGAAGAATTGGTTAATGTCTCTTTGGGTGGCTCTATTCGCCTTGTCACTTTGCCACCCAATTATTGCATTGAGACAGTCGAGCAAGCGAATGAAATCCGTTCAAAAAGTAACTGTTGTTTAATAATTTGGGGATATATGAGCGTCGCTTCTCAAAAAAAGAAGAAGCTTTATACGTTTCCAAAAATACATTTCACTTACAAGATACCCATTATGGAGCTAATGCCAAAAATTCAAACATGTGCTGCTGTGGGCATGGGAATTGGTGGGCGCAGATGGAGCATTAATGAGGAAAATGAAAGCCTAGACTTAGACGTAATGTCAAAAAATTTAAGAGAAACAACATTATACATTTTAGGATTAATCTTGTTTCTATACGGGCATTACGAAAATGCCAGCGCTGTTTTCGAAGACCTCAAGCAAAATATCGAAACAAAAAAGATTCAAAACTTTAAATGGCGATATCTTTTTAAAGAAAAAATATTATTTTTTCTTCGCGAGGCGTATTTGAATTCTGCGAAAGTAGTATATCGGACCAACATATTTCGGCCAAAGGGATTCAATATAGACAGAAAAAGCATAGAATTTTGTTTAGATAGAACGAATCGAGCTTTAAATGAAAAATTAAACTGGGCGCAAGCACACTTATGCGCCGCCACTTTTTATTTCTTTTTGGATAACGTTTCAAAATCGCGAGAGCATATCGAATTGGCAAAAGAATATTCAAAAACGGTTGCCAGCGCATGGTTATCTAGCGCCTTCTTGGACTTATGTGAGGAAAAATATGAACATGCAGTTTCTGAATACGAAGAGGCTTTTGGGCGCGAAGCCGCAGGCGGCATATACATGGAAGTCATAGCATTTATTAGCCATTATTTTGATATACATCCTGGAAAAGTCCAATTTAGATTTGCGATTGGTCTGTTGAATAAAATTATTGGAAACTTTAATGCTTCTGCCCAAGAATTCCATATTTTTTTAAAAGAGAGCATCGCTTTTGCTCAAATGCGTATCTTGTCAGAGATGGCTAAAAAATACATTGCCGAGATGGAAACCGAACAGTCTCAAGTAGAGGCTATTCCAGAAAATGAATAGCATAGAAGTATTAATCGAGCCAGAGGGAACCGCTTTTTTTATATAAAAACAAGGAGGGGAAAATGGCGCGTGAAGACTTGAAAAAGCAAGCAGTAAAAACATGGAATGAACTAGGCGAGGCAATAAAAAGAGTGTTTGGTCTTACGGGCACCATTGAACAAGAAACAATTGCCTCAGCATTACGTTCAAATGATGAAGAGCTTATGAAGTTTATAAACTATTGGAATGACTTCAAAATGCGCTTAGAGGAAATAGAGAAAAGGAATAAAAGATAGATATGAGTTCCACTTAAAAGAGGGGAACTGCTTTTTTATTTTGCATAAAGGAACTTTTATGAATGAGGCATCAGAAAAACAAGAAAAAGAACAATCTTCGGACCAAAGCGCAATCAGTTTTAGTTCTGTTTTTGATAGCAATGCTGAAAAATTCTTAAAGATAGTCCTTAGTGAAATCGGCCCTGAAGAAAAACTAGGAAAAGATTTTTTAGGCACACAAATTGTAGACAAGTACAGCTTTGCAGATAATTTAAAGTATTGGCGCATATATTGGAGCCTTGGTGCTTTTTTTAGAATAATAGGCTTAGACGGAGAAGGAAACTGGAAATGCAAAATTAATGATAGCTCTTTGTATTCTGTTTGTGACCGAGTTATAAGAAAAATATATGAATTGATAAAAAAGAGAGGCACCGTAATAAATGACACTCTAGACAAATATTTAAGTGCGGACGACATTCATTTTGCTATACGAGATTTCAGAGAAATTTTTGAAAAAGGGTTTAAGGAATATAAGGCGGTCTTATTAACAGATTTAATTAATTTTAAAGAAATTTCAGCAGCTAAAATTGGAAAAGTCGAAATAGGTCCAGTAACAGATGATTTTTTAAATTCATTGCCGGAAACAGAAGGTGGCTCCGCGCTTTTAGCATTAGCCCTTGCAGGTTCGTTTCGCTGCAGAATTAGCAAAGAGAAATTATTAAAAGACAAAGACAAATATGCACTGATGAGTTTTTGTGCCAGCGGATTTCATCACGATGAAGAGCAATCCATCATTTTTGATAAAGCGGTAGACGAATTTAAAATTGTATTTGCATATATTTATTGTGCGAAATTCTTTTTCGATAACGTCAAGGAAAAAAGCGCAAATATAGATGCAGAACAGTTAAAAACAACTAACTTTAATGAGAAACCAAGAGGCGAGCAAAATTATTTTATCATTAATAAAGACGATTATAAGGAAATAGATACGCGCTTTTCACAATTAAGAGTAACGGGGCATAAATGGCAAATAGACAAAGTAATTTTGTCAGATTTTGAAAAAAGATTTCGCCTGAAAGAGTTTAACGAGCTTATAGAAAAATATGACAATTCTCAATTAGTAAAAAAAATTAGAAGGTCGCTGGACTGGTTTTTAAAATCATATTTGGATGATGAGCCGAACGATTTTATTATTAGTTTGTTTGTATCGATTGAAGCATTAATTTCATTGTCTAGCGAAGCGGGCCGCGGCTACAGTAATGAACTGGCGGAAAACGCTTCTTTATTCATAGCGTTCAATGCAGCTGACAGATACACGTGGAAAACAAAATTTAGAACTGATTATGATTTACGAAACGCCATTCTTCATGCCGGGGAGAGAGTGCCTGAAAAGGAAATCTACGCGCTTCAACAAAGATTACGAATTTATTTTGTATGGTCTTTTTTAGGGTTTCTTAATGAATCGCAAAATTTAATTAAGAACTATGGGCTTAGATTAAAAGAAATGCGGATTTATTTTGATAAAAGAAAATTAAGCGGATAATGTTCAGTCTTATAAATCCCTCTTCAATTTTTCTATTCTTTCCGCTATACTCTCGCCCTCATGCGCCCGTAGCTCAATTGGATAGAGCACCACACTACGGATGTGGGGGTTGCAGGTTCAACTCCTGCCGGGCGCGATTTCGTTTTAGTCACCATACGGTCACCAGAGACGATGACCGTATTTTTTACAACAGAGGTTAAGCGGTATAACCCTCTGATTTGTAAGAAGATATAAAGTTTTGCGCCAGTAGCTCGGCCAAATAGAACATCTGACTACGGATGTGGGGGTTGCAGGTTCAACTCCTGCCGGGCGCGATTAAAATGGCGTCCCCTGAATAAGGGGGCGCCTTTTTAATTTATGCTTTTGCAGGAGTTGAAGGGAGGAGCGTTTTAAACATGACTTATGTCATGTTTAAGCGACGGGTGGCCGACCCGAAGGGCGCCAACTCCTGCCGGGCGCGAACTCTTAATTCTGTGCAATTTCTTTTCCCGCCTCAGGTTAGCATCCCTCAGTTCCTTGTGGTTGTTTTTAGTTTTGTGTGACCTTTTTCAGCTCTAGGTGCCACAAAACTGCCACACGTTGCCTCAAGAACGGTCCCAGGTCTCATAACCCAAAGGTCGCAGGTTCAAATCCTGTGAGGTTCAACCCTTGCACCTGTATGCAAGGACGATCGCGTGACGGGTAAGAGAAAACCGTCTACACTTACGATCCTGCCCCCGTTACCACTTGCAACACAAAAAGCCATCGAGGGACAACCTCGGTGGCCTTCGTGTTTTTAGAGGCCTTAAAATAGGAGCGTAAGCGCTTTTATTAGCACTATTGTGGCCAGGGAATAAACATGCGCCTTTTTTTGTAACACGCTTTACAGTCGGATTGGTTTTCGTGTGGATTCATAAAGGCCATTTTTCAAGCGCTTGACGCAATTCCTATGAGCTATTTCCTGCATCCAGGGATGATTTTGATGGTTCGATATCAACTTAATAACTAGCCAAAATATGAGAACGAAGTATGGAAGGTTTACTAATTCAGTCGCTACGCTATGTCTCAGATAATACTTTTTTAAAAATCAGCAGGAAAGGTGTCAAAAATACCGGTATCATTTCTCCGTAACAACGCAGCTCCATAATGTTCCCCATTACCATTGTCACAAAAAAATATGGGATCGAGATAAAAACCACCCTCTTAACGAATGCCTTATCAATTAAATGAAAAAACAAAATTGTGACAATCCATGTAAAACCCAGGTTGCTAAGGGAAAAAGGCCAGTTTTGAGGATGGGAAAGAAATTCAAGATTTGTGGAAAAAACTGTGATTCCCGTATTATGGACGCCCTGCGCATAATGGAAAAATTCACTAAACGCTGGACCGCTGTTATATCGAAATATATGTGTAAGCAACAGTTTGACCGCCAACCAAATCATGAATTGAAGCACGCCGTGAACTAACAACGTTTGATATTTTTCTTTCCCCCACCGGGTGAATAAAAAACCATTGCTAAAAAACATGAGCTCTCTTTATTTAAAGTTGCTACTAAAAATATTAAATAGAACCATAGCTTTCTATTTTCATGAAGAGCCGAAAGCCCAAGGGTAAAACACAAAATAGCGGGGATGTCATACGGGTAATAAAAAGGCAAAAATCGCGGCAACAAAAAATTGAAGGGAAGTATTAAAATCAAGGAGAGAGAGAGCAAGGAATTTTCCCTTTTGTTATTTATAAAAAGGGACAAATAAAAACGGAACGCGTAGAAAAGAAAAAAAACAGCAACAAACTCGATGCCCCAATAAATGTCATGAAGCGAATAATGCGCTTGCCCTCTTATATCGTAAATGCTACGTGCAATCCATGGTATTAAGACCCTATATTGCGCGGGCTTAAACGCAACATTATTAGCCATTGCAATCAAACTGGCTGGCTCGTACTCAAAATTTAAGCCAAATTGCAGCACAACAAAAAAAAATGAAAATGCTGACACCATCAAAAAAAATAGAAACTCACCCGCAAAAGATTTTCGGATAGGCAAAAGATCCGAATATAATTCAGCAGATGTGCTGCAGTTTTTTGTCATTCGCCCTTTTTTGAAATGGGTGAGGAAACGCTAATAGAAGTTGTGCCTTGCCGCATCTCCATTGAAGAATAGCTAAATAGCCAATGGCGATTCCTTCGAGGACGCATTTCAGCAAAGAACTTTGCACGAGCTCGCAAAAGGAATTTCCAAGCATTGTGCAGCCTCATCTTGCTTAACTGCTCCCGCCCTAATAACGGCTCTCTTTAAAAAGAACTGTAGTTTATGTTGTTAGGTCTTTTGGGCCGCAGTTCAGGATTTAAATCTGTATTTGGATGTGGGGGTTGCAGGTTCAACTCCTGCCGGGCGCGTTTAGTTAAAAGGGGCACCCCTTGAAAAAAGACGGTGCCCTTTTTATTAATACTTTTGCAGGAGTTGAAAGGAGCCCCGATCTGAAACATAACAGGAGTCATGTTTGAGGGGCGGGTGGCCTACCGGACCCGCCAAGTTTTATTTGGCGGGGGAGGAGCCAACTCCTGCCGGGCGCGTTCTTAAAAGACATCCCCCTGAAAAAGGCGGAGGCCTTTTTTATTGATAGATTGCAGGAGTCTCCGCATGAAAAATCCGGCGCGCAAAAACCTTGAAACATTATAGAGCGCTTTATTGCGCACGTCTCCACAGCCGCAGAGGGCGTATTTACACACCAATCATGTCTATGTCGCGCATTGTCAGGAGGGAGCTGTTCGCAAGCGGTCCGCCGCGGCGGGGGCCGAACTGCTGCCATGAAGCGGGGAGAAACCTGTACAAGGTCCACTTTATAGTTCTGAGCCAGTGAAGCCACCAAAGCGCCCAGCGGTTGAAGATGCGCAGGGGGGGAGCCCGACGCAGTTTTTCGTCCCGTATGGGAACGCCTTCCAGCCGCAGCACCTCGCGCGCGATCTCAAAACCAGAGATCTTGTTGCCCCGCAAGCTCATATGACAGTGATCGAGAAAGAGGTCGTAACCGGGGATGCCGTTGTGCGTATAGCCGCGCATAAGCGCTTCAAGGTCAAGCACGCTTACGCCGGGCCCGCGCAAGGCACGGATGGATTCATTCTGGACGGAACGCACACGCACAAAACGAAGGTCAAGATCGCGTGCGGCAACATATTCTAAGTAAGCCTGCGAGACATTTCCCTCAGCCTCAAGGCATCGGGCCAGGGAAAAATGTGCGGCTGGATCTCCGCGAAGCTGTGGCCATTGTGAGCGCAGATCCTGGCAGGAAGCCTCAGGAACGGGCGGGCGTTTCCCCTTGGAAAAAGGCTTCATTTCGATGTCGTGATAAAACCGCTCAAGCGATACCTTGTTTAAAAGCGTTGTCGGCGGCCAATCGTGAAGATTAGAGGGTAGCGTTACAAAGATTGTCCGCACTCCTGCCTCGGAGGCTTCCCGGGCCATTGTTTGGAGCGTAGACTGGTAGGCGGGGTAAATGATGGCGGCCATTGCGTCACGCTGGGACGGGCCGGCTACCCGCGTGTGTTTGTTGCCAAGGCGCTCATTGTTTCCGCCCATGACCACGATAATATCCGGCGAACCTTTAGCCAAGATCTCGCGCAGGGTTTCCAGGTGTCTTGCCATCCGGGCGTTGTTCCCCATGGCAGCGTTGATGATCTCTACACGGCGCCTGGGCATGGCAAAGACAAGGTAATCCTCCAACCAAGTGGCCAGTCCCCCCTCGTTCGGGAAAAAACGTGAAATGCGGTTAAAGCTCGAACGGACATACGGCGATCCCATCGCCTGGGAGCTGCCAACAATGAAGATGCGAAGCGCCCCCTTCTCCTTTTCTGCGGGAAATACTTGACGCAGCATGGTGGGATGGCAGGTGATGAGGGTGTTGCCTTCGCGGCAGAGGCCAGTCCCGATCGGGCCATCGGCTAGGTGCGCCGCCTGCCGCATTTCAACAAGCTGAAACAAGATCACGAGCAACACCAGCACCAACAGAACGGTAACCCCGGTCAGAAGAGCTCTTACCGTCAAGCGCAGCAGGCGAATAGTTTCTGGCGACGGCTTGTCGTTGTCAGAAGGAGACATGGAGGGATCTGCCCTTCCGCGAGCGGTGGGGTAAACGGTTCTCGTGCGGGAACGGCGCTTTTTTTGTATCTATCTTTCCCAATTCAACCACCTCTACGCTCCGTTCCCCAACGCGGGATAGACGGCTATAGAATCCGTTCCCGCGAACCATTTTTAATGATCACCCGCCTGTCGGCAGTCGCGGTTGGGATTGTAAAGCTTGTGTCTTTTCCGGGTCAACGGTTTCTTTTTCCCCCGTTTTAAGACAGCCGCCGTTATTTTAAAGAACCCTTGAAAAGCCAAACAACTTTTTAACAGGCTTGTCGCCCATTTAGACATCTTTACTAAGATTGCAGAAATTAAAGACGTTGCTTCAATTCCATAAGTTGTTCCGGCACCACCCATCAAATGAGGCATCCAGTTCGGAGCATTTTGTTCCGCGGTGACACTACGGATCAGAAGGTTGCAGGTTCGACTCCTGCCGGGCGCGCCTTTTTAAGGGATGCTTTTGCAAGAGGTGAGAGGGCCCCGCTCTAATTGCGGTCCAGGACTACCCGTGTGGCCGCCGCCAATTGTGAGGATTCTCCCGAAAAAGCGCGGAATCATGAGAGCAGGCCTCAGCTTCTTCCGGCGTGATAAGGCCACCCTGGACACACTCTTTCAGGGCATCCCGCATCAAGATCATTCCTTGAGCGCGGCTTGTCGATATAACGTTATAGATCTGCACGACCTGGTCATCACGGATCAGATTACGAACCGGGGTCGTGACGAGCATGGTCTCAAAGACGGCCATGCGTCCGGAGCCGTCTTTTTTTCTCACCAGCATCTGAGAAACAACCGCCTGAAGCGTCATGGCCAGCTGGGTTTTTATTTGGCTCTGTTGCTGGGGAGGGAAAACATCGATGATGCGGTTGATGGCCTGCACGGCATCGTTGGTGTGAAGCGTCGCAAAGACCAAGTTGCCTGTCTCAGCGGCTGTCAGCGCCATGGCAATCGTTTCCAGATCACGGATTTCTTCGACGACGATCACATCCGGATCTTCCCGGAGCACCACACGTAGGGCATTCGCAAAAGAACTCGCATCGATCCCGATCTCGCGCTGGCTGAGCATGCCTTGTTTGCCCTTGTGGATGTATTCGATGGGGTCCGAAAGCGTAATGATGTGCGCGTTCTTGGTTTTGTTGATATGTTCCACGATCGCCGCTAGGGTCGTGCTTTTGCCACTGCCCGTCGATCCCGAGATCAGCACAAGGCCGTTGGGCAAAGAGGCCAGCGATTGCACAAAGGGAGGCAGGCCGAGTTGCTCCATTGTGGGCGGCGTGGTGGGATTGATGCGAAAAGCGCCGCTCAAAGAATTCAGCTGAAAGAAAAAGTTAACGCGGAACCGGTGCGTGAAATTCGGAAGCGCTATAGAGCAATCCAATTGGCGGTTTTCAAGAAGATTCTTTTTCTGGTCTGCGGTGAGGAGCTGGTCTATGCAGTGGGTCATGAAAGCGCTCGTGACGGGTTTTGCCTGCGTGAAAGGAGACAAGATGCCGTCGATTCTGAAGATCGGAGGGCGCCCCACCTGAAAATGAATGTCCGAAGCCCTTCGGCTTACGGCGCTTTTCAAAATGCCCACCACGTCGTCCTGATCCTGAGAGGCGGGAACCGTTGGCGAAGAAGGTGACTTCTGAGGCTCTTCTGCTTGATCTCCCAGGATATAGACTAAGTCGTCAGCCAACAAAACCCCCCTTAGATTTCAAAGATTTACTCTGTGTAAAAAAGCGATCATGCAAGAAAGTATATCTAGAGAAGGGGTTCTGGGGAAGCTTTTTTAAGACAGGTTTTCTGCCGTACAATGCCAGGTCTTACGATGTTTGAGAGGCTCGGAACAGGTTCGTCGGAGCGAGGTGATTTCCGACGAGAGGCGCTGGCTTTCGACCCATTTCTTGATGGGTACGACAAGGTGCTTTTTGTGATGACCGCATCCTAAAAACTCTTATAATAAACGCCGCTTATGGAAAAACCCCATCACGCGCACTTCATGAAAGAAGCCATCAAGCAGGCGGTCCTTGCGCTTGAGAAGGGCGAAGTGCCGGTGGGGGCGGTGGTGGTCTGGAAGCAGAAGGTCGTTGCGCGGGCGTATAATCAAATGGAAATGTTGCATGACCCGACGGCACACGCGGAGATGATCGCACTAACGCAGGCCTCCGAGACTTTAAGCCAGATGCCGGAGGCAAACCCGGCCGGAGGGAAAAACCATCGCGGGTCGCTTGAAGGCGCGACGCTTTATGTAACGCTGGAACCCTGTCCGATGTGCGCCGGGGCGCTCGTGATGACCAAGTGCACGAATCTGGTGTATGGCGCCCGTGACGCAAAAGCCGGAGCGTGCCATAGTCTTTTCAGGATCACAGAAGACGACCGGCTGAACCATCGCGTGAAGGTCACAGGGGGCGTGATGGCTGACGACGCAAAGTTCCTGCTCGCGGAATTTTTTAAAAATTTGAGGAAGGAAAAACAGTAACTCGCGCAACGGGCAACGCACAACGCGCAACGAGAACGGAAAGATTTTAGCGTTTAGCGTTGAGCGTTGCGCGCGTTACGTTGCGCTGTTTTTTCATGGAGAGGTGGCAGAGCGGTTGAATGCGGCAGTCTTGAAAACTGCTAAGCTCGCAAGGGCTTCGGGGGTTCGAATCCCTCCCTCTCCGTTTTACTTGTGTAAAACGACGTTGCCGTCGAGGTCTAGGGAAAACCTCGTACGGCAGACGCCGCAAGCTTTGGGGAGAGATTCGAAGGGAGCGCTGCTTGAAAATGTGACGAGCGTCATATTTGCAGCGCGGGGGGCCTACCGAGGCAACGCCAAGGAGCCGAATCCCTCCCTCTCCGTCTTACTTGTGTAAAACGACGTTGCCGTCGAGGTTTGTGGAATACCTTGTACGGCAGATGCCTTTAAAAACTTATGAATCTTCTACTTCTGATCCTTTGTTCCATGGCCCTTCTGTTCCTGGGGTACCGGCTTTACGGGAATTTTTTAAGCCGGATCCTGGGACTGCGGGATGACCGGCCGACCCCGGCCTGCACGCTTCGCGACGACGTAGATTTTGTCCCGGCCGGGAAATGGTATTTGCTGGGGCAACACTTCTCCGCGATCGCCGCGGCGGGGCCGATCGTAGGCCCCATTCTTGCGGGCATGTGGTTCGGATGGGTGCCGACGCTTCTCTGGGTCCTTTTCGGCGGCATTTTTATCGGCGGCGTTCATGACATGCTCACCATTGCAGCCTCCATCCGCCACCAAGGTCGTTCCATCGCAGAAGTCCTTCGGGAATATATGAGCAAGCGCGGGTACATTCTGTTCCTGCTTTTCCTCTGGTTCTCGCTTGTCTATATCATTACGACCTTCATGGACATCACGGCCGGCACTTTCACGAATCCCTTGAGAGGTGCGGGCGTCGCGTCCTCCTCCATGATGTATCTCGGACTCGCGATCGTGATGGGGGTCCTTCTCAGGAAATTCAATCCGCCGCTAGGGATCACGACATTTGTTTTTATTCCACTGATC
The DNA here is from genome assembly GCA_043821445.1 of Candidatus Omnitrophota bacterium. Taxonomy (GTDB): domain Bacteria; phylum Omnitrophota; class Omnitrophia; order Omnitrophales; family Aquincolibacteriaceae; genus Aquincolibacterium. The sequence goes on along the minus strand of JBDRCT010000036.1, from coordinate 18,294 downwards.
TTTGTCGCGATCTATCTCGGACCGCATTTTCCGCTCGTCATGCCTTCTCTTGGGGAAATGGATCCGCGAGCGATGTGGAACGGGGCCCTCTTGGTCTATTGCTTTATCGCGGCGGTGATCCCGATGTGGCTGCTGCTTCAACCGCGCGGATATCTGGGAGGTTTTTTTCTTACCCTGATGGTGGGGGTGAGTCTTGTCGGGATCCTTGTCGGGAATTTTATCCAGCCCTTTGTGGTCCGGTACCCGGCATTTACCGGATGGATCAGTCCGGGCGGTTTCCCGATCTTGCCGCTTCTCTTTACGACGGTCGCCTGCGGCGCCTGTTCGGGTTTTCACGCCATGGTTTGCTCCGGGACCACCTCCAAACAGATCGCTAAAGAATCCGACATCAAACTGGTCGGGTACGGGGGGCTTCTCCTCGAAAGCCTTGTGGCCATTATCGCTTTGGCGACTGTTTTGATCCTCACGGTCACAAAAGCCGGCGAGCTGCAAGATCCCAACCAGATCTTCGCGCATGGCGTCAGCGTGTTCCTGAGCCGGCTGGGGGTTTCCGGCGAGTTGGCGCTTAACTTCGCGCTGCTTGCTTTCGCCACTTTTGTCTACGATACCTTGGATGTAGCGACACGCCTCGGGCGCTACATTTTCGAAGAATTGACGGGATGGCGCGGGAAATGGAGCCCTTATGTGGCAGCCCTGATCACGCTGATCCTACCTGCGATCTTTGTCACGACCCGGATGACAGATGCTTCCGGGCAGGTGATCCCGGCGTGGAAAATGTTCTGGCCTGTTTTTGGCTCGAGCAATCAGCTTCTTGCCGCGTTGGTGCTCCTGACCTTAAGCCTCTGGCTTTTTAAGAACAAGATGCGCTACGGCGCGGCCCTTTGGCCGGCGATCTTCATGATGGTTGTGGCGATGTGCTCGCTTTTTTTTATCTTGAGGCCGTGGATCCGGGAAATGTTCTCGCTCGGAAGATTCGTTTTCAATCCTATGGGGATCACGGGCGCATTGCTTATAGGCCTCGTCCTCTGGCTCTTATTCGAAGGGGCGAGCATTCTCGTTAAGGCCAGAGTCTCAAAAGCCGAAACAGCAATGAAAGACAATCCCTTGGGACTTCGATGACGAAAGAATTTCACGGGTTCGAGGAACGAAGGAAATTTGTTCGCGCGAGCGTTTATGCGACCATAAGATATGTCTGTCCTTTTCGTGGCATCGATGTCGAGGTTCGGACCCAGATTTCCGATATTTCCGAGGGAGGAGTGCAGATTGTGAGCTTCATGGAAAAAATACCCGAGGGGGCTCCTGTCAAAATGAGCTTTGTGACACCGGGGGACCAAGGCTTGTATATTACCGTGGAGGGGATCGCTCGCCATACGAAAGCTCTCGACCAAGATGCTTTCCGGACCGGCATTGAATTCGTCGGGCTCAAGGAAGGAGAACGGACCGCCATCCGCAAATACGTTGCTTCCCGCGCTAAGAAATAATTCCGTGGGAACGATCCTCGAGGAAAGCAGAGCGTCAAGGCTTTCTCATCTTTCATTTCTCGCGCCCCGTAAAGGGGTCAAGGCATCCCGATCAGGTCTCGCACAAACTGATCTAGCAGGGTTTCCAGGTGGATCGGCTTGGTCAGATATTCCGAAACTCCCAACTCGGCCATTTTTTTGACGGTTTCCGGATCTCTGTTCCCGGTGAGGACCACCACGAGCATAGCAGGAAATTGTTCGCGGATGAGACGCATCACCTCGAGCCCGTCCATGCCGGGCATGCCGATGTCCAGGAGAACCAGCGACGGAAGATCTCTTTTGATCATGGCCAGGCCGTCGGGACCGTTCAAGGCGTAGGAGGCGGCATATCCCGCATCAAAGAGAAACTCGGTTACCATCTTGCAGATCTCGGGCTCATCGTCGATGATCAGGATCTTCTTTGGCATCTCGTCCTCCCGATAGGTCTTCTTTCATTATAAAACGAAGCCGCTTCCCTCAGAAACAATAATTTAAAGACGTGCGCAAGCAGAAAAACAGATGATAGATATCGGATGGAGGATAGCGCCTGGCTTTCCGTCTTTCGCCACCCGCCCTCCCACCAACCGGGAAGCATTTTTTATATCGCCAATCTTCAAGAGGGTTGGTAAGATACTCACGGTTCAAACACAACGGAGCTTGCAATGATCACGAGTTTTTTTTATAAAAAAGGCGCACAGATCGAAGTCAACCTCTCCAGAGCGAGGCTTCTTTCCGCGCTGGCTGAAAAAGACGCTGTCCTTTGGGTGGATTTCGACAATCCCAACGAGTTTGAAAGCGACACACTGGTCGAGATCTTCAACTTCCATCCCCTTGCCGTCGAAGATTGTATTACGGACCATTCCGAACCCAAGGTGGATGATTACGAAGAATATCTTTTCCTCGTCGTGCATGCTCTGACCATGTTCCGCGATAACGGAGAAAAAGAGCTTTCCACGGTCGAGCTGAACCTCTTTCTGGGAGCGAATTATGTCGTGACCTTCCACAAAGAGCCGATCGAAAGTGTCGCGCAGGATGTGTTGAGGACGCATCAGAAGCCGGCCGGGATGATGAGCTCGGGTGCGGACCTTCTGGTCCACACGCTTCTGGACCATCTTGTGGACGGATATCTTCCGGTGTTCCACCAATACGAGAACAAGGCGGATCTTCTTGAAAAAGACATGTTCGACAAAAATCCTTCCCGTGAAAAACTCGCGACGCTTTTACAGCTCAAGCAGGACATTTCAACCTTGCGGCGCATCGTCGGCCCCCAACGCGACACGCTTCATTTTTTAACGCGGAATGCCGGGCGTTTCATCAAAGCAAAACACCTGATCTATTTCCGCGATATCAGCGACCACCTCTTCCGCATCTCCTCGCTCGCCAACGGGATGTATGATCATCTGACCAGCATGATGGAGGTTTATTTTTCTTATCTCTCCAGCGAGTTGAATGTGGTCATGAAGCGCCTGACCGTGGTGGCCACGCTCGCCATGCCGGCCGTGATGATCGCGAGCATTTATGGCATGAATTTCAGAGTGATCCCCGGGGCCATGCACGAACACGGCTTTTGGGGCGTCGTCATCTTCACAGTGGTCATCACTGGGCTTATGGCCATCTGGATGAAGATCAAAAAGTGGGCGTAGTCTTTTCCGGAAGCCGGACAGCGGGAAACGGCCAACGGCGAACGAAGAACATTCCATGAAAACTCTCTACGGCTCCACTCCCGGCGAAATGGAGTCTTTTGTCATCGCCCAAGGTTTTCCCAAATATCGCGCTGCCCAGCTCCTGGATTGGATCTACAAAAAAAACGTCCTCGCCTGGGGCGAGATCAGGAACTTGCCGAAAGAGATGCTTCAAAAACTTTCCGGAGAGATCCGTCTTGTCACGCTTGAACCCGCCGAAGAAAAAAAAGCCGCAGACGGAGGATCGACAAAATTTCTTTTCGAAACCGAGGACGGACATTTTCTCGAAAGCGTTCTGATCTCACAAAGGGATCCCCAGGACCCCGAGAGCGACGAAGCGGTCCTTCCGGGGGGGCGTCAAACCGTGTGCGTTTCGACGCAGTTGGGATGCAAAGTCCAATGTGCGTTTTGTGCGAGCGGGCAGGGGAAATTCACGCGCAACCTTACGGCCGGCGAGATCATCGAACAAGTTGCGAGGATCAGCCGCGTGACGGGAAAGAAGGTCACCAATGTCGTCTTCATGGGGATGGGAGAACCACTCGATAATTTTGACGCCACGCTCAAGGCCGTTCACATTTTGATCGAACCATGGGGTTTTGCCTTTGGGGCCCGAAGAGTCACGGTCTCGACCTCCGGGATCATCCCGAAGATCCTGGAATTCGTAAAGGCCGTGGACGGGCGCGTCCGGCTTTCCGTATCGCTCCACTCCTCGATCGATGAGGTCCGCAGCTCTCTTGTTCCGGTCAACCGGCGCTACCCGCTCAAGGACCTTGTAAGTGCTTTGAGGAAGATCGATCAGGATCTGAAGCGTGATATCACGTTCGAATATACGCTGATCGCGGGCCTCAACGACTCGGAAGAGGAAGCCGAGGGCGTTTCCATGATCGCGAAACCGCTCCGGGCCAAGATCAATATTATCCCTTATAACCCGATCGCAGAATTCCCGCACCAAGCGCCCACCCCCGGGGCCGCGGAACGTTTTTGCGAACAACTCAAGCGGCGTGGCCTTCACGTGACGCTCCGCCAGACCCTGGGCCGCGACATTGATGCCGCGTGCGGACAACTCCGGCTGGACAGAATGTCCAGCCGGTAGCGCAACGCACAACGCGCAACGCTCAACATTCCACTTTTTTGCTTAAACTGATGATCATCCGCGTTAAATGATCGACTTCTTCCAATAAAAACACCCCGTCTTTATCTGAAAAATAATTCAACTCATCAGAAACGGTGATTTGAGTTTCGAGTTCCCCCAAAGAACCCAAAGCAATGTTCAAGAATGGCTGGAATTCCTTGGCATGTCTGCGACGATACCCCTCTGCGATATTCGAAGGGATCGAAACGGCCGCCCGTCTCATTTGCCCCACAATGCCATAGAGCTCATCCCTCGGAAAGCCGCTCGTTTTCTGATAAATTGCTTTTACCAAAGCAATCCCTTTTTGCCATATCGCGAGATTTCGAAATGTCTTTATCTCTTTTTGTGAAACATCGGGACTTGGAACGACTGCTGTTCCGGATCCTTGATCCCCGTCACGGGGAAGTTGTTTCTCGCTCTTGGGAGGAAACCCCCCGTTTCCCCGGCGACGGGCATCATTGAAAAGATAGCCATTTCGTTGCGCGTTGTTTATTGACCGTTGTGCCGTGTTATTATTTTCCATCCCGCTTCTCCTTTTTAGTTCGTTGTGTTTTACGTTGTGCGTTGCGCGTTATGCTAAAAGGGGCATACGCCCAAAGTTTGTTAAATTCCGGCCTTTCCTCGTAGATCCGCTCCAGGCGTTTCGAAAAGAACCCGTCCGTCATTCCGTCAAGGAGCGCGGCAAGTTCGTCCATGCGCAGAAGATTTTCGAGGTGCTCCTGCTCGGAAACAGGCGGCGTGAAAACAAGGTCGATCTGGAGGCGGCGTCGCTCGTAGTAGATGCGCGTAGCTTCAGACAGGAGATCGTTCCGCAATTCCACCATCAGTTTCTCCCGTGAATCGATCGAGGTCTGGTTCGAGCTGTAAATAATGTCTCCGAGGTCCCAGCCCACGTCCGCATCCCAGCCCTTGCTAACATCTTCGGGACCTGTGATGAATTTGCCGCTGTAGGTGCTGACGGAGGCGTTGCGATCCAGATTTTTACCGAACGAAAAAGACGGCAAAAATCCCGCGAGCCGGGACTCCGCATGCCAGCGCTTGATCTTTCCATTCGCAACATCGGCGTACTTAATGACCCGTTTATGGATCTCGCGGGCCGAAGGTTCCAAAGAGAAAAGTTCTTTAAAAAGCGCGAGGGTTTCCTCCGGCGGCTGATAGATTACAAGGGCCGGCCCGGTTTCCGGTGCGAACGGTCCAAGAGGGTATTGAACGAAACCTTCCTCTGTGATCGCGAGAAGCTTCTCTTCGTTCAGGACCGTAATACTCTGTGTACGGTCCCGGGCCAATCCCTCAAAAAGACCGGTCCATTTTTGAGCATGCGGGTCGTAAGCATAAACCCCCCGAGAGGTCGCGGCATAAAGGAGGCCCTTTTTTTCTGAATAAGCCAGTTGGAGGACGGCGGCGCTTTGCAAGCCGCTTTTTGAGAGCGGTTCCCACCGGTGCCCGCTGTCGAGGCTTTGGAAGACGCCCTTTGTGGTCGCGAGGAAAAGTGTTTGAGAACTGCGTTTCAAGGCGAGCAGGTCGTGGATCTTAAAAAGACAAGAGGCATCGACGGACGTATCGTCGCTTGTCGCTTCCAAGGGCTCGCCCGAAGTTTGAGGGAGAGCGAAGACCTGCTGTGCGGACTCCCCGCTCAGCGAGAGGAGAAGCGCATTCTCGGTCGCGAGAAAGAGGCGATGTCCCTCAAAAAGAACGAGCGGCACGGGGTTTGAACCGTGAAAGGCGCGGGAAGGCGACCAGGTCTTTCCGGCATCCGTTGTTTCCCGAAGGCCTTTTTGAGTTCCCAGGAACCAGCGATTGGGATCTTGGGGATGAACCGCGAAAGCAAGCGGCTTTTTTCCTGAATCTTTGTAGACCACGCGCCAAGTGCGGTCTTTTAAATTCCCCATAAAAACATTCCGGTCGGTGATCGCAAAAATAATATCCGGAAGAACGTTGAATGAAAATAGTCGCTTGATCGGCGCGCTCGCGTCGGATTGGGACCAGAGGGGTTGCCACGCGTTCTCCTTCCCGGCCTCAAAAACTTGCTGCCCGGAAGCGATCAAAAACTTGGAGGCGTCCAGCGGATGGGAAGCGAGACAAGTGAGGGCGTCGCCTGACAGGGACGGCTGAATGGGTTTTTGCCATTCCGCAGGCGCGGGCATCTGGAACCCCAGGAAGCAGAGAAGTGACAGCGCGGTGCTCCAAAGCACAAATTTTTTGTTCGTTCTGGCCATGGGCGAACCTCCTTTATTCATAAATATCATATATTATATTCATATTAAACAAATAAGTCAATACCCAACCTCATTTTTTATCCCGCCTTCTCAAAAGACCTCTTCTATAAAGAGACGTTGAGCCCATTAATTCTCAGGAGAAAATCTTTTACCAACAGCGTAATTGCCACATAAGAGCTTAAGATAACCATTTTAAAAGCTCTGAGGTGACTACTTGAGTCTTTAGTAATAACCATTCTTGAATGCGCCTTCTCATGCAGGAATTGTCTCAAGCACAACAAGTTGTGGTGAGGTGCGTCCCGCCAGGTTCGCATTGTGCTGGATGAGCTTTTTTGATATAGTCCCAATACTTTTCAATTTCAACGAAGTTGAAATTGGGGCAATCCTTGCCATCCGTTTGAGAAATGAATTCAAGACAAGGATAGTCCCAATACTTTTCAATTTCCGCAAAGCGGAAATTAGGGCAATCCAAACTGCCACTCGCAAAAACGGGAAGGCATCATCATGGGCTTCAAATGCGGTATCGTCGGTCTGCCGAACGTAGGCAAATCCACTATTTTCAACGCGATCGCCAAGGCGCACGCCGCAGCGTCGAATTATCCTTTCTGTACGATCGAGCCGAACGTGGGCATGGTGCCGGTGCCCGACCCGCGCCTGTGGGAGCTAAGCAAACTTTATGATCCCAAAAAGACCACGCCCACCACCGTAGAGTTTTATGACATCGCCGGACTTGTCGCCGGTGCCTCCAAAGGCGAAGGTCTCGGCAATCAATTCCTCGGACACATCAAGGAGGTCGAGGCCATTCTCCACGTGGTCCGCTGCTTTGAGGACCCGAACATCGTTCACGTTTCTGGCACGATCGATCCCGCACGCGACATCGACGTGATCGATACGGAGCTGTGCCTTAAAGACCTGGACACCATGAACGCGCGCTACGATAAAACCGAAAAGCTTTCAAAGACCGGCGACAAAGAATCCAAAGAAAGGATGCCAGTCTATGAGAAGGTGAAAAAAGTGCTCGAGGAGGGTACGCCGCTTCGCAATATCGGTCTTACGGAAGAAGAAAAAAAACTTGTGAAAGACATGGCGTTCCTCACGCTCAAAACAGTGCTTTATTGCGCGAACGTGGCGGAAAAAGATCTTCCCGGCGGCGGCCCTTTTGTCGACCTCTTGCGCGAGCGAGCGGCCAAGGAGGGCGCTGAAGTCGTCGTCATCTCAGGCAAAGTGGAATCTGAGCTGATCGATCTTTCGGAGGACGACCAAAAGATATTCTTGAAAGACCTGGGTCTTGAAGAGCCGGGGCTCAATTCGCTTATCCGGACCGGTTATAAGGCGCTTCAGCTCATTACTTATTTTACAGCCGGAGAAAAAGAAGTCCGTGCCTGGACCGTCCGCAAAGGCTCGAAAGCACCGCAAGCAGCAGGCGTGATCCACTCAGATTTCGAGCGGGGGTTCATCCGTGCTGAGGTCATGCGTTATGAAGACCTCATCAAATACGGCTCTCAACTGGCCGTCAAAGAAAAGGGGCTGCTTCGCGTCGAAGGGAAGGAATACGAAACCCAGGACGGCGATGTGATGCTTTTCCGGTTCAGTGTCTGAACCGTGCGCAACGCTCAACGGGCCACGCGCAACGAAAAAGAAAAAAGTTTTTATGTTGTGCGTTGCGCTTTGCGCGTTGAGCCCGTGGGGAAAAATATTAGATAAACCACCTGTTATGTTCTAGAATACACGACATATGAAACATAACCCCTTCTATTCCATTTATCATGATTTTATGGCCTGCTTTGAGCGCGATCCGGCTGCCCGGACGCCGTTCGGCGTACTCGAGGTCTTATTTCTCTATTCCGGACTCCATGCCATGCTTTTCTACCGGTTTGCGCACATGCTCTACACATTGCGTATTCCTTTTATTCCCAGGCTCATATCCCAGATCGCCCGGTTTCTGACCGGGGTCGAGATCCATCCCGGCGCGAAGATCGCCCCGGGATTTTTTATCGACCACGGCATGGGAGTCGTGATCGGGGAGACCGCCGAGATCGGCGAGAATGTGACGATCTATCAGGGCGTGACGCTCGGCGGGACCGGCAAAGAGCGCGGCAAGCGACATCCGACGCTTGGGCATCATGTGGTCGTGGGCGTGGGAGCCAAGGTGCTCGGGAATATCAGGATCGGGGACCATGTGAAGATCGGCGGCGGATCGGTCGTGATCCATTCTGTGCCGGACCATTGCACCGTGGTCGGCGTTCCGGCCGAGATCGTGCGCATTGACGGCAAAAAAGTCGAGGAGGTCGATCTCGAGCACGGGGACCTTCCGGACCCTGTGAAAGAACTTAAGAACCGCGTTCGTGAACTTCAAAAAGAAGTCGAATCTCTCGAAGCGCAGCATAAAGGCGCGCGCAACGCTCAACGGTCAACGTCCAACGGAGAAGCCAATGCTTCGTGATCGTTTTCGTTGCGCGTTGCGCTTTGTGCGTTGAGCGAGATCATGAAAAAGGGAAAGATCTACTCGGACGGAGGGGCTCGAGGAAACCCCGGGCCTGCGGCGATCGGCGTGCTCATCTGCGATGAAAAGGACCGCAAGCTGACCGATCACGGTGAAACGATCGGTGAGACCACGAACAACGTGGCGGAATATACGGCCGTGATCCGCGGCCTGACGCTTGCGGCGGAACTCAGCATCGCTGAAGCCGATTATTTTTTAGATAGTGAGCTTGTGGCGCGTCAACTCTCGGGCATTTATCGTCTTAAGGCCGAGCATCTCAAGCCGTTCTTTGTGCGGGTCAAGGAGCTCGAAAAAAAATTCAAGCATGTCACCTATTTTCACATACCGCGCGAACACCCAAAGATCAAACATGTCGACCGGCTCGTAAACCTGGCGCTTGATCGGGCGGGACATTAAAACGTACGGAGTACGGCGTTCCGCGTAAAACGGGAAGGTTTTTTCACCGTACACAATACGCCTTTCGGATGACAAGGGAGAAAATTCATGGATGCTGCAACAGCGCTCATTGGAATTCTTGGCGGTTTTCTTAGCGGTCTCTTTGGAGTGGGAGGCGGGGTGGTCTTTGTGCCACTCCTGATGCTTCTTAAAGGATTCGACATTCATCGCGCGGTCGGCACCTCGCTTGTGGTCATTATTTTTACGGCGCTTTCCGGCGCAGCCTTTCACGGAAAAGCCGGAATGGTGGACTGGAGAGCGGCCGCCCTTTTAGGGATTTTCAGTATTCTCGGGGCATGGCTCGGGACCAAGTTGTCGCTCAAGCTCGAGGTCAGCATGCTCCAACGGGTTTTTGCGATCTTTTTAGTTTTGGTCGCGGTCAAAGTCTTTTTCTTTAAACAATCCTAATACTCGCCCCGTTAGAGATGAACGGGGCGGATTTAAAATGATGTGATTTTCAAGAAGGGGATGAGAATTCAAAGAAACTTTTAGACTTATAAACAGAGGCGTTTTGGGAAAACGCCTCTTATCTCTAACGGGGTAAAGGAGGCATTCATGAAAGTCTCATTAGCAAATCTTACGCGCTCCGGGATCAAGGCGGATCTTTTTGTGGCGGGGTTTTTTAAAGGTGACAAAGACTTGAAAACGCTGCGGAAGATCGATCCCGTGTTCGCGAAAGCGGCGGAGACGGCCATTTCTAAAAAACGCTTTGAAGGAAAAACAGGAGAAAGCTTCAGCTCCTATCAGGTCGGATATCGCCAAGCTCCGGAGATGCTGCTTTTGGGGTTGGGCGGGAAAAAAGATCTTAAGGCCGCCTCTTTAAGAAAGGCAGTCGGGACCCTGGTCGGGCTTGCCAACGGCCGCAAAGCCATGAAAGTCCGCGTGCTTTTGGATTCTTTTTTAAGCGAAGAAGTTTCCGCGGAAGAGACGGTGAAGATCCTCACCGAGATATCTTTTTTAGCTTCCTACAAATTCACGCAGTATAAAACTGAAAAGAAGGACGATCCGCCAAAGGCCCCGGAATCTATGGAGCTTGTCACGGAAAAAAAAGAACGGGTCTCCACGCTCCGTTCTGTGATAGTGCGTTCCGAAAAAATCGCCAAGGCCGTTCTTTTTGCCCGGGACCTTAACAATGAGCCCGGAAATGTGATGAACCCGCCGCGGCTTGCCAGCGAGGCCAAAAAGCTCGCCGCTCAGAAAAAACTGGGGTGTAAGGTTTTGGGACTTGCCGAACTTAAAAAACTGGGGATGAACGGGATCCTGGCCGTGAACCGGGGGAGCGTGACGCCGCCTGCCCTGATCATCATGGAATACGGAAAGGAATACAAAGCCCAGGGGACCCTTTGTCTTGTCGGGAAAGGCGTGACCTTTGATACGGGCGGTATTTCCATCAAGCCCTCGAAAGGCATGGAGGAAATGAAATATGACAAGTCCGGAGCGATCGCGGTGATCGCGACGATGGGACTCGTGGCGGACCTGAAGCTGCCGCTTCATATCGTGGGTCTCGCACCCTCGGTGGAAAATAATGTTGCCGCGGACCCGCAACGTCCCGGGGACATTATCCGGATGTACAACGGAAAAACGGTGGAAGTGATGAATACCGACGCCGAAGGCCGCCTGATCCTTGCGGACGCACTGTCCTACTGCGAAGAATTCAAACCCGTGGCGATCATTGATGCGGCCACACTGACGGGGATATGCCATCATACGTTCGGGGACAAGGCTTGCGGGATCCTCGGGACGGACCAGAAACTGATCGATACCGTTCAAAAAGCCGGGGAAAAGGTCGGAGAGCGATGCTGGCAGCTTCCCCTTTGGGAAGAATACGGGGAGTGCATCAAATCACATCATTCGGACCTTCGAAACACGGGCGACGGCTATGCCGGCACGATCACGGCGACCATGTTCCTTAAGGAGTTTGTTCCGGAAAAAACGCCATGGGCGCATTTGGATATTGCGGGGACGGGCTATTGCTCAGCGAACCGTTTTGACTGTCCCAAAGGCGCGAGCGGTTTCGGCGTGCGGCTTCTTGCCGAAGTCCTTTCACACTGGAGCCCGGAGAACGTTTCCAAGGAGTAGAAGTTTAAAGTATCAAGGCATCAAAGTGTCGAAGTATCAGCGCAGTGACACTCTGACACCTGACATGTTGACACTTCTTGTTTCTAACGGGGTAAAGATTTCTCCTGGGAAGCCGTTAGTTTATACCGGAGAAAACGTTCATTTTTAGAAGGAGAAAATTCCATGAAAAAACAACTTTCCTGTTTATTAGCTTTTTTGATGATCTTCGCATCTTTGTCCCCATCAGCCTTTGCGCTGGGGGCCAAAGAATTCGGAGCATCCTTGCTTTTGCCGACCACAGGCCAAGCCATGAATGGCGAGATCGGAGCCACCAAGACGAAGATCATGGCGGGCATTGAGGTGGCCGCCGTGACCACGACCATCCTGCTTGCCACACTGACCAGCGGGGGTCTTTTCTGGGTAGGTCTCGGGCCGTTGATCGCCAACCACGCGTGGAGCGCCACGGACGCTTTTAAGACGGCGCAAAACGGCAGCAACACGAACGATCCGTATATTCGACAACAACTTTCTTCAGCCCAGCGAACTCTGGACGTGTCCCGTCAGAACCGTTTTGACCGGGAATCCAACATTCGCCAGAGGGTCCTGAGAGCCGGCGAGCAGTCCTGATTCTCATCTGTTAAAATCAAGGGGTCATCAGGGCAGTCCAAGTCGCCATAAAGGAAATAAAAAAAAGACTTGGGCAGAGTTAGAAAAACGCTCTTTGATTTTCTGATATCACAAAAGGCCTGATCTTCACGATCAGGCCTTTTTTCTATACTGTTTTCCATTTAATTTTACAAGTTAACCGAACGGCCCAAGTCCTTTTTTCTTTTTATTAATGGCGACTTGGACCGCACTGATTTCTGATTATTTTTTTATTAATGAAAATCAAGTGCTGTGCTGCATACCCTTGGTTTCAAATGTCATGCGGCGCTAACCCGGGGAATTCATGAAAGACCATCAAAGGCGGCTTCTCTTTTCACAGCTCCGCATGGCGACCGAGGTTTGGCAAGGCGTCCAAAAAGACCCGATGCCTTCGGACCGGTGGCTTGCACGCTATTTTTATCAAAACCGGAAGAAAGTCGGCTCCCGCGACCGGAAATTCCTCTCCGAGACGGTCTACGCGATCTTTCGCCACAAAAGCTTTCTGGAAGCCTGGGTCGAAAAGGCCAAGCCGCGACCGATCATGAGCGATCTTGAGAGGGCCGAATGCCTTTGTCTTTACGCCGCCGCCAAAGAAGGACTTGTCAGCAAAGAGGATTTTCACGAGGTCTTCAAACAAAGCGAAAAGGTCTATGCCGCTTTGCGGGAACATCTTCTTCCGGAAGGAGGAGGGCCGAAGTCGAAGGAAGAAATGATGGCACTTCTTTACTCCTTTCCTCTGTGGCTGATCCACCGGTGGGTCGAGGTGTTCGGCGTTCTGGAAACGGAACGTTTGATAGGTTTTTTTCAGCAAAGACCGCTCCTTGTGCTTCGCGCTAACACGCTTAAGATCAGCCGGAAAAAACTCGTGGACATGTTCCGCCGCCTGGGCGTCGAAGCCAACCAGACCACACTGTCTTATTTTGGGCTGATCCTTCAGGAGCGGCGCAACGTGTTCGACACCCCGGCTTTTCGTGACGGGTGGTTCGAGGTCCAGGACGAAGGCAGCCAAATGGTCTGCCAAAAAATGGATCCCCAGCCCGGAGAAAGCATTTGGGACGTTTGCGCGGGCGGCGGCGGGAAGAGCCTGCTTTTGGCCGCGATGATGGAAAATAAGGGGCGTATCGTGGCGACGGACCTGCGTTCTTATAAACTGGAAGAACTTAAAAAGAGAGCCAAGCGGGCCGGGGTTTTTAATATTTTTCCCGCCGAACTGAACCGCATGGCGGATCTCAAGCTCGCACAGAGAGGATTTGACAGGATTTTGGTGGATGCGCCGTGTTCCGGCACCGGGACGCTCGGCCGGAACCCCGACGCAAAGTGGAAACTCACTCCCGCCTGGTTCGAGGCGCTCCCCAAAGAGCAGCTTGCGATCCTTGAAAAAGCTTTGCCATATCTTGCGGAAAACGGCAAACTGTATTACGCGACTTGTTCGGTGGAGGCCGCGGAGAACGAAGAAGCTGTGAAGGCGTTCCTGGCGGCACATCCGGAGCTCGAGATCGTTCCCTGCGGGGAAGCGGGGGAGAAGTTCTTTAAGCTCTGGCCGCCGGAGAGCGGGACGGACGGTTTTTTTCTTGCAGTTTTTAAAAAAATCAACGAAGGGAAAAAAGAGGGGAACAAAACATGGAAAAAAAGATAGTCCCAACTCTTATCAATTTCAACAAAGTTGAAATGGGGGCAATCCTTGCCGACCCTTTTGGAAATAAAAAAAAGGCAAGGATAACGTGGATCCTTATCGGGATTTTATTTCTGGGGGCATGCCCTCTTTTCGCGGCAAAAATCGTGGAACCAAAAACTGTAAAAAAAGAAAGCACCTTGAACAAGATCGGTTCTCTGGAAAAGCGCGGGGCCGTGAACTTCCTGACCTCGCCCGCTGAATTAGTCTATGCGTTCAAAGGCGAAAAAAAAGATCATCCCAAAGCCTGGCCCCTCACCTATGTCCCGCGTTTGTTTACGAATATGGCGATACGGGTCGGATCCAGCGTGAATGATATTCTCGTGCTTCCCTGGTATGCAGCGGCGAGTGACGCCACGCCTCTGACGCGGCGTTTCGAGCTTCCGGACTATGTCTGGGAACAGGAGTAGGCCAGCGACTTTTCCGGCTTACCCGCAGGCCCCACGATGAAAAAAGAGAATATCGCGATCATTCTTGTTTTTCCCGAGAATCCCGATAATGTCGGAGCGGCAGCCCGCGCCGTCAAGAACATGGGTTTCTCGAACCTGCGCCTGGTAGGACCGCCGAGGTCTTGGCAGGTCAAAGCCAAAAAAATGGCCGTTTCGGCGGAGGACATCCTGAAAAAAGGTGTGGAGTACGCGTCTCTTAAGGATGCGATCCGGGATCTGGGGCTTGTGATCGGAACGACACGGCGTTCTGGCAGACAACGCGGGACGTTTCTTTCTTTTGATAAAACGCTCGCGAAGATCCGCGGGAACTCCTGCAACCGGAAGGTAGGGATCGTTTTTGGCCGTGAATCCAAAGGCCTTGCGAACGAGGAAAGCGCCCTGTGCGATCATCTGGTGACCCTTCCCACGGGGTCCTCCTACCCGTCGCTCAATCTCGCGCAGGCCGTGATGGTCATGCTGTTCGCTCTTTGCCGGGAACGGCGCATTGAAAAAACGGTCTCACGCGAAAGAATCTTGAATAAGAAAAAGACCGAGGTCGCGATCTCACATTTTGAAGAGGTGCTGAAGGTGCTGGGGTATAAGAAAGGCGGGGCCGATCTTCTGCCGAGGATCCTCCGGACCTTGCGGGGACTTCTTAAGCGAAGCGGGCTTCTGGAGCCCGAAGCGCAAATGATCAAAGGTCTTTCCAGAAAGATCCGAGAAAAAATTTTGAATGTTCGCGACACAAGGGTAGAATAACTCAAAAGGAGTCCTAAGATCATGGATGAACAAATGCTCAAACAAGAACTCTTAAAGATGATCCAGGAAAAGGCCGTGGTTCGCGGGGAGCGCAAGCTCGCCTCCGGAAAGATCTCCCAGTACTATATCGACGGCAAACAAGTCACGCTCGACGCGCAAGGACTCTTCCTTGCGGCGAAAGTGATCCTTCATATGGCCCAGGCAGTGGGCGCTGACGCGGTCGGAGGACCGACCCTCGGCGCGGACCCCCTCGCAGCCGCCGTGTCTGTTTTAAGTTCCCAGAGCGGGAAACCTCTCAAGGCGTTCATCGTCCGCAAAGAAGCCAAAGACCACGGGATGCAAAAGATGATCGAGGGGCCCGCCCTGGCACCCGGCGACAAAGTGATCATGCTTGAGGATGTGGTCACGACGGGGGGCTCGGTCCTGACGGCCATCAAGGAAGTCGAAGTGCTCGGCGCTAAGGTCGTCAAAACGATCTGTCTCGTGGATCGTAATGAGGGGGCCTCGGAAACGCTTTCCGCTTACCACTACACGCCGATCTTCATGCTGAGCGACCTGGGTTTGTAGGAATCCCGGACGTAACATTCCAAAAAAAAGCCCCGCCGTTGAGCGAGGCTTTTTTGTTCCGAAAAGAAATTTTATTTCTTCACGTAATCGTAAGCGTTATGTTTTTTGGCCATGCGTTTGCGGACCGGAACGGGCTGTGTTTCCGTGACGGTCACAAGGGGCTCCTGATACGCGGTGTCGACACCGACGGCTTGAGGGATCACCGGGGCCTCGACAGGCTTTACGACCTTGGAGGACTCTTCCAAGCAATTGTCATAAGAACGCGCCACGGGGAAACCGTTGAATCCCGGTACCCAGAAGAGAGCGACGTCCACGATCCCCGAGCTGACGCGAAGCGCGGTGCAGCCAAGACCTCCTGCCATCCCCGTCATGGTTCCGATGAGAGGCGGTCCGTCTTTAGTCTTGTTCACGGTTTGAACGAAAATGTCTACGGGACTGGTGACGACATTAAGCAATCCGCGACCCAGCATTCCGCCGGTCTTTTCTTTGTAAATATCCGATTGCGCCATTTCCCACGTATCTTTTGCGAAACTCATCGGAACCAGCAAAAAAGTGCAGATCACAAGAGTCAAGAACATCTTCGCTTTCTTCATGAACGACCTCCCTTTTTTACGAATTTTTAAAGACGGCCAACAAACGCGGAAAATCTTTTTTGAATAACGAACAGGCGTAGATACTACAATGAATAAAAATAACAAGCAATAATATTTTTTTTGGTGCAAATATTTTTTTGTAAGCGCAGCAAGAGCAATAGTTTACAAGAACAGGTAGAAAGACCAAAAACTAGCAACAGTTGACAATTTATAGTATATAAGATAGATTGTATTGTATGATGTAGCTATAGCCATCTCAAAAATAGCAATAATAAACAAGGAGAACTAGAATGGAACAGACGAAAGAAACCAGTCAAGAACATCAATATCCCAAGAGGGAGAGATCCCAGATCATGACGCCCAAGGAAGCGGCGAAATATCTCGGATTCCACCTTGTAACGATCTACCGTTTGCTGAAGAAGGGAGAGGTCCCGGCGACGAAGATCGGCGGGCAGTGGCGGTTCAAAAAAGACGTCCTGGATGCTTGGTTGACGGACCGCATGAACTCCTAAAGGACTCTCCGGGCTTACGAGGGTTGTTATTGCGATAACAAGCGTCAGGTGAGCCGAGCTCCGAACCCCCTTTCCGCAAGGCCTCTTTTGGGGAAAAGAGGATTTATACGGGCCCGTTTCAAACGCTGAGAGTTTGAGCTATTTTCCTGTGTGGGGACGGGAAAGCGACACGGGCCAGCTTCGCGATCGAGAACCACCTTCCGCATGGCTTCTTTCTGGGCGTTTTCTTTTTGCACAACGATCCAAAGACCTCTAGCGTGATCCTGTATTTTGTAAAAGTGTGAGAAACGGTCAAAAGAGGGATGGGTCGTGAACGGAAAGACCGGAATGCTTCCGGCATTTCTTTTTTATGTGTCCAAAAGGGGAACATCCAAAGCCCGCCCCAGCGCCCCTGCCCCGGTTGTTTTTCAAGCCAGACCTCATTTTTGTTATTACGCAGCACCAAGGCTGCCATCCTTAATTTTTCAGGACGGTCTTTCCGGGAACGGACGGGATAAAAAAGTTCCCTTCCTTTTTGATGGGCCGCGCAGCTTTTTTTTACCGGACACCTTGCGCATTGAGGATTTGAGGGAAAGCAAACCGTGGCGCCCAGTTCCATCAACGCCTGATTAAGATCGCCGGGGTTTTTGTCCGGGAGAAGCGACGCCGCGATCGACCAAAGTTTTTCCAGCGTTGCCGGCCGGTCCACGCTTTGAGCGAGGGCGAAGATCCTCGTGAGAATGCGGACCACGTTCCCGTCCAGCACCGGCGTTTTTTCGCCCCAGGCGATACTGGCGATCGCTCCGGCGGTGTAACGGCCAATGCCGGGAAGCCGCCTCAACCCTTCTGAACTTTCGGGGATCTTTCCTTGAAACTCCCTTTGGAGGAAGATCGCTGCTTCATGGAACATCCGGACCCGCCTGTAATAGCCTAGTCCGGCCCAAAGCTCCAGGGCCCTCGACAGGGGAACGCGCGCCAGAGAAGAAAGGGTGGGGAAGGTTTTGAGCCAGCGCTTATAGTAAGAAATGACCGTCGCGACTTGCGTCTGCTGGAGCATGATCTCAGAAACCCAGATCTTGTAAGGGTCTCGGGTATGACGCCAAGGGAGATCTCTTTTGTGCCGGGAATACCAACGGAGAAGCGAACGGCTGAGTTTTGTGAGTAACAAGGAGGAGAGTTTACGCATAGGCGTATCATACTGGGTCAGAGACAGGCCGACAAGAGGCGGATAAAAAATGCTAAAAAGAGATAAAGGAAACATGTCAGAGGACGATAACCCTCAAACGTATTAGAGGTTGTCGGCGCCCTCAAGTTGTGACAGAATACTAAGGAGAGGCGGCGTTGCTCTAGGGCTTTAAAAACCAAGGAGGAAAATCAATGAAGAAGATCATGAGTCTGGTGATAGTGCTCTCCATGCTACTCGCGCCGTTGGCTTTTGCGGCGAGTCCGTGGACCGAAGAAAAAACCTACGGTGAAAAAGCCGTCGGTAAGTTGGGATATGGCTTGACCAACACAGCTCTGGGTTGGACCAAGCTTTTCTCCACTCCTAACGAATATTCCAACGAAGGCAAGAATGTGTGGTCAGGCGTCGCCCAAGGGGTGGTGGATACCGTT
>JBDRCT010000035.1:0-41883 GCA_043821445.1 Candidatus Omnitrophota bacterium | reverse complement strand
AACGGTATCCACCACCCCTTGGGCGACGCCTGACCACACATTCTTGCCTTCGTTGGAATATTCGTTAGGAGTGGAGAAAAGCTTGGTCCAACCCAGAGCTGTGTTGGTCAAGCCATATCCCAACTTACCGACGGCTTTTTCGCCGTACGTGGTTTTCTCGGTCCACGGACTCGCCGCAAAAGCCAACGGCGCGAGTATCATGGAGAGCACTATCACCAGACTCATGATCTTCTTCATTGATTTTCCTCCTGTTGGTTAGAACGTGAAACTTTCGGATCCTTCAAGATTCCGTTCTCGGTTTACTCTACTAAAAAAATTTAATGATGCAACCGATATTTCTATTTTTTTTAATAGAGCCATCGCGGTATCGACCTCCCCCGAAAAAACTTAACAGACCCACATGGCCGGCTCGCAGGCCAGGTCCCGATCGATGCCGGACACGACTTACTTTAAGGAGTGCCGGCATCGCACTTGCGCATCGGCGCAAGTGTTGAACAAAACATATTAATCGCACCACTCCGTCCCGCCGTTGGCGGGACTTCGAGTACTGACCAGTTTGCTTACTTCAAAAAACAAAAGACCCTTTTAAAAGAGTCTTCTATCCGAACGTAGCAAACTGGTCGGGGTGAGAGGAATTGGTTCCCCTTCGGGGTAGGCCACCCGCACCTTGAAGCATAACCTTAAGTTATGTTTCATTACAGGCGCTCCCTTCAATTCCTCTCGACACGAAGGGGCCTGGCTCGCAGGCTAGGTCCCGATTTTCCTGCTTCTTTTATGAATAGAAAAATCGGGGTGAGAGGAATTGGCTCCCCTCCGGGGTAGGCCACCCGCACCTTGAAACATAACCTTAAGTTATGTTTCAAAACAGGCGCTCCCTTCAATTCCTCTCAACACGAAGGGGCCTGGCTCGCAGGCCAGGTCCCGATTTACCCGCTTCTTTTATCAATAGAAAAATCGGGGTGAGAGGAATTGAACCTCCGACATCTTGCTCCCAAAGCAAGCGCTCTAGCCCCTGAGCTACACCCCGATGGACTTTAATATTTCTTTTAGCTTATCGGTCATCGGGGTTGTCCCAATCTTCCGATAACTTCAAATCGAAATTGGGGCACCCCGAAACAGGCCTGATTCTACGGCAAGGTTGAAAGACACTAAAGAGATATCTCCTCAGAATATCGACCGTTCTTTATAGACGCTCAAGACAAGCCCCAAACACAGGCAGGTCATGATGAAGGAAGATCCCCCGTAACTGACCAGGGGAAGTGGCACGCCGGCGATCGGCATCAGTCCAATGGTCATTCCGACATTGATCACCACATGCGAAAAAAGGAGTGCAAGCACCCCCCCGCAAAGCATCTTCGCCTTCACGTCCGTCGTATGCTGCATAACCAAAAAGATCGAATGGAAAAGGAACCCATAGAGGCACAACACGAGGAGACTCCCGAGAAATCCCAATTCCTCTCCGATCACGCAAAAGATAAAATCCGTGTGGTGTTCGGGAACAAAATGAAGTTGGGTCTGCGTCCCGGCCAAATATCCTTTGCCCCAGAACCCCCCCGACCCGACGGCGATCTTGGACTGGAGAGCCGTGTAGCCGGAACCTAGAGGATCCAGGCTGGGGTTAAGAAATACCATCAAACGTTTTTTCTGATAAGCCTTGAGAAATCCCCAGGCTAAAGGGGTCGCCAGTACCAACGCGCTAAGGCTCGTGATAAGAAAACGTTTTCGCACACCCCACAAAAAAAGTATGACGATCGACATGGGAATAAAAAGGAGGGCCGTCCCGAGATCGGGCTGTTTGACGATCAGGAAAAGCGGCACCGCCAAAAGCAAGAGCACAACACTTACTGTCTTCACCTGTCCTTCCCAAGGATGATGCGACCCCAAAAAATTGACACCGGCCAGAAGCGCTCCGACTTTGGCGAATTCCGAGGGCTGGATCGCAACGGGACCCAACGTCAACCACCTCTGGGCGCCCAAAACCTTGCTGCCAAAAAAATCGACCAACACAAGTAAAATGAGCGTCAGGATATAAAAAGGATAGGAAACGCTCAAAAAGGGGCGATATCCGATGAAGGGAACGCCGACGAGCACCGCCAAACCCATAAAGATCCAAAAGATCTGCTTGGCCTCATAATTCCCGGGATCGCGATAGGACGCGCTATAAATAAAAAGGATCCCGATCGCCGCTAAGGCCACCACCGAAAAAAAAAGCGGGAAATGGATCCCGTTAAGCCACCGGCGCAACATGAAGGTCCCTCCATGCCTCGAGCATTTGCTTCACAAGACGCGCGCTCGTAATGCCCCCGGACCCGCCATGCTCTACGAACACAACGAACGCGATCTTCGGCTTCTTGTAGGGGAAAAATCCGGTCATCCAACTATGTGCCTTCTGGGGCGGCGCCTGTGCGGTCCCGGTCTTGCCGGCCAGTTTGTCAAAATCCACGCGCGCCAACTGCCCGGTCCCATAATCTGATTCCACGACTTGGAGCATGGCCCTTTTGATCACTTCAAGATTCTCCTCGCGAATGGCCACCCGGGGGATCTCAGGCATCATCGTACTGTCCTGAACGACCAGATGGGGCTCCACGACCTTACCGTTCTTCGCGATGATCGAAGTGAGACGAAGAATCTCAAACGGAGTCACGAGCATATAACCCTGCCCGATCGCCATATTGAGAGTTTCGCCCTGGTACCAGGGCTGATTGAAACGCTCTCTCTTCCATGCGGAATCCGGGATGAATCCGGGAGCCATGCGCGAGATCTCGAGCTTTAAGGGCTCGCCGAGACCGAGTACGTGGGCATAATGCGCGATCTCATCCGGCGTCAATCTTTTGGCCACATTATAAAAATAGACGTTACAGGAACGTTCGAGAGCCTCGTAAAGATTGAGGCTCCCATGCCCCTCATGAAGCCAGCAGCGCACAGGCTTCGCCTTGGGACCCAATCGAAAAGAGCCGGTGCACCGGAACCGTGTTTGGGGAGTGATCTTCCCGAGATCGAGTCCCGCGAGCGCCGTCACCAGTTTGAAGACCGAACCGGGAGGATAGGCTGCATTAATCCCGCGGTCCAACATCGGAGAATTCCCGTCCTTCAGGACATGGAGACGCTGTTCATTGGACGCCGGGGAGACAAAGATATTCGGGTTATAGGCCGGCGCGCTGGCCAGCGCCAAAAGCCCGTCCGTTTCGAGATCCAGGACTGCAATGCTTGCATGCAGGTCCTTGATCATGGTCATGATCTTCTTTTGAAATTCAAGATCCAGCGTTACCGTGATGTCGGAACCCGCCTCAGGTTTGCGGTCCGAAAGGATCCTGACCATTTGGCCGCGTGCGTCCACTTCGATCTGCTGCCCGCCCCGCCACCCGCGAAGAGCATCGTCAAACGCCCTTTCAATTCCGGTCCGGCCGATCTTGGAGTTCATTCCAAACCTGTCACGGTCCATTCCATCGTATTCGCGGGAATTCACCGTTCCGATGTAGCCGATCACATGCGAGGCCGTTTCGCCATAAGGATAATAACGGATGCCCTCCACACGGACGCTCACGCCCGGAAGTTCCGGCCGCCGTTCTTCGATAAGGAACGCGAGTTCTTGAGGAATGTCTTCTCTGATCACCGCCGGCGCGAACGGATACTCACGACCCGCGCTCATGCGCCTTCGAACCTCTTTTTCCGGGACTTCTAATAACTTCGCAAGTCTTGGATAGGCCTCGGGAGTCACATCTTCTGGAATTGCAATGACGTTGTACGAAGGACGATTCGCGGCAAGCAACCGCTCTTTTTGATCGAGCACGCGTCCGCGCGGAGCTTCGAGAGGAATAAGGCGAACACGGTTACGCTTGCTGAGTTCGTAGTAGTAAGACCCGCGCAAGACCTGAGTCTGGAAGAGTCCAAGCCCCAGAAAGATCATAAGGATAAAAACGAATGTTTGGAAGAAATGAAACCGTGTGAACATCAGCGAAAAAGCTCGTATTGCTTGGCGGCAGAATGACCGAACCACCCGTTCGTTAGAAAATTAAACAGGGGCAAAAGCGCGGTCGTGTAAAGCGCTGTCATTGCGATCATCCCCAAATACCTCCCAATAAGGGACGACGGCAATTCACTCGCAGAGCCCACCAGAAGTCTTAAAGCCCCCGCGCAAAAGACAAAAAAGAACGTAATGATGAAATAGATCCCTGACAACTGCCGCTCCATTTTTTGGACCAAGAAATCAAGCGCCGGGGCTAAAGCGACCAGAAGAATCGCATCGAGCCCGATCAGTCCACCTCCCAAGAGATCCCGCAAAAGCCCGGCCCAAAACGCGACATAAATGGTCTTGGTCGCCCCCCACTCAAAAGCAGCGTAGCAAATGAAAAGGTACAGAAGACTCGGGTACGCGGAACGGATCTGAAAAGCCGGCATCACAGACCCGTCAAGGACCGCAAGTAAGAGAAAATAAAGAATTACTTTTGCGGAGACGAGACGAGGCATAGTACTTCCTCAAGTTTGGAGAATGGCACGGCAGGTTTGACGAGAGCGAGAAGATGCAATCCGTCGCCGTCGCGCTCGATCGCTTCGATCTTCCCGACCTGGAGGCCTTTTGGAAAAACACTTCCGATGCCGGACGTGGTGACGTCCTCTCCAATCACAACCTCGGCATCCAAAGCCAGATACTTCATTTGCAGCTTGTCCGTGCCGATCCCTGCGACGATCCCCTGCGCGCGGCTTGTCGCGGTCAGCGCGCTCACGCGGGAATCCGGGTCCGATAAAAGGATCGTATGGGCCGTGTAAGGCTCGACTTCCAGGATCCGTCCCACCAACCCTTCCGGCACAACCACCGCCATGTCTTTCTTAAGATTGTTGCGGCTTCCTTTGTCCAAGAGGACAATTTTTTTCCAGGGGGTCACATCCTCCCCGATCACCCGGGCACCGATGGTCCGCGTGGGAAGCGGCAGGCTGAAACTGAGAAGCTTCTTGAGCCGCTGGTTCTCCCGGTCCATTTCACGAAAACGGACGAGCTGCCCCTCAAGTTCCTGAATACGCGCGAGGTATTCCCTCTGCTTTCCAACTGCATCCAGAAAATTTCCGGATTGATAGCGGATCGCATAAAGACCGTCCCGGACACTGCTTCCGAGCACAAACGCAGGCCGGGCCAGGGTAGAGAAAACAGAATGGACGGACTCATTAACACGGGGATATTGAAAAGAAACGATGAGAACAATGATGGGGATCGCAAAAAAATAATACGAACGCCAGCGCCGCATGGGGACAAAATCTCCGATAAGCGATAAAAGCAAAAAGATCCTGAAAAAAACGACTGTCTCAGATGTCAGGAGACTGCTTTCGGAGGGACGCTAAAACAAAAAAATCTTTAGTATTCCCGGGTAGCGTTGCTGTTCACCGACAAACGCTTTAAAAGGTGGAAATCACTTAAATAACGACCCGTACCAAGCGCCACGGCGGTGAGAGGATCATCCGCGATGTGAACAGGAAGTCCTGTTTCTTCGCTGATCAATTTATCGAATCCCCTTAAAAGCGATCCTCCTCCTGCTAAGACCAGACCCCGATCGATCAAATCTGCGGATAGTTCCGGCGGCGTGCGCTCCAGCGCGATACGAACGGCCTCAAGAATAGTGGAAAGCGGTTCAGAGAGAGCTTCCCGGATTTCTTCGCTTGTCACGCTGATCGTTTTTGGCAATCCGGCGAGAACATCGCGTCCCTTGACGTCTAGTGTTGTCTCTTCTTCAAGAGGGTACGCAGAACCGATACGGATCTTGATCTCTTCGGCCGTGCGCTCTCCGATCATCAAATTATAAGCCTTCTTCAAGTGCGACATGATCGACTCATCGAATTCATCGCCGCCGATACGGATGCTTTTGGCGAACACAATGCCCGAAAGAGAGATCACGGCGATCTCGGTCGTTCCGCCGCCGATATCAATGATCATGTTCCCGGCCGGTTCATGGATCGGAAGTCCGACACCGATTGCTGCCGCAATGGGTTCTTCCACAAGATAAACCGGCGTGCGGGCTCCGGCCCGTTCGGCGGAATCTTTTACGGCGCGCTTTTCGACCTCGGTGATGCCGCTCGGAACCGCAATCACGACACGCGGGCTGATACCGGTCTTGCGGCGATGGACCTTACGGATAAAATAGCGGAGCATAGCTTCGGTGATATCAAAGTCGGCGATCACACCGTCCTTCATGGGACGGATGGCGGTGATATTTCCCGGCGTGCGGCCGAGCATGCGTTTGGCCTCTTCCCCAACGGCAAGGACCTGATGGGTTGAACGGTCAATGGCGACCACGGAAGGCTCACACAACACAACTCCCTGGCCTTTGACATAAACGAGGGTATTCGCGGTACCGAGATCGATACCAATATCACTCGAGAAGAATCCTAACAGTCTATCGATCAGAAACATGGGCTTTACCTTTTCGTATCTATTGTGTGGGCCGCCGTTTATAGAGGTCGTAGTATATCGAAAGCTTTTTTCACTGTCAAACCAAAACAACCTTGTGTTTCAGACCTTGAGAAGCCGGTGGAAATGGTCCGTGAAGGCAGGGTAAGAGGTCGCAATACATGCCGTATCCGTAATCGTGATCGTCCCACTCGAAGCAAGGCTTGCCACGCCCATGCTCATCGCCGTCCGGTGATCACCGAAACTTTCGACAGTTGCGCCATGGAACCTCTCCACGCCCCGGATCAGAGAGCCATCCGGAAGTTCTTCGATCGATGCCCCGATAGCCTTAAGATTCCGGACCATGGATTGAATACGATCGGTTTCTTTGACACGTAGCTCCGCCGCTCCCGAAATAAGACTTTCTCCTTCTGCGAGCGCCATCGCAACCATCAGGACCGGCAATTCATCGATCAGGGACGGGGTTTCTTCATGTGTAATTCCGGTACCTTTCAGCTTCGTGCCCCACACACGGATCGTCCCCATCGGTTCAGGGACCGTCTGCGTGATCTGCATTTCAACTTTCGCGCCCATGCGTTTTAGAACTTCGAGGAACCCGGTACGCGTGGGATTGAGTCCCACGTCCTGAACGGTCACTTCAGACCCCGGGATCATCGCGGCACTCACGATAAAAAAAGCGGCGGATGAAATATCGCCCGCAATACGCGCGTGTATCGGCAAAAGCATTTCCGTCTTTTCAACGACAAGGTGATTATCGATCTTCTGGAAACGTGCGCCGGTCGCCTCAAGAAAGCGCTCCGTATGGTCCCGCGACGGAACAGCTTCACGGACGATCGTCCTTCCCTCGGCGTACATCCCAGCGAGGAGAAGCGCGGACTTGACCTGCGCGCTCGAAAGTTTATTATCGAAATCGATCCCGCGAAGTTTGCCGCCGCGGATCGTAAGCGGCGCAAAGTTGCCGTTCTCTTTACCTTTGATCTGTGCGCCCATCTGTTTCAAGGGATCGGTCACACGGCGCATCGGCCGGACCGAAAGAGACGAATCCCCGGTCAGTACGGTTTCGAAGCGCTGACCCGCAAGGATCCCTAAAAGAAGTCTCATAGAAGTTCCGGAATTCCCGAGATAAAGTTCCTGACCCGGAGCGGAAAGCTTATGAAGTCCCCTCCCCGATATCTGGACCTTGCCCGTTCCCCTTTCATGCTGGATCTGGACACCCATCCGGCGCATCGCTTCTAGGGTGTGAAGACAATCCTCGGCTTCCAAGAAATTCTCGTAGGCGCTCTCCCCCTCGGCTAAAGCGCCAAAAAGGATCGCACGGTGGGAAATGGATTTATCGCCCGGAGGAGTGTAGGTCCCGCAAAACTGACCGGGTCCTGTGAACGAAAGAGAGGGCATGAAAAAAATTATTTCCTGTGGACCCAAATACGAATTCGATCGAGTTCTTTGAGAATTTCATCTTCCTTGGCAATAATTTCGGCCTGTTGTTTTTCGAGGGTCGCCAAGCGGGCTTTGATATCGCCAAGATCACTTTTAGATCGTTCTATCCCTGTTTGCTCTTCAAGCGCAAAAACTTGAGGAACAAAAAAAATCCCACCCAACAACAGGCATAAGAAAAAGATCTTAAGCCCTGCGGATTTCATCGCCTTCAACAACCTGCTTCTTGGGATTTTCTGTTATAAGGGTGGCTGCGGAAAATTTATCATAAAGTTTTTCGATCTGGACCATCGCGACCCCCTGGCCCTGTTGGAAGACCTTCAGCTTGTCCCCCATCTTGAGTCCTTCTTGAAGTCCTTGGTTGATAACCACAAAATTAAATTTCCGGTTCACCGTGAGGACTTTGGGACCTGTCGTGGCTGCTGCCGCAGCTAATTGCGGTAGCGATGTGGCCGTGGCCACCGGGTTCACGGCAGAAGAAGTTTGCGCTCCCGGTGAAGCTTCCTGAGCGGTCGGAGTCACGGAGGGCGGCATGGCAGCTGTTCCAGCCATCGTCCCGCCTGAAGTAACCGGTTTAAAAACAAGCTGGGAAGTTCCAGTTTCGGAAACGGCCGATGTTAAAGGAGATGCGCTTGTAAAAGGTTGGGCTACAGCAAAAGGATCCGTCTTCAGGTCTGCGGGAGTCACCCCGCAGGCTGCGGCCTTTTGCTCAAGTTCCCCCATCTTTGTCTGGAGCTCTGCGATCGTTCTCTGGCGTTCTTCAAGCTGGCTTGCAAGCGCGGCCTTCTCGGAATCAGCAAGCTGCTGCTCGGCCTGAAGCTTTCCAACTTGGGTTCGCATCGCTTCGGCCTGAACCCGATATTTTTCGCTCTTAGCCGCGACCTGCTCTTTTTCGGCCTTGATCTTTTCTTTTTCGGACTGGACCGTGATCATTTTTTCTTTGACCTGATCGTACTTGGCCTCAACAACGCCCCGGATAGTGCGTGCTTCAACCCAGCCTTGATACAAATAATAAGAGCCACCCGCGGCGGCGACGGAAAGAAGAAACGCCAAAATAATCCCGATCTTCCCCATAAGAATCCTTTTTCTTGCTGATCTTTTGGTTATCTAAAATAAAAAATATAAAATTTCAAATACGTCCCTCTCACAAAGAACTTATCTCAGGCTGGAGGAGATCCGGAAGCTTTGCTTCCGGACCCCCTCCGTCCATCCAACTTTCACATGAACTCCATCCTCCATCATACAGCGAAGAACAGAGGCGATGAAAAACGAAAGAGGCCTAAGAAAGGTGCTTGCTGACAAGCTTGGTCATCTCAAACATATTGACGACCGATTTGCCGCCGAACACAGCCTTGAGCGAGGCATCCGCGTTAATGTTACGCTTGTTCGCCTGATCCTGGAGTTTGTTCTTTTTGATATATTCCCAAAGCTTTTTCACGACTTCGCTGCGAGGCATCGGACCCTTACCGACCACCACTGCAAGTTCCGTGCTCACATTCATCGGTTTCATAAACGCCGCGTTTGCTTTCGCCATAATGCTTTCTCCTTTTGGTTTGAACCGAGTTCCCGTATCCGAAGTTGCGGACCCGCGCCCACGGCCTTTGCTGGATTAGTATCATACAATACAGTTTCAAAGACAACAATAAAGCTTTTCTGACTAGATCTTTTATTTCTTTTTTATAATGGTGATCTGGACTGCACTGATTACCTTACAATCTAACTAATGAGAATCAGGGCTGTTTTTGTTAGTCCCAATTCCAATCAATTTCATCGAAGATGAAATCGGGGCAATCTTTGTCACCATTTAAAAAAGAACGCCAGACAAGGATAGAAGATTATTTCGGCTTCGCCAGCAGAGACTTAAGCTCTTTCATGAAATGGCCCACATCCTGAAAATCGCGATAGACGCTGGCAAAGCGCACATAGGCCACTTGATCGATCTTCGCGAGCCGCTGCATGATGAACTCCCCGATGATCCGGGACGGAACCTCCCGATCATATTTTTCACGGATCGTGGTTTCGAGATCATCCGCAACTTTCTCTTGAGCCGCAAGCGGCACGGGACGTTTTTCACAAGCTTTGTATACCCCGGCGAGGACTTTGGAACGCTCATACGCCTCACGGCGATGGTCCTTTTTCACCACGAACATCGGGATTTCCTCAACCCTCTCATAGGTGGTAAATCGCTTACTGCAAGCCGTGCACTCACGCCGCCTGCGAACCACCTCCCCTTCGTTCGCCCCGCGCGAATCGATCACTTTGTCAGAATCCTGTTTGCAGAAGGGACAACGCATGTGTTCTCTTTTTCTTTATTGAAGTTCCGGGTAAAGCGGGAACTTTTGAGTCAAGGCTTCGACCCGTGAAAGGACTTTCACGAGATTCGCTTCTTCTCCAGGAGCCTTGAGCATTTCATCGATGAGCTCGGCAATGAGCTCCATTTCCATTTCTTTCATTCCGCGCGTGGTCACGGCAGGCGTTCCCAAACGAACCCCGGACCCTTTAAAAGGCGATTCTTTGTCAAACGGGATCGTGTTCTTGTTCACCGTGATCTTCACTTTGTCCAAAAGCTCCTGGACCTGTTTTCCGTTAAAACCCTTCACCGTCACGTCCACGAGCATAAGATGATTGTCCGTGCCGCCGGAGACGATCCTCCAACCGCGCACGGCCATCGCGCTCGCAAGTGTTTTGGCATTCTTCACGATCTGAGCGCTGTATTCTTTGAACTCGGGACTCAAGGCCTCTTTCAACGCCACCGCCTTGGCCGCGATGACATGCATGAGCGGACCTCCTTGAATACCCGGAAACACGGCGGAATCGATCGCTTTCGCATATTTCTCTTTGCAAAGGATTAGGCCTGCGCGAGGACCACGAAGGGTTTTGTGCGTCGTCGTGGTGACGACATCCGCGTAAGGCACGGGACTCGGGTGATGCCCCGTAGCCACAAGACCCGCGAAATGTGCCATATCCACCATAAGGAGCGCCCCGACCTGGTCGGCAATCTTCCGTCCTCGGTCAAAATCAATGATCCGCGGATATGCCGATGCACCCAAAAGGATCATTTTAGGTCTATGCTCTTTGGCCAACTGCTCTAAGGCGTCGTAATCGATCCGTTCATCCTTGGAACTGACGCCGTACGGGATGATCGTATAAAATTTCCCGGAATAATTCATTTTATGACCATGCGACAAATGGCCGCCATGCGTCAGGTCCATCCCCAGGATCTTGTCCCCCGGTTCCAGCAGCGCCATGAAGACCGCGATATTAGCCGAGGTCCCGCTGTGGGGTTGAACATTCGCGTGCTCGGCCCCAAAAAGCTGCTTCGCGCGATCGATCGCAAGCTGCTCAACCACATCCATATTTTCACAACCGCCGTACCAACGCTTTGCCGGATACCCTTCGGCGTATTTGTTCGTCAAGACCGACCCCATCGCCTCGAGGACAGAAAGCGAAGTGAAATTCTCGCTCGCGATCAGCTCGATATTCTCGTTCTGCCGGCAGACTTCCGCCCGGATCGCGTTATAAATATCCGGATCGGTCCTTTTAAGCTGTGTTTGATCGATGATGCTTCTTTTCATAAGCCCTGATTTTGTTAACACGGACCTCATGTCGTCCCCTTTCAAATGGTGTGTTGAGCCAGGCATCCACGAGCGGAAAGATAATATCTTGCGGCAAAAACCCCGCGCCGAGGATCAGCATGTTGGAATCATTATGCCCTCGGGAAAGGCGCGCCTGTTCGATATTTTGACAGAGCGCCGCGCGAACGCCGTCGACCTTGTTGGCCGCAATCGCGCTCCCGATCCCGGTGTAACAGATCCCGATCGCCCGGTGGCATTCTTTGCTGGCCACCTTCTCGGCCGCAGCGAAGATAAAATCCGGATAATCACAAGACTCATCGGTAAAAGCGCCGCAATCAATAACGTCGAATTTCTTGTTCTTGAGAAAATTGATCAGCGCATTCTTCAACTGAATGCCGCGGTGATCGGTTGCGATCGCGATCTTTGGTTTCATCATGGTTTCCACCTTTAAGGTTGATCCAACCGGAGGATCTTGTCCATATATTGTTTCATTTTTGATTCGATATCAAGTAGGGTCTTCTCGTAAACTTGCATGCCCATTCCGATCGGATCTTCCACATTCAATGTGATCATCTTTTCCCTCACCGACGGCAACATAGCCACCATGGCTTCTGCGTGCTCCGCAGCCATCGCGAGAACAAGATCCGAACTCCACAGATCTCCTTTTCGGCAACGCCGGCTGCAAAATCCGCTGAGATCTATCTCGCGGTTGCGTAACGCGAATTCAGCCTCAGGTGTGCACGGAAGTCCGTCGCGTGCGCTCGTCCCGCAGGAAACGACTTCGATCTCCGATGACAATCCTTTTTTTGCGATTTCGTGTTTGAGCCACCCTTCCGCCATCGGTGAACGGCAGGAATTTCCGGTGCAAACGATCAAGATGCGTTTGCGCGGACATTTTTCTGAGACTATCCTTTCAACAGCCTTCTCTAAATCCACGCCTTGCGCGCCTTTGCGAAGAATGACCGGAACGTCCCCGGTAAGATCCACCACCGTCGAATCAAGCATCAGTTCGGTCTTGCCTCCGTCGATCAACTGATCGAAAACACCATGCAACTCCTCAATCACATGATGGGCCGTATGGGGCGATGGCTTTCCGCTCCCGTTCGCGCTGGTTGCGATAAAAGGCTCGCCAACTTCCTGAATCAAAGCAAGCGCGATCCTGTTTCTCGGGAACCTGATCCCGATCTTCTGGCCGGCAAGGTCAGGGACCACCAATGTCACAGGACCCGGCCAGAACTGCCGGGCCATTGTGCGAACGAGCGGCGTTCTTTTGACCTTGAGCGCATCGAGCATCTCCCAATCACCTACATGATAGGAAAATGGTTTTGTGTCCGAACGCCCTTTGATCTCACGAAGTCGTTTTTCGATCCCTGGAGCGCTCATCTTCCCCCCGATCCCATAGACCGTCTCCGTGGGAAACACAACAACCTTGCCCTCTTTACAAGCGCTGGCCACTTCCCGGATACGCGTCATATCCGGGTCGTGGCTATCGATCTTGATCACTCCAGGCGTTACCATCACGATA
Organism: Candidatus Omnitrophota bacterium; assembly: GCA_043821445.1. Lineage (GTDB taxonomy): Bacteria > Omnitrophota > Omnitrophia > Omnitrophales > Aquincolibacteriaceae > Aquincolibacterium. The sequence goes on along the minus strand of JBDRCT010000035.1, from coordinate 28,952 downwards.
CGTCAAACCCCCTGCAAGTTACTGCGACCTATTTTTGGAGTTTCTCCTGCAACTTCTTGTTCTTTTCCCGGCTGCTTTCGACCAAAGAGTCTTTATATTTCCTGAGCTTCTCCGCCAGCTTCGCGTCCGAAAGAGCCAGGATCTGTACCGCCAAAAGACCGGCATTGCGCGCGCCAGGTTTTCCCACCGCCACCGTTGCCACCGGAACCCCGGCCGGCATCTGGACCGTCGCCAAAAGTGCGTCCAAACCATTCATCTGGGTCGCTGCCAAGGGCACCCCGATCACCGGTAAGATCGTATTTGCGGCCACGGCCCCGGCCAAATGCGCGGCCCCACCAGCCCCAGCCACAATGACTTTGAGGCCCTTTTGCATTGCTTGGGTCGCGAAATCTGCGACCAGGATCGGTGTGCGATGCGCCGAAAGCACCTGCATCTCAAAGCTCACCCCGAACTCTTTGAGGACCTCTGCACATTCCTGCATCACTTCCAGGTCCGAATCACTTCCCATTACGATCGAAACAAGCTCATTCATCGCAGCACCTCAATGGCCTTTTGACCGATGTCCCGGCGACAAAAACCGCCTTCGAAATTGATTTGTGTAATTACTTGATAAACACGTTCATACGCGGCCTTCAGCGTATCACCCCAAGCCGTTACAGCCAGTACGCGCCCTCCAGCTGTTACGACCTCCTTTTGCGTGTTAAATGCCGTCCCGGCATGAAAAATCGCCACGTCCTTTTGGCCCTTCACGGTGTCAAGTCCACGAATCGGAAAACCTTTTGCATAGGAACCCGGATACCCGCCCGATGCCATCACGACCGTGATACACGCCTTGTCATACCATTCAAGACTTTGTGTTTCCAAACATCCGTTGGCAACCTGCACCATCACAGGCAGAAGATCGGAGCACAAACGTGGCAGGATCACCTCGGTTTCAGGGTCCCCGAACCGGCAATTGTATTCCAGCACGAACGGCCCTTCTTTGGTCATCATGATCCCGGCATAAAGCACACCCCGGTAAGGCATCCCGTCCCGGGCCATTCCCTCAAGGATCGGACGCACCGCGATATCGATGATCCCCCCGATCTCGGACTCCGGAACCTTCATGCTCGGTGAAAAAGCGCCCATGCCACCTGTGTTCGGACCCCGGTCATGGTCATACACCCGCTTGTGGTCACGAGCACTCGCGAGAGGAATGATCTTTTTTCCATCCGTCAGCACGAGAATGGAAAGCTCCTCACCTTCGAGTTTCTTTTCGATGATCACTTTAGACCCGGCATCTCCAAAAATTTTTTCTTCCATCATTTGAGTCAACGTCACGACCGCCTGCTCGGAGCTGTCGCAGATCACCACGCCCTTGCCGGCCGCGAGTCCGTCCGCCTTGATCACCACCGGCATGTCGGCCTCGATCACATAATGCTTGGCCTCTTTCACATGTGTGAAGATCTCGTAGGCAGCCGTGGGCACACCGTATTTCGTCATGACCTCTTTGGAAAAAGCCTTACTTCCTTCAAGAAGCGCTGTTTCTTTAGACGGACCGAATAATAGCAACCCATTTTCGCGGAACACATCACCGATCCCCGCCACCAAAGGAACCTCGGGACCCACCACGGTCAGATCGATCTTTTTACGGATCGCGAATTCCAGGAGGCCGTTGATATCATCCGAAGCGATGGGAACGCATTCCGCATGCTGACTGATCCCAGCGTTCCCCGGTGCCACATAAAGCTTTGTAAGGAGCGGACTCTGCGCGATCTTCCACGCGAGCGCGTGCTCCCTGCCTCCCGAACCCACCAAAAGGACCTTTATTCCGGAGAAATTCATGCGACGGTCACCCCGCTTGAGCAAACGATCTCTCCGATCGTCCAGGAATTCAATTTAAAACTCTTCAGGACCTTTTGAGCGGAACGGATATAACGTTTTTCAAGGATCACCACCATCCCGACGCCCATGTTGAAGGTCTTGTACATTTCATGGTCTGAGATGCCGCCGGCCTTTTGCGCCATGCGAAAGATCTTTGGAACTTTCCATGAGTTACGGGCAATGCAGGCGCCCAGGCCTTTCGGGATCACGCGCGGCAGATTGTCATAAAAACCGCCTCCGGTGATATTGACGATGCCTCTGACCGGAATTTTTTTTATGAGCACCAGGACCGGCTTGACATAAATAAGGGTCGGCGTCAAAAGTTTCCGGCCTACGGTACCTCTTAGTTCCTTTTCGGAAAAGATCTTCCTTAAAAGTGAATATCCGTTCGAATGAAATCCCGAAGACTGAATGCCGAGGATGATATCCCCCGTTTTGATCTTCTTCCCCGTCAAGACTTTCTTGCGGTCCACCGCGCCGACTGAAAATCCGGCAATATCATACTGCGCCGCAAGTGCTTTCTTTTTGTCGGTATAAAATCCAGGCATAATAGCCGTCTCACCACCCACAAGCGCGCAACCGGACTGCCGACAGCCCTCGGTAACGCCCTCCAGGACCTCACCGATCACATCCGTCTGGAATTTTCCGGAGGCGTAATAATCCAGAAAGAAAAGCGGACGTGCGCCGGAGGTAATGAGATCGTTTACGCACATGGCGACAAGATCGATCCCGATCGTGTCGTGTTTACTGAGAAGCCGTGCAAGTTCCAGCTTGGTCCCCACGCCGTCGGTCGAGGCCACAAGCAAGGGATCCTTGATACCTGTCTTCGACAGGTCAAAAAGCGAGGCAAATCCAAGTGTATCGCCGCAAACGCCCGGAGTGTGGGTCGAGCGGATAAGTCCCGCGATCTTCCGGTTGTACGAAGGATCGCCCTTCAAGTGCGGCACTCCGGCCCTTTCATAAGTCCAGGCGCTCATATTTTGCAGCAATTCCTTTTGTGTTCTAGTTTGTATTTATCATCCGCATCGTAGATCTTGGTCGGATATTTCCCGGTGAAGCAGGCCGCACAAAAATCCTTCGGGTTTTGCGTCGTCGAGCCAAGCATTCCTTCAAGACTCAGGTAACCGAGCGTATCCACGTTGAGGAACTTTGTGATCTCTTCGAAGCTTTTATTGGCCGCCAAAAGTTCCTTCTTCGACGGAAAATCGATCCCGTAAAAACAAGGCGAAATGTGCGGCGGACAGCTGATCCGCATATGCACTTCTTTGGCGCCTGCGCTCCTCAAGAGTTTGACGCGGTTCTTCGCCGTGTTCCCGCGCACGATCGAATCGTCGACCACGATCACACGCTTGTCTTCCACGAACTGACGGATCGGATTCAATTTGATCTTCACTTTGAGCTGGCGGCCCGCTTCCGAAGGGCTGAGGAATGTGCGCCCGATATAGTGGTTACGAATGAACCCGTGCGAAAACGGGATCCCCGATTCTCTCGAATAACCCAAGGCCGCGAAACTGCCCGAGTCCGGTACCGGGATCACGATGTCCGCATCGACGGGATGTTCTTTGGCGAGCTGCCGGCCCAATCTTTCACGCACAAGCCCCACACTATCGTGAAAGATATTGGAATCCGGTCTGGCGAAATAGACGTGCTCGAAAATGCACTGTGCTTTACCGATCTTTTCATCCTTGAAGGGAAAATGGCTGCGGATCCCCTTGCTGTCGATCACGACGACCTCGCCCGGCTCGATCTCGCGGACAAATTCCGCTTCGATCAGGTCGAACGCACAAGTCTCGGACGCGAGCACATGGCTATTCCCCAACTTGCCGAGGCAGAGCGGACGGAACCCGTGCGGATCGCGAACCCCGAACAAGTGGTCTTCGGTCAGAAGGACGAGGCTGAACGCGCCTTTTGCGCGCTTGGCTGCTTCGACGACACCTTCCTCGTGAGAGCGGTAAGAGGGTTTGGCGATCATGTGCACAAAAACCTCGGAATCCATTGTGCTTCCGAAAATCGAGCCGTAGGCTTCCAACTCCGCGCGCAGGATCTGTGCGTTCACAAGATTTCCGTTATGCGCGATTGCGATCTGACCGCGCGAATAATCGACTTTATAAGGCTGTGCGTTCAAAAGCGTGGACGCCCCGGTCGTGGAATAGCGGACGTGACCGATGGCGTTCTTGCCCGGGAGTTGCACGAACGAAGACTCGTCAAAAACTTCTCCCACATGCCCCATCTTTTTAACGAGATAAAGGTCGGAGCTGTCGCTTGTGCAGATCCCGGCCGCTTCCTCGCCGCGATGTTGCAATGCGAAAAGCCCGAGCTGCGTGATCCGTGCCGCGTGAGGATGGTTGTAGATGCCAAAGATGCCGCAATGGTGTTTAATATTTTCGCCGCTCATGATTTTCGCTCCATGACATTGTGGATCATGTTTTCGAAAAGTTTCACCATGTCTCCGACCGAAAGCCGGATCCGGTCTCCCAGGATGAGCGCATCCCCGCCCACTTTCCCGATCTCGTAGAGAGGCACTCCCTGTTTCTGCGCTAAATATCGGATGTCCTTTTGATGGTCGGGCTTGACCGAGAGGACCACGCGTGATTGGCTTTCGCCGAAATAGAGCGCGTCCGCGCGAAGTCCTTTCTGATGTTCCGAAACACCCTCAAGACCCCGCACCGTCGCACCAAGACCTTCGGCGCTTTTGATGCAACATTCGGCAAGTGCTACCGCGAGCCCGCCCTCGGAAAGATCGTGGCAGGACACGAGCTTTTTCCCGTCCGCGGCGGCGAGAATGAACTGTTGAAGTGCTTTTTCGCGCGTAAGGTCCAGCCGTGGCGGCAGGCCTTGCTTCAAGCCGTGCTCGATCATCAAGTAGTGGCTTCCTCCGAGTTCATTGAAAGTCTCCCCCGCAAGAAAAATAATGTCTCCCTCATCTTGGAATGCCGATGGAACGCGTTTTTCGATATTCTCCAGAAGGCCGACCATGCCGATCGTAGGCGTCGGATAGATAGCACCCTGCGGGCTCTCATTATAGAAGCTGACATTTCCGCCCGTGACCGGGACCTCAAGCGCCTTGCAGGACTCGATGATCCCGGACACCGCGCTATGAAATTGCCAGAAGATCTCGGGCTTCATGGGATTGCCGAAATTAAGACAGTTCGTCATGCCGATCGGCCGGGCGCCGGAACAGACGACGTTGCGCGTCGCCTCCGCGACGGCGATCTTCCCGCCTTCGAACGGATCGAGATAAACATAAAGACTATTGCAATCGGTTGAGACCGCGATCCCCTTTTGTGTTCCCTTGATGCGGATAAGAGCCGCATCGTGTCCCGGATAAAAAACCGTGTCCGTCCGGACCATATGGTCGTACTGCTGCCAGACCCAGACCTTGGAGGCGATCGACGGATGTGAAAGCAATCGTTTGAGCACGGCGCTGAAATCCCGAGGCTCTGGAACTGCATCGAGATCCAATTTCTGAGCTTCGGCCAGATAGACCGGCTTTTCTTCTTCGCGCGTATAGACCGGTCCGTCATCGGCGAGCGCCTTAGCTGGGATCTCCGCGGCCAGTTTCCCTTCATCCAGCACGCGATATTTATCGCCATGGGTCACTTCACCGATCTTCACGGCATGGAGGTCCCATTTCGTGAAAATGGCCTCGACTTCTTTTTCTTTTCCTTTTTTGACAATGACCAGCATGCGTTCCTGCGATTCTGAGAGCAAGGTTTCATAGGGGGTCATTCCAGGTTCGCGGCGCGGCACTTTCGCGAGGTCGATCTCGACCCCGGTGCTTGCGCGGGACGCGGTCTCGCAACCCGCGCAGGTCAGCCCTGCCGCACCCATATCTTGCATCCCCACGAGCGCATCGGTCCTGAGAAGCTCCAAACATGCTTCCATCAAAAGTTTTTCCATGAAGGGGTCTCCCACTTGCACGGCCGGACGGTCCTCAGGACTTTGTTCTGAGAGTTCTTTGGAAGCAAATGCCGCACCGCCCAATCCGTCACGACCGGTCGTAGCTCCTACGTAATAAACGGGATTGCCAACGCCGTGTGCCGCTCCACGCACGATCTCGCTTTTCTTAATGATCCCAAGGGCCATCGCATTCACGAGAGGATTGCCTTCATAGGATGCGTCGAAATAAATATCCCCGCCAAGAGTCGGGATCCCCATGCAATTACCGTAATGTGCGATCCCGGCGACTACGCCGCGGAAAAGTCGCTGGCTCACAGGCTCCTTGAGATCACCGAACCGGAGTGAATTCATGAGAAGGATCGGTCGCGCGCCCATGGTGAAAATGTCCCGGAGAATGCCCCCCACGCCGGTCGCCGCACCTTGGAAGGGCTCGATGGCCGAAGGATGATTGTGACTTTCGATCTTGAAACATACCGCAAAACCATCGCCGATATCCACGATCCCGGCGTTCTCCTGCCCCGGCTTCACAAGCAGGTGCTCCTGATGCGGAAGTTCCGCGTTCATTTTCGAAAAAAGCCTGAGGATGGATTTGGAATTTTTATAAGAGCAGTGCTCGCTCCACATCACGCTGAACATTCCGAGTTCCGTGATATTGGGATCCCGGCCAAGGATGTCCCGGATATGCTGATATTCCTGCGGCGTGATCCCGTGCGCCGCGATCAGTTCCGGAGTGATAACTGTCGTCGAATCCAGTGCCGGCATAATTTATTCCAGTGCGTTTAAAATGCTTTCGAATATCTTGCGTCCATCCAAAGAGCCGAGAAGGTCCTCGCTTGAACGTTCCGGATGGGGCATCATGCCCAGGACATTTTTCTTTTTGTTCACGATGCCCGCGATATGATCCTTGGAGCCGTTTGGATTGAACTCTTCTCCAAGTTCTCCGTCCTCGGACGAATAACGGAAAACGATCTGCGAATGATCATGCAAGGATTTCAGTGTATCATCGTCGCAATAATAATTCCCCTCGCCGTGCGCGACGGGAATGCAAAGCGTCTCGCCCGGATCCATTTGCCCGGTGAAGATCGTCAGATTCTCTTCCGTGCGGATCCAGGTATGTTTGCAAACGAATTCCAGCGTCTTGTTCCTGAGCATCGCGCCCGGCAAGAGCCCGGCTTCCAGAAGGATCTGGAACCCGTTACAGATCCCGATCACGGCACGGCCGCCCTGGGCATGCTGGATCACAGATTCCATGACCGGAGAAAAACGGGCAATCGCGCCGGTCCTCAGATAATCCCCGTAGCTGAACCCTCCCGGAATCACCACCAGATCCACCTTCGGAAGGGTCCGCTCCTTGTGCCAGACGTACTCCACCGGCACTTTGACGACGTCTTTAAGCGCGTGGAAACAATCCGTGTCACAATTAGAACCCGGAAACACAACAACCGCGGCATTCATGAACTTCCTCTTCGGGGAACGCAGAACGGGAAACGCAAAACGTCAAAGCTCTTTCGTTCCCAGCCCTATGCTGCCCGATATTTAAATTAGGATGGCATTTCTTGAATTTCGAATGAATACTCTTCGATCACGGGATTATGAAGCAACTTGTCGCACATGGTGTGAATGCTCTCTTCCGCCTTCACACGGGTCTCCGCTTCAAGAACGAGCTCGAAATACTTCCCGATCCTCAGACTCTTCGCTTCTTTGAACCCCAGGGACTCAAGCGCATGGAGCGTCGTCTGTCCCTGTGGGTCCAGAACCGATTTTTTTAAGCTCGTATGAATTCTTGCTTTAAATTGCATGTTTCCCCCTACTTCTGGCTTCGAATTTCTTTTCCGGATAACCGCTTATAGATCTCACAATAAGCCTCGGTGGTTTTTTCGATGATATCCCCCGGAAGCTCCGGTGCGGGCGGACGTTTTTCCCATGAAAGCGTTTCCAGATAATTCCGTACGATCTGTTTGTCGAAACTCGGCTGGTCATGACCGGTCTCGTACCGGTCGGCCGGCCAAAACCTAGAACTATCGGGAGTCAGGATCTCGTCGATAAGCATCATTTTTCCGTCATGGATACCGAACTCGAATTTCGTATCCGCAATGATGATCCCCTTCGACGCCGCATATTCCTGGCCCTTTTTGTAAAGAAGGATGGAAAGGTCCTTCGCCTGCTGGGCGCTGTCTTTCCCAACGATCCGGATCGCCTCGCTGAAATCGATATTGACGTCATGTCCGCTTTTCGCCTTTGTGGACGGCGTAAAAATCGGCTCCGGAAATTTTTGACATTGTTTCATTCCGGGCGGAAGCGTGTGCCCGCAAACCATACCCGTCTTCAGGTAATCCTTCCATCCGGAACCGGTGATATAGCCCCGGACCACGCATTCGATCGCGAGCGGTTCCGCCCGTTTCACGAGCACAGAACGCCCGTTCAGTTCATGACGAAAGTTGGCGACCACTTCCTTCGGCAGGCCCATGGCGTCCACGTCCGCGGTGATCAGATGTTGTGGAAGGACATCCTTAAAATGTTCCAGCCAAAAAAGTGTGATTTGATTGAGAACTTTCCCCTTCATCGGGATCGGGTCTGACATGACCACGTCAAAGGCGCTCAGTCGGTCTGTCGTCACGATCAAAAGCTTATCAGGTCCCACTCCGTAGATATCACGTACTTTTCCGACCGCAACACGCGGCAGCGGCAAATGCGTTTCCAGGATCGCTTCGTTCCTATCAAGATCATTCGCCATAGGGTGTTCCCTTATTTTGAGGATGGATAGATTCCCGTGCGTTTCAAAATGACCGGTACGTTCTTAAGATGCCTGTCATAATTAAAGACCGCGCGTATCTCTTGGGGCGTCAGGACTTTTAAGATCTTTTCTTCCTTGAGCACCACTTGCTCCAAATAAAGCTTTTCATCTCCCCAAAGTTTTTGGGCCGCGTCCTGCACAAGCTTGTAACCCTCCTCCCGCGTCAGGCCCTTTTCCACGAGCGCGAGAAGCAGGCCCTGCGAGAACACCATGCCCCGGCTGGACTCCAGGTTCTTGAGCATGCGGTCTTTATTGACCACGAGGTTCTTGATCACGTTCTGCATGAGCCCGAGCATATAATCGAGAAGGATCGTGCTGTCGGGGAAAATGACGCGCTCGACGGAAGAATGCGTGATGTCCCGCTCGTGCCAAAGTGCGATATTCTCAAAGCCCGCAAGCGCGTTCCCGCGAAGAATGCGCGAAAGTCCCGCCACGCGTTCGCAGGTGATGGGGTTCCGCTTGTGCGGCATGGCCGAAGAGCCTTTCTGTCCTTTTGAAAAAAATTCCTGCACTTCAAAGGTCTCCGTTTTCTGAAGGCCCCGGATCTCGGTCGCGAGCTGTTCGAGCGACCCTCCGACGATCGCAATCGCTCCGAGATATTCCGCGTGACGGTCGCGCTGAAGGACCTGCGTTGAAACCGGCGCCGGGTTCAGCCCGAGCTTCTTGCAAACGAATTCTTCGACCTTGGGATCTACGTTCGCAAAAGTCCCGACCGCACCGGAGATCTTGCCATACCGGAGATTTTCTTTGGCGGCTTCAAGGCGCACAAGACCTCGTTTACACGCAGCATGAAAAAGCGCCATCTTGAGCCCGAAGGTGATAGGTTCGGCGTGCACACCGTGCGAGCGGCCCACCATAAGGGTGTTGGCATGCTCCTTGGCTTTTTCACCGAGGAACGAGATCAGTTTTTTTAGTTCGCGGAGAAGAATATCCGAGGCCTCCTGAATCTGGAGCGAGAGCCCGGTATCCAGAATGTCTGAGGAGGTCAGACCGAAGTGAACGTAGCGGCCCACGGGACCGACGTTCTCGGAAACATTGGTAAGAAAGGCAATGACGTCATGATTGACGACCTTTTCGATCTCTTTGATGCGCTCCACGTTGAATTTAGCCCGGGCGCGGACTTTGGCGGGAACATCCTTGGGAATATAGCCATAGCGTGCAAGCCCCTCAAGTGCGGCCAATTCCACCTGAAGCCACTTTTGAAGCTTGTTCTCTTCAGTCCAGATTTTCGCCATTTCCTGACGCGTGTAACGAGAGATCATCTTGTGTCTTCCTTCCTTTGACCCACAACCGCTGGTACTGCGGTACTATTTATTTTAAAGGTTCGCAATGCCGTACCGTCAACTTCTCAAATTTAAATCGAGGACGGTGCTGGTAGCGCTAACGGGATTTAAACCCGTGTTTCTGCCTTGAGAGGGCAGCGTCCTAGATCAGGCTAGACGATAGCGCCCTGATGTATATATCTCATGTTCAATCGATCATCGAGGCGCCCTTAGAAAACACGTGCCCTGTGACAGATCTAACCTTCGATTGAAAAACAAGTTGCGAGGAGAATAAAGCGCTAAAAACAAACTCAGTATAGCTTTGCTCCTATAGAATGTCAACGGACAGAATGTCAACGGACACACACCCGCAGAAAAAACAGTCTAAAACAAGGGAATCTTTCCTGGACGATCGAATGACTTGTGAAAGCGCTATTTAAAAACGCCGGTCAACCTTGTCCTTCAGGTCATACACGGACTTCTCAAGCATTTTCACGCGCTCTGACATGAACCGGTTCGCTTGTTCCAGGTCCGCGACACGCCTTGAAAAATTATCCAGGCGGTCCTGCTTGAGGGTCTTTTCCATATCGGAAAATTCCTCCGAACTGCCGCTCATGCCCGTCCCCGCCGCTTCGTCCTCGACCGCCCACGAAAGCGGAAGCGCGATCGAAAGGAACCCCATTGCCAAAATTGAAACTGCCGCAAGTTTTTTCATAAGAGTCACCTCGTGCGGGAGTATATCATAGCTCATAAAAACCCCCAAGCGCAACGTGCTACGCGCAACGCTCAACGTCATAATAAAGATGCTCTTTTCGTTGTGCGTTGTGCGTTGCGCGTATAACTCGGGGCATCAGCCCCGGGGATGAAATTTCGCGTGTACGGATTTGAGACGGTTTCCGGAGACATGCGTGTAGATCTGCGTCGTAGAAATATCAGCGTGACCGAGAAGTTCCTGGACAACACGCAGGTCGGCGCCGCGCTCCAGAAGGTGGGTCGCGAAAGAATGGCGGAACGTATGGGGTGTGATCTCTTTGGTGATGCCGGCAAGCCGCGCATATTTCTTAATCAGCTGCCACACAAATTGACGCGTCAGTCCTTTTCCGCTCCGGCCGAGAAAAAAATGATCGGTCTTGGCCTTCATCTTAGAACGGACCCTGGCAAGGTAGGTCTGGCAAGCCGAGACCGCAATACCTCCGAGCGGCACAAGCCGCTCCTTGTCCCCTTTGCCGCGGCACTTAATGAACTTGTTATCCAGATACACATGCCCCAAAGAAAGTTCCGTGATCTCGGAAACCCGCATCCCGGTCGCATAAAGACACTCTAAAAGCGCCAGGTCCCGTATCCCTCCGGGCTTTTTGACGTCCGGCGTTTTGAGAATGGATTCCATTTCCTGCGCAGTCAAAAAATGAGGCAGTTTTTTCCAAAGTTTCGGCGATTCCAAGACGCTTGTAACGTCGTTTTGGACATGGCGTTCTTTGGTGAGAAAACGGTGGAAAAGTTTGACTGAGACAAGTCCGCGGGCGATCGAGGACGATTCAAGCCCCCGTTTACTTTCCACGTTCAGAAATTTCAGGATATGTGTCCGCGTGACCTTCGCCCAGTCTGAGACCTTTTCTTTCTTCAGGAAGGAGTCGTAACGTGCGAGATCCTGCCGGTAGGCGTCAAGCGTGTTCTGGGCCAGCCCTTTTTCCACGGACAGATAATTCAGAAACTCCTCGAAAAGGAGCTGGCCTTTTCCCTTAGGTCTCTCTGTAGTCGCAGGTGCCGTATTCATCACACACAGTATCGGCTAATCAGACTACGGACTGGAGATTTCACAATGTTCGCACAACGTACCACGCACAACGCGAAACGAATTAGATCCGGGTCTCGACGTTGTGTGTTGCCCGTTGAGTGTTGCGCTGATTTATTTACCGGCCGATCTTTTTGAGCTCTTTCCTGAAAAACGACTCGGCCCCTTTGATGTATTGCTCTTCCGGCATGAGCGGCTTTTCCAGATCCCTTTGAAGTTCGGCAGAGATCCCTCCGTTCGTCACGACCTCCTCGCCCGCTCTTCGCAGCAAAGCCTTGTAGTGCCGGAGTGGAAGCCACAGCCAAAAAGACTTGTCCGACAAAATAGACCCGCCTCCCCGGTAGATCTCCGCGATGAGTTCTGTGTTCATGTTCCTGGCAATTCTACGAAAAAGAAGTTTCAGGACCTGAAAATGACTTTGCTCGGGGAATCCGCAATTGGAGATCACCATGATCTTCGGAACCTTGGATGTGATCTTATGACGGCATTCGCCCCCGGGGTCCTTCTCAAAATACGGGTCCGCGGCCGGGATCATCCGGTCCATAAAATTCTTCATCAGACCGGTCACGTTATCCACGTAAAGCGGAGTCGCGAAAATCACGATATCGGAGGCCTGGCATTTCGGGAGTAATTCTGTCATGTCATCTTGAACAGCACATTGCCCGGGCGTTTTGAGCCAACAGGAATAGCAGGCAACGCAGGAATGGATCTTTTTGTGTGCGAGGAAAATATTCTCGACCTCTGCTCCCACCGCCCGCGCCCCCTCCAGGAACGCCTCGGCCATCACGTTCGTGTTGCTTCTCTCAGCGTGCGGACTTCCGTTAAAGACTGTGATCTTCATGGACAACTCCTTCCGTTGATCCTCCGGCTGAATGCCGTACGGTCATTTTTTTTTGCTGTCGTCGAAAGAACCGTAGACGCGGCACAGCTCCTTCTTTTCATCAGGATCGATAAATAGCAGTTGTTTGTTGTCGTACCTCTTTCTCGCTAATTTTCTCGTCTCGACCTGTCCTGCTGGCATGAGAGTTAAGGCATCCAGATATTCCGACTCACGGTCCGCACAGACCGCAACTTCCATGAACGGGTTCAGATCGGTGTCCAAATCCAATATATCACCTCGTTTCATCCTCGCCAGAATGAGCTGTTTTAAGGCGTCAAAGTAATCCGTCACACCCTTTCTTTCGTATCGGGCTCTTTCGGATAAAATCCCCGCTTTCCTGGAAAGCACGCTTATATCTCCGGGATTTCTTTTTAATTCTTCATCGATCTCTCTTAGGGCTTTTTCCCTCTCACCGCGATAACCCAAACGATTCCTGGCCCTCCGGTAGATCTTTCTGGCGTCCCACACATACCATTTAGATTTCTTAGGGATAGCGTCATACGCTAGGATCACGACCTCTTTACCTTCCAGAAAGAACTGCCACATATCGGGACGAAGACCGAGACCGCTCTTGGGAAGCTTCGGCGACACAGAAAAATATTGATATCCTTGGCCGACCACATACTCGCTGATTCTGTACAGATCTCTGTTAGACATGCGGGGGCTTGGAACCGGCCATTCGGATTTTGCCAGAGAATCATAGATGTCATAGCTCTCCATGGCCTTTATTTGGTCCTCCAAAAAATCCGCACGCAAGAGACTCGTTCCGGCAAAAAACAGCATGACCACGAAGCAAAATAAAAACCGTTTTGCGAAAGTGGCCGAGTTCCGAGGGTGTATCATCCTCAATCCCGGGATCGCTCCGTCCCGGCCATTTCGATGTTTGCGGGACAAAAGGCCGGTCCCCGAAACGACACTGCGTGGAGTCATGGTTTTACTCCGGATTTTTGGAGTTCGGACAAAAAGTGTTTTTCGTCCCACACCTGGACGCCGAGTTCCTGGGCTTTAGCGAGTTTGGAACCGGCGCCGGGGCCGGCGACGAGGATATTGGTTTTTTTGCTGACACTGCCTGACGGGTGCGCGCCGAGCTTTCGCAAAAGGGCTTCGGCGGCGGGCCTTTCCATACTTTCGAGCGTGCCGGTGAGGACGATCGTTTTCCCGCGGAACGGGTTGTCGCCCACGATCTTTTCCACGAAGTTCATTTGCACGCCTGCGGCTTCGAGTTTTTTCAGGAGCTTCCTGGCGGAAGGTTCCTTGAAAAATGTCACAATAGAATCCGCTGTTTTGGGACCGATCTCATGGATGCTTTCAAGTTCCTCTTTAGTTGCTCCGGAAAGCTTTTCAAGGCTCCCGAACTTGTCCGCGAGAATAAAAGCCGTATGCACGCCGACGTCCAGAATGCCGAGCGCGAAGATCAGCCTAGAAAGCGGACGCTTTTTACTCTGTTCGATCCCGCCCACCAGATTGTTCGCGGACTTCTCAGCCATCCGCTCGAGCGCCTCGACGTTCGTGATCTTCAGGGAATAAAGGTCGGCCAGGTCTTTGACAAGGCCCTTGTCGACGAGCTGGTCAATGGTCGCGATCCCGAGATTTTCAATATCCATGGCCTCGCGGCCTGCAAAATGTTTCAGAAGCCCTTTGAGCTGCGCCGGACAGAGCGGATTTAAACAACAAAGAGCGACGGGCAACTTTTTCTTTTTCCCGTTCTCTTCTTCGAGAACTTTTCGCTTGCCCACTTTCCCATCGCACACAGGACATTTTTTCGGAAACGTAAATTTCGGAGGATTCCCCTTCCGTTTTTCAAGGTTCACGGAAAGGACCTGCGGGATGATCTCGCCGCTTTTCTCGACAAAAACATGGTCCCCGATCCGCGCGTCCAGCCGTTCGATCTCATCGGGGTTGTGGAGACTCGCGCGCGACACCGTGGTGCCGGCAAGCTGCACGGGTTTCAGATTTGCCACAGGCGTCAGAACACCGGTGCGGCCGACCTGGACCTCAATGCTCTCGAGGACTGTCTCCGCCTGCTCGGCCTCGTACTTGTAGGCGATCATCCAACGTGGGGATTTGGAAGTCATCCCGAGCGTTTTCTGATCTTCGAAAGAATCGACTTTCACGACCACGCCGTCAATTTCATAGGGAAGCTCCGCGCGCTTTTTCTGAACCTCATCGATCATGCTAAAAACCTTTGTTATCTCCTTGCATATTCGCGCGTCCGGAACGACCTTAAAGCCTAGCGCTTTTAAAAACGTCATGGCCTCGCTCTGGCTCTGCGGCGGGTTTTTTCCCTCGCAGCGCGCCAGACCGTGGATCAAGGCGTCGAGCCTGCGGGCCGCGACGAGTTTCGGGTCGAGCAGTTTCAGACTGCCGGCGCAGGCATTGCGGGGGTTCTTGAAAAGTTCCTCGCCCGTTCTTGCCTTCTCCTGATTGATCTTTTCGAATTGGTCCTTTGCGATGTAGGCCTCGCCCCGTACTTCCAAAAGATTGGGGACCGGCCCGGGGTAAGAACTTCCGGGAACGGGGATCTTGAGCGGGATCGAACCGAGGGTCTTGATATTCCCAGTAATGTCATCTCCGTGTTTTCCGTCCCCGCGGGTCGCACCCAGTTTCAAGAGCCCGTCTTCATAAACGAGCGTGATCGAGACCCCATCGATTTTTTCTTCGACAAAGTAGGAGAACGGTTCCCCTCCGAGACCCTTTTTGACGCGGCCGTCAAAATCCTCCAGCTCTTCGCGCGAGTAGGTGTTTTCGAGCGAAAGCATCGGAACCGGGTGCCGGACAGTGCGGAATGCTTTCAGGGGCGCACCTCCCACTCTTTGAGAAGGCGAGTTGGTCGTGACGAATTCGGGAAAAGCTTTTTCAAGATCGATGAGCTCCTTCATCCGCCGGTCGTATTCCCGGTCCGTGATCTCGGGCTTGGCGGCCACGTAATACAGGTAGTTGTGCCGATCAAGCTCTTTTCGAAGTTTCTGGATTTTTTTTACGGTCTCGTTACGATCCATTTTTTCTCCGTGCAACGCGCAACGCTCAACGCTCAACGGAAAAAGTCGTTGCGCCTTGCGCGTTGTGCGTGGAACTCGTTAGAGCAGTCTCTCCGCCAGGAACCGCGGCAGTCCTTCCGCCAGAATTTTTTGCGCGGCTTTCTTGTTATTATAAGGGAGACGGACGATTTCAAACATTAATTCCTCCGGATCAAAGATCCCGAACGAAAGGCGCAGGTCCCGGTCGCGGGGCTGGCCGATGCTTCCGGGATTGAGAAGATAGCGCTCTCCTTTCTTCAGTGGATGGACCCCTTCTTTCAAATAACCCAAGGTCTGCTCTTTTTCGGCAAAAAAAGAGGGGATGTGCGTGTGGCCCACAAACCCGAATTTTTCCCGAAAAGCCATAAAGGATTTGTGCACGTCGGCGGGTTCCAGCAGGTAATGGAACTCTTCCGGATCGTGAAAAGTCCCGTGGGCCAGGGCGACTTCGCCCTCTCGTTGAAGATACGGCAGGTCTTTGATCTTTTCGATCATTTCGGGCCTCAGCCGTTCCGCCGTCCACTGGATCGCAATACGGGCCCAACTTGAAAAACCCAGCTGGATCTTTTCATGGATCACCGCGGCCTCATGGTTCCCGAGAATATGAAGCTTGGCGTTGCCAAGCGACCACTCAAGACATTCGTTCGGATTGGCGCCATACCCCACCGAATCACCCAGGACAATAAAATGGGAGAGACCTCGCTTCTCAACGCATTCCAGCGCGACTTCTAGCGCCTCTAGATTCCCGTGGATATCTGCGAAGATCGCGTATTTCATAACATCCTAGCACCGTTTCAAGTTTGATTTGTTGGTGAGAACGGTACAGCGCATAAAACAGATTGAAATTATAGCGTCCATAATTTCAATTTGAAGCTGCGCTAGTAAGCTATCCCGAACCCCGTAAACGTTCCTTGCGCGTCCGACCAATGGGCCTCGACATCCCGGATATAATGTTTCATGCCGGACCCGCGGACCGCCGTCAGGAAATCGGCCAGCGTCGCCTCTTCGCCTTCCGCCACGACCTCGACACGCCCATCTTCCAGATTGCGGACAAAACCGCTCACGGAAAAGCGTCGCGCCAGGCGTTCGGCCGTAAAACGAAAACCCACCCCCTGGACCATTCCGCTGAAAAAAACCTGCATCCTTTTCATCGATGCGGGCAACGCACAACGATCAACGCTCAACGTTTTTGAAAATACGTTGCGCCTTGTGCGTTGCGCTTTGTGCCATATCCTTTCTTAACAAATTCCCAATGTGAAAAGCAGCCACCCCAAACGCGACGCTCACGTTAAGAGAGTTTTTCAGTCCCGCCATCTCGATCTCGATCGTCCGGTCACACAAGGACAGAAGGGTGTCGGAAACGCCCGCCACTTCATTGCCCACAATCAGACAAACCGGCGCAACGGGTTCATAATCCTGGTAAGGGATGCTTCCCGCGACCTGCTCCAGAAGGACGATCTGGTAGCCTTGGGCCTTGAGTTCGTGCACGACCGAACGGACGTCTTCACGGTATTCCCAGGGGACTTCCCTTTCGGAGCCCAATGCGGTTTTGGAGATCTGTGTGTCCGGCGGGAATCCCGTGATCCCGCAGATCCAGATCTTTTCGACTCCGATACCATCCGCGGTCCTGAAGATCGATCCCACGTTATAGAGACTCCGGATATCGTTCAAGACCACGCAAAACGGAAGCCTCGGTTCTTTCTGACGGTTTTGCTGGCGGGCCACAAGTTCCGGATGGCTTAATTTTCTCACGGTCAAGTCGCAGGCTTTTTTTTGTCCCAAGAAAGATGACGGCGATAGCCCCAGTGATAGACGGACTCCGGAATCCGACGAATGAGCCACATTATGATCCCCCACCAGGACGGCACGTACGCGATCCTTTTCCCTTTTTGAATGGCCTCATAAATATTTTCCGCGGCTTTTTCCGGGGAAATGATCCCGAAGAGCCCCTTACGACCGCGTACCATTTCGGTGTCGACAAAACCGGGGCGAATGTCGATCACCTGAACGGCCGTATTCGAAAATTTCTGCCGCAAGCCTTCCATATAGTTGGAAACAAAAGCCTTGGAGGCGTTGTACGCCGGGGAACGCCCGCTGCCGCGGTGAGCGGCCACCGAGGAGATCCCGACGATGCAACCGGCATTTTTTTGTGAAAAATAATCCGCCGCCACGTTGGCTGCTGCGGCAAAGCCAAGCGCGTTGACCAGGATCATTTCTTTCTCGAGATCCCATTGCAACTTCTCGTTTTGAAAAAGCACCCCGGCATTGATGACCATCAGATCCAGATCGTGCAGGAGCATGATCATATTCCGGAGACTATGGATCGTCTCGCGTGTGTCGCGAACGTCGATCTCCCGGACAAGGCTTTCCCCGGGCAACTCCTTTTGCAGCTCCTGCAATTTTCCAAGCGACCGGCCGGTCAGCACGACAAGGTAACCTTCCGAGGATAGTTTCTTGGCCAATGCACGACCGATCCCGGTGCTGGAACCGACCACAATGGCTTTTTTCTTGGAGGATTTCATCGGTTTTCCATGGGATCCTGTCTTAAGGAGCAAGTAAACACTGCATACCTGCTTTCAAGAAATTTAAAGATATTGAAAACGATCGCTGCACAAAAAAGGCGCTACCTTGGGAAAGGTAACGCCTTTTCCGATAGACTTATCAAACAACGGCAGATTTTTTCGCTTTTTCCATCTCTTTTTCAGCTTCGCGTTGTTTTTTCTTGGCTTCTCTCTCGGCCTCACGTTGCTGCTTCTTAGCTTCCCTTTCAGCTTTCATCTTCTGCCACTTAGCTTCTTTCTCAGCCTTCAATTTTTGCCTTTCGGCCTCTTTCTCGGCCTTGCTTTTATCGGTCCCGGACTTTCTCTCAAGCTTCTTCGCTTCATGCTTCGTTGCTCTTCCGGCTTTGCGCATCTCATATTCGGCTTCCCTGCCGACTTTTTCAGCCCCATGTTTCGTCGCTCTTCCGGCTTTGCGCATCTCGTATTCTGCTTTCCTGTCGATCTTCTCAGCTTCATGCTTCGTTCCGCTTCCGGCTTTGCGCATCTCGTTCTCGATCTTTTCGCCTTTGCCGGTTTCTTTCTTTTCAAGCCCGGGGGGCACATCTCCCGCCCAGCCCTTTTTCTCACCTTTGCTCCAACCCGCGGGATTCGAATCTCCGTCCTCGGCCAAAGCAACGCTTCCGCCTAGGCTAAGACCTGAAACTAACAAAAAAATGCACATCAACTTCAGGATACTTGTTCTCATCGTTAGCCTCTTTTCTTTTTTAGGTTTCGGTTCGTAGAGATCAATAAACCCATGATCGACTTCTATCTTTTTTTTGGATCAATGTAGCGAAATGAATTTCTCCACAGATCGATCATAGGTTCTTTCAATGTCTTTGGGAAAATAACAGGCAGGCAACTGATTCTGAGCCCGGTGGTAAGCCACACAATCACAGCAGATCCCCTTACGAGGACAGGGATCGTAGGTGCAGTTGCATCGCTTCTTGTTGACCACGAGCTGACATTCCATCGGCATAATCACCTCGGATGGCAAAAAAAGAATCGCGTGAAAAAGAGGCCTGGCCGAAAGCCAGGTCCCGATTTACCCGCTTCTTTTATAATAGAAAAATCGGGGCGATAGGATTTGAACCTACGGCCTCTCGGTCCCGAACCGAGCGCACTACCAGGCTGTGCTACGCCCCGACGTTAATCTTTAATAACTTTATCGGTTCGTTCATTCAGTCCACCAAAGGCGGACCCGGATTTTCCGCCAGACAGCGCGGCGAACCTGTCCCAAAGCGCTGTCGGACGGACCCGCCAGCGCTTTGTGGCGGGGAACCTACGGCCTCTCGGTCCCAAACCGAGCGCACTACCAGGCTGTGCTACGCCCCGACGTATCTCTTTAAGAAAATTAATCGGAACGTCGAAAGCAGTCCTGATCTCCTTAAGAGCTTTTCGGATCGAGATCAGGGCGCCCCGACATACAATCTATAAAATTCATGGACCGTCGGGATAGCCCTAATTCACCCGTTAAAATGAACCGAGAATTAGGATGCCCCGCCCCGAGACTTTTCGTTCCAGGGAAATTGCAAAGTGGGGAATTATATCACCCCCATTAGGAGTATTCAATCAAAGGCATTAATCGACCGCCAGATCGGCGGTGTCGGTAATTTGCTCAGGAGTAAGCTGAGGAGAGGTGCTTTCATGATAAGGCTGCAATCCACGGGTCATAAGCGCGGCTTCCATGACTTCCTTAAAAACTGGCGCGGCAACGGTCCCGCCGTAATAAAGAGGTCGTGCTTCATCCAATACGACCACCATGGCATAACGGGGATTTTCCGCAGGCGCGAATCCCACGAATGAAGACATGAACGCTGAATGGGAATAGCCTTTGCCTCCCGGAAGGATCTTTTGTGCGGTACCGGTCTTACCGCCAACCGGAATATCCGGGATCTTCGCCTTCGTCCCGGTACCCCTTTCCACCACCTGCGTAAGAATTTTTCGCATAGTTGCGGCCGTTTCGGGTGTGATCACCCGCTTTTTCACGATAGGTTTCTTCTCCTTGAGGGTGACTCCCGCGGAGTCCTGAACCTTGGAAACCATATAAGGTTTTACGAGATATCCCCCGTTCGCGATAACAGCGATCGCAGTCACCATCTGCAACGACGTGACCATCACCTCTTGCCCCATCGGAATATTGTACGGAGAGGTCTTGGACCATTGAGAAGGGGGCCTCGTGTACCCGGGCGCCTCTCCGGCAAGGTCAATACCGCTCGAGGTCCCGAATCCGAAACCTGTCACATAATTTTGGAACTTCTGCGCCCCCATCTTGAGCGCGATCTTGACAGTCCCGATATTACTCGACTTCACGATCACTTCTTCCATAGGCAACATGCCATAGGGGTGAACGTCATGAAGCACTTTGAAACCGTAATTCCATTTTCCGTTCTCGCAATTAATGACCGTTGCCGGAGTGACCGTGCCTTCATTCAGCGCACCACTCGCCGTCACGATCTTGAATACCGAGCCCGGTTCATACATGTCCGTGATCGCACGATTGCGTTTCGCATCAGGACCCACCAGGGAATAATGGTTGGGATCAAAACCCGGTTGGTTCGCCATGGCCAAGATCTCGCCTGTTTTGGGATCCATCACGATCGCCCACGCGCCTTTGGCCTTCCACTGTTTGAAGGCCTGTTCGAGCGCCTTCTCGGTTAAATACTGAAGATGTTGATCGATCGTCAGCACCACACGGTTCCCGTCGATCACGGGAAGACTTTTGATTTCGAAAGCTTTGATCTCACGTCCCTTGGCGTCGCGCTGGGTCACGCGTTTTCCGGGCTTCCCGCGAAGATCGCCATCCATGGACCGCTCGATCCCCTCCACCCCCTGATTGTCCACCGTAGAAAATCCGAGCACCTGCGCAAGCATGGTTCCCTGGGGATAGAACCGTTTATATTCTTCAAGAACACCCAGATCAGGCGACTGGAGTTTCCTGATCTTCTCGGACTCCTCAAAAGTGACGCGCCGTTTGAGCCACACGAATGATTTATCCCGGCTCAATCGCTCCATCACCCATTTGGGGTCAAGGCCCAGGATCTTCGCGATCTCGCGACTGAGGCCTGCGCGTTCATCGTCCTTCAGAGTGCGAGGAACTGCATAAATGGATGGGATCTTAAGATTGGTAACGAACTCTTTTCCGTGGCGGTCCGTAATGGGACCCCGTAAGGGCGGCACATCAATCGTCAAATAATGTTGGCGATGCGCCAGAGTAAGAAGTGAGGACTGATGGAACCAGGTCAGCTGGACGATCTGGTAGATCACAAGGCCAAAAAGAATGAACAGAGCTGTGTGGAGGAACCAGAAACGACGCGGCGAAAGCAACGCACGCATTTTTTAGGAGGAGAGGTCTGTCTTTGCCTGGGCCGTTTGGATCCATCGGCCCAGAAAACTCGTAACCTTGGAGGAAAGGGTTCGCGCGACCTTCGGTTCCGGCGTACCGGGGATAACAAGTTCGGACACGGGCGGGACTTCCACCACTTGGATCTTGTTAGGAATCGTCAACCCCATGTCGTGACGCTTCATTTTTTCCTCAAGAAGGCGGGGGGCCCTCAGCTGGTCAACCTTAAATTGAAATTTTCGAAGCAACTCCTGTTTCTCGGACAAGGTACGGGCACTCCCATGGATATCAAATGACACTAGAACGGAAGCGACCTGCAAATGTACATAAAAAAGCATTGCGCAAGTCAGAATGGCTATAAGAATTAATGTTTTTCCGCTACCTTTCATGATATTTTCTCGATGACTCTCAGCTTGGCGCTTCTTGCTCTCGGATTATTCAGAATTTCCGAGCGGTTTGCAACTACTGGCTTTCGAAAAATCAAATTTCCTCGTTCCTCGTCGTCCCATTTCCGAAACTGATGCTTTACGATCCGGTCCTCGATGGAATGAAAGCTGATAATTCCGAGCCGCCCGGTCTTTGCGAGATGATCGAACGCCGCAATCATACCTTCTTTGAGCGCCTCCAACTCATCATTGACCCCGATCCGGAGAGCCTGAAATACTTTAGTTGCCGGATGCCGCCGCGCCCATGAAGGTCTTTGTCCTTTTTTAAATCTCATATGGGCGGGTAACGCTTGCTCCAGCGTCTGATTGAGATCTTCGATGGTACGGATGGGTTGTTGACGCCGTCTTTCGATAATGACGCGGGCAAAACGCCTTGAGTTGCGCTCCTCGCCGTAATGATAGAAAAGATCTGCAAGCTCGGCTTCGGACATTTGGGCGAGTAACTCTGAGGCCTTAAGACCGACTTCCGGGTTCATCCGCATATCCAATTCCCCTTCCGATTGGAAACTGAAACCGCGCTTCCCATCCGCCAACTGTTCCGAGGAAGTGCCGATATCCAAGAGCACCGCCTCGAATGCCACCACTCCCAATCCCGAAAAGACTTTCTCTAAATTCCTGAAGTTCTCGTGTACCAACGTAACCCGCGGATCCTTTTGGAACAACACACGGCAACGCTCGATCGCCTCAGGATCCTGATCAAATCCGATCAATTTTCCCAAGGGGCCTATTTCCCCGAGAATCGCCTTCGCATGACCGCCACTCCCAAGGGTCCCATCCATCACAACAGCCCCGGGCTTTAAAGCCAAAGATCGAAGAACCTCCTGTAAAAGAACGGGATTATGCCGCAAAACTGAGGATCGCCTCTTCTTCCGTTGAGTAGCTCTCCATCAAGCCATTGACCCCGATCATCTGGAAAGTCTTTTCCACTTCGGGACGCAAGTTGCACAATTTGATATCCCCTTTTTGTTCGCGTACCTTGCGTAAACGGTCCACCAAAATACCAACACCCGCCAATTCCACATGCTTCGTATCTTTCAGGTCCAGCAAAAGACGCTTGTGGTTTCTGTTAAGCAGACGGTTCATGCGACCTTTCATCTTGATCATACTGAGAGCATCGAGATCTCCGTTGAAACGCAATACATCCACCCCGACCTTTGTCCTGGCATGATAAACCATAATGACCCCTTTTCTATTCCGTTGCTAATTTTTCTGCAAGTTCTTCGAAGTGGTTCTTATGATTGTCAAAAAAGCCCTGCCATTTTTCTTTCGCCCAGATTTCAATACGACTTGAAACACCCACGATCATGACGTTTGTTTTAATGTCGGCATAAGTTTTAAGATAATCCGGGATGAGGATCCTCCCCTGCTTGTCGCAAACAACTTCGGAGGCGCCCGAGAAAAAAAGCCGGTTGAAGGTTCTGGATTCGGCTTTGGTAAAAGGCATATCGCGGAACTTCTTTTCTTCCGTCTTCCATTGTTCTTCTGTGAAAACAAACAAACATTGATCGAGACCGCGAGTGATGAAAAAGCGCTCCACATAGCGTTCTTTGAAGATCTCGCGAAATTTCGCGGGGATCATCACGCGGCTTTTGGTGTCGATCACATGTTCGAATTCACCGTAAAACATGGTACTTCTTTCCTTTCATACTCCCACTTTCTCCCACTTTCTCCCACTTGATTATCGGCGGCAGTATATATTTCCCTTAATATCGTGTCAACACTCTTTTTTATTGGGAATCCGTTAAACCCATTCATAGTGTCCCCTTTTAGGGAAACCACAAGATGATGGGCAAAAATACAGCGCTCGAGGCAGAGCGAGGGCGCTAGGTTGTAACCCCGCGGGGATGAGCAACAGCGAAGGGTTGGAACAGAAGAAAGTTAGTTTTCGAAGTAGAGAATGCGGGAACAGTTCTCGCAAACGATGATCTGCTCGCCGAGCCGGATCTCATTAATAAGTTGCGGCCGCAACTTCATCTGGCAAGCAGCGCAAACTTCGCCGTTCACAGCGGCGAGAGCCAATCCTTGCTTTTTGAGAGCAATCCGGTTGTAAAGCTCTCCAAGCTCGGGAGGTAACTCGGCAACGGATTCTTCGCGTTGTTTTTTTAAAACTGCAAGACGCTCCTGCAAAGTCTTTTCCTGACCGGCCATTTCGTTATCCCGGTCCTGAAAAGATTTCGTAATAGATGCAAATTTTTCTTTTTCTTTACGGGTCTCCTCTTTAGCCGCATCCACTTCATCCATAATATGAATGATCCCTTCCTCAAGAAGCGAATTATCAGCCTTCAGAGAAGCGATCTCCTGTTGAAGCGCGGCGTATTCTTTGTTCGTTTTCACCTGGGAGAGTTGTCCGTCGAGCTTTTTGATCTGCGTCTCTTTTTGCATAAGCTCTATTTCTTTTTCTTTTTGCTTCAATTGTATATCCTTGAGGGATTTCTCTAGCTCATGGAGGCGGACCTTTTCGAGTTCCAGTTCGGATTTGAGCTGAGCTCGCTGTGAAGGGATCTCTTCGAGAAGCATATGGGCGCGATGAATCTCGCTGTCCAATTGCTGGGCCTTTTTCAGGGCATCAAGGTTCTGGGTAATAGGGCCTGCCATAGGTGCAGGGATTATAGAAGAGATGGCAGATACCATCAAGGATGAAATATGGAACGCCGGCGCAAGTCACGGTGCGCCTAGCGTCTCTTTTGCCACAATACCGGAATAGCGGTGCCCTGCTTTAAATTCTCAGATAGTACCTTGAGAACGCGGAGGCATGATCTCCCCTCCTCCCAGGCAGACAGACCCCCGGTAGAGCACAGCGAATTGGCCGGGGGTTACAGCCCGCTGGGGTTTGTCAAAAAAGATCCTCGCTCGATTCCCGGGAAGAGGATAGAGCCTGCCGAGCGCCGCAGCTTGACGGTATCGGATCTTTGTCCGGACGCGCAGAGACCGTTTGGGCATTCCGCCGATAAAGTTACAGGGAGAGAGAAACACTTCCCGGCTCAAAAGCTTTTTCTCGTCGCGGGTCACCCAAAGAACATTATGATTTACGTCGGATCCCGTCACAAAGAAAGGCCCGCCGGAAAACCCGAGCCCCTTGCGCTGGCCCACCGTATAAAAATGAAGCCCTTGATGAGTGCCGATTACATGCCCTGCATCATCCCGGACTTCGCCTTCGTTTCGCCCGATCTCCTGAGCAAGAAACGGCTCCATCGCATTGCCTGAAACAAAACAAAAGTCCTGGCTCTGTCTGCGCTTGAGGAAGATTTCAAAACCTTGTTTCGCGGCCATGGAGTAAATCTCTTTTTTGGTATACCTCCCCAAGGGGAACACGATATGGCGAAGCTGGTCCTGCGAAAGAAAACTCAGGGAGTAAGTCTGGTCTTTTTCCGCATCTTTACTTGTGAGAAGTTCGAACTTCCAGGTCCTGGGATTCTTCCGGACTTGCGCATAATGCCCGGTCGCCACATGCGCAATATGGTGGTGCGCCGCCCATTCCAAAAGTTGTTTGAATTTGAGGTGCCTGTTGCACATCACGCAGGGATTCGGGGTCTTGTGATCGCGCAAACGGCCGAGGAAATAATCCATGACCTTTTTTTTGAAATCACGCGATACATCGACAACGTGATAAGGAACGCTGAGTTTTTTGCAAACATCTTCCGCGATCTTAAAGGACTCCGTACTGCAGCAGACATTCTCCCTCAGGCAATTCGCCTCGCCGTGCCAAACGGGATACTTGAGCGAAACGCCGACCGGGTCCCATCCCTGCTCTTTCAGGAGCATGAGCGCCATGGAGGAATCTACGCCACCGGACATCCCGACCACAATGGGCCTTCGCTCTTTTCTCTTCATGATAAAAAGTTCAAGGTCTTCCGAAGGAATGATAGAAACCGGAAAGTCGGAGGCTGAAAGCAAAATGAGAACCCGAAGAGGCCGAGACCTTGATGCGCCGCAAAAGATAAGGATTTCCCACGAATTTCCGGTCGTGCACATGGCTTGCGGTACAACCATACGCATACCCCGCGCTACGAACCATTTCAATGATCCTTTTATCGAAGGAACCACACGGATAAGAAATTGCCCTGATGGGACGACCGAGTCTTTCTTCCAAGATTTTCTTGGATGCCACCAGCGAGGCCCGGGCTTCTTTTTCGGACATGCCCGGAAGAGGCTTATGCTCGAGCGTGTGGCTCCCGATCTCGATCCCGGGAACCATGGCCATTTCACGAAGCATGTCCCAGGTCATAAAACCTTCCTTGCCCACGTCTTCTGCCGTGACAAAAAAAGTAGCAGAAAATCCAAGCTCTTTAAGGATGGGAAAGGCCTGCTGGTAATTGTCCCGATAGCCATCATCGAATGTGATCGCAGTTTTGCGCTCCCGAAGGTTTTCTTTCCATCCTTCTTTGGCACACGCCTCAAGCCCGATCACCTGATATCGATCTTGTTTGATCCAAAGCATTTGTTGCTTGAAAAGCCCGGGGCTGATCGCAAGCTTATTCGGAAACCGATCTGGATCAAGACTATGATAAGCAAGGATCGGAATGAATTTCTTCATACCTTTCCCGCCAGAACATTTTCATAAACCTTCAGGATACGTTCGCACATCTTGGGAGAAGTATATTCCAGCGCCGCTTGGCGGGCCGCTTCTCTCATTTGGGAGCGTAACGATGCGTCCTTTGCATAGCGGAGAAAACAAGAGGCAAGATCAGAGATATTCTCCCTTTCGAAGAGTAAACCGTATTTTCCATGCCCCAAAAGGTCCACAATGCCGCCGGAGATCGATCCCGCCACGGGCAGCCCTACTGCCATGGCCTCCAACACGGCGAGTCCGAAGGCCTCCGGCCAGAGGTAAGGCGCCGCAAAAATATCCCCGGCGCGTAAAGGCTTTTCAATCGCCGGTTCATTCCCGAGAAAAAGCACGTCTCTCTCAAGGTCCAATTCCTTCACGCGATCCTTCAGGCCCTGTGTGTAAACAGGATCTCCCGAGCCCGACACAAGCAATTTTAATTCCGGGACTTCTTGGCGGGCCACCGCAAAAGCCTCGACCAGGATATGGACGCCTTTGACGGAGATCAATCGGGAAAGCGACAGGATGACAAGGTCCTCGTCCCGATATCCATAATTTTTCCGGATCTTGGCACGATCAACGCTGTTGAACTTCACGCACAACTTCTCCACATCGATCCCGTTCGACACGATAGTGATAGGAGGCAATTCCTTCTCCTTAAAGATCGTCCTCAAACCCTCTTCCATGACCTTGGAAATAGCGATGATCGTTTTTCCCCAGCACGGAAAAAGGCGGCGTCCTAAGCGACGTTTATAGAACATATGCGCCGTTGAAACGTAGGGAATTTTGACAAAAAAAGTTGCTGCCGCGGCAAGCACCTGCGTTACGCGGGTGTGCGTATGGATAATATCGATGGACCGGGTCTTCAGGATATGAACAAGTTTAGGCAATGCGAGCCAAAGCCTCGGAGAAAGCTCGCTTTTACAACACGGAACATCTCCCAACACCGTACTCCCCCCGGCCCTCAGATCCTCGGAACAGGTTCCGTGGGCGCCCCAGACAAAGACATCATGCCCAGCCTTGACCTGCTCCCCGGCCAAGGTCCGGATATAGGTGGTGATGCCACCGGTATTCAAATGGTTCGTAAGATGCAGGATCTTCAAGCTTCCCTCTCAATAGGGTTCTATGCGACGAAGCATTATAGTGCCAATTCCTATCAATTTCCGTCCAAACTTTTCATTTCTTTTTCAAAATGGTAGTCAGCACTGATTTTCATTTATTTGTTAAATCGGAAATCAGTACAGTCCCAACTGACCCTTAAACTTATGGGAGGGTTGGGGCTGGACGGCCCCAATCTCCGCCCAAGTCTTTGTTTTCTTTTCATCAATGGCGGCTTGGACGGCACTGATTACCTTTGTCCTTAAATTAAGGAGAATCATGTGCCGCTATGCTTCGATTGATTGGTATTGGGACCGAAAATCTGAAATTGGGGCAATCCTGATTCCCTTTTGATAATAAGAAAACAAAAGTCAGGATAGTCCAAAACTCAAAAAAAAGGGGGCTCTTCTTGGAGCCCCTTTTTATAAGAACAACAGATCAATGTTAAAACCGGAACGTGCAATTCGGACAACGAACCGCCGCGAACATGGGACAACAGAATAGACATTTTCTTACCATGGAAGCCACGATTTTTTATTCTTTCTTTTATTTTATGATTGGGGCGGTTCGATCTGGATCTTGGCGAAATCCCCGCCTTTTTCCTGAAAAGCCTGCGCATAAATCCGGTACCGCTCGAAAAGAGCCTCTCCTTCTCGTCCAATCTCCACGATGCGTCTCATCATGGACTTATTATCGAAAACCTTATCCATGGGCATTCGTTGTATCTCCTGTTGGATCTTTTGAATCTCGGCCTTTTTCGCGCGAATCGCCACCGCATAGGCGGACGCGCAGGACTCAAGTTCAGGGAGGGGCATCGCCACAATTTCTTTCTGGATTTTTTCGATCGACCTTTTCGGATCCGCTTTCTTCGCGCAGCCTGTGAAAGGAATAAGCATCAGGACTAAAAGGCATGCGGGGATAAATCGAAATCTCATAAGATCGCCTCCTTGAGCTGATCAACGGGCGCTTTCTTCAGAAACCGCGCCGATACCTTGTTTGTCCATATTGAGAAAAAGCGCCCCTGACCCAAAATGATTGGAACCAACTGTATCAGTGGTTCCGAGAAGTTGAGCTCCTGGGGAACGCTCATGATGTATAGCTTAAAGCCTGAAGATTATAGACCATTTCCCATCTCGGTGTCAGCATCCTTTTCTTGTGTAGAACCCCTGCTAATAAAAAGGGGTGCTGTTTGGGGTGCTACTTTGCGGAAATTGCCGTAGCACGCGGCGCACTGGGCCTTGAGACCGGAGTCAGCGAGATAATCGTCCAAAGTGATGCCCCGGCGATCGATCATGCCGCGCGGTGTGAGCTCGATGATGCGGTTGGCCATGGACCGCTTTCCCCCGGCGCGTGGAGCGAAGACTTTGATTAATGCTTCTTTTTGGCAGAAGATTGTTCCATGAACAGTACGAATTTTTTGAAATATTCATTTGCATAATCGGCAAGAATCAAAGCGGCCGCCAAATAAGGC
>JBDRCT010000034.1:0-118387 GCA_043821445.1 Candidatus Omnitrophota bacterium | reverse complement strand
CTCCGGGGCCGGCGTGGAGGCGGCAAGCGCTTGCTCGGGCGGGAATTGCAGTTGGAACTGGGTCGGAGTCCCGAACACGATCTCGAATAAGGTGGATTTCCAGGTGGTGGACTATTTAAGCAGCAACGTGAATTGCGTGAGTGACGATGCGGGTTGCAACGCGTCGCCTGTGGCGGATTATATCATCCAGGGAACATTAGGTATCGTGGCTCCGATCGGGAACGAAACCTACAGCATCGGCGATCCTATTCAGATCAAATGGACGAAGATGGGGAGTATCGGGAACCTGACGTTGGATTACTCGACGGATAACGGCGGGACATGGGTGACGCCCGCGATCGACGGGAACGCAAGTCCGGGTGTGGACGCTCCGACGGAGAACACGTATAACGGCTGGACGGCCCCTGCGAAGGTGTCCGAACTCTTCAAGGTGCGGATCCGCACGAACACGGCCCCTGCGGGAGCTGAGCTCGAGACGATCTCCCCGGCGTCGTTTTATGTGCGGCCGACATTGACCTCCTTCTCAACGCCCGTGGACGCGACGCGGTGGTACGCAAGTGACACGAACCGGACGATCCGGTGGAACGGTGTGACGGGTGTGAAGAACGACGCAAGTTATCCGCTGGTGATCGTGGAATACAGCGTGGACGGTTCGCTCTACACCGGGAACACGATCCAGGACAATTATCAATTCACGGCGACGCCACAGAACGCGACATGGGCGACTTTGCCTGACGTGAAGAGCAAGAACGTGAAGGTGAAGGTGACGTTCAAGGATTTCGCGAGCCGGAATATCGAGTCGGAGCCGTTCGATGTGTTTCCCATTCTACAGGTGGACGCACCGACGTTGGACCAGCAGTTCACGGTGGGCACGACCTACGATAATCTGATCAAATGGAGCCAGATCCAGGGGACGGGCGTAGATGAAGTGAACATTTATTACGCGCAGGACGGTGTTAATTGGGACCCGACGCCGATCAACGGCGGGACGCCCGTGGCAGTTGGACAAGGGGCGACGGGTTACACCTGGACGATCCCGAATGCGATCAGCGATCTAGTGAAGATCAAGGTGCAGGACGCGGAGCTCGGATTCGACGCCGTGAATGCGATGTCGCCGAAATTCACGATCCGCGGTGGTATCACATTCGATGCGCCTGATAACGGAGAAAACAGGGCGGCAGACACGGCGGTGGATATCGCGTGGACCTATACGGGTGCCATGGTGAATTTTGATATTTATTACAGTATCGTGGCAGGAGCAGGGACATTTCCGGGCGACTATGTGCAGATCGCTGACAACGTTGCGGCAGCGACAGCCTGTTCGGGAGGAAGTTGCTCTTATACATGGCCGGCGGATGAGAATAGCAATACGGACGCAGTGCTGAACACGGCGAGCATTTTGGTCAATAACAACACGGCGCCGAGCAATCTAATTTATGTCTCAGCCGAAGGCACGGAATTCAAGCGTGGCGCATCCCTAAACAACCTTACGGTCTTTAACGGTCCTTTCATCCCGGTCGGGTCGACCACCTCCGAGATCCAGTGGACGAAGCTGACGGGCTTGGTCACGACGACCCAAATGAAGATCGACTATACGAACAATGCGCAGGGCGGTCCCCCGACATGGAATGAACTCACTCCAGGGACGGACAATGACGGAAGTTTCATCTGGCCGACCGTACCGGGGACTTTGAATGACCTGAATGCGGACGTAAAGCTTCGTATCACACAGGTCAATCCTGACAATAGTGCGGTGACTGTGATCAGTACCGAAACCTTTTGTATCCGGGCGGTGATTGATGTGACAGCACCCACGGGTTCCGGGAGCGAGTCGTGGGGGCTCTTGGAAGATCACGACATCAAATTCACGAAGAAGGGCGCTCTCCAGACCGTAAATATCTATTACGCGCCGGACGGTACGAATTATGAGGCAAACCCGATCAATACGGCAGGACCGATCGATATTTCGGCGCTTGCGGACAATGTGGAATACACCTGGACCTGGAATGATATTCCGGCCAACACGCCTCTTTCAACGGCCGGGTTCAATTCCAAGATCAAGGTGAAGGCGCAAACGCCAGATCCGCAAAGAATAAACAATGCCCAGGGAATCTCAAACGGTGGTTTCCAAATACGCGGTTCGGTCAACAGTGTAACGCCTTCCGGAGACACGACGAACATCCTTGTCGGAGACCAGGTGGATATCCGATGGGTGCCTACGGGCGCTATCCTGAAATATAAAGTTGAATACAGCCATGTGATGACAGGAGGACCAACATGGGTCGAAATCACTCCGACGGGCGGCGTGGATGGTGATGACGCGGGAGGCGGCGCGAAAAAGTGGACCTGGAATCCGGTACTGGATACGATCTCGAATAATGTTCTCTTCAGAGTTTCAGACTATAACAACTCGAACGCAAACAGCGTTTCTCCCGTCGCTAACTACATCCGCGGTAAACTTTCGATCCCATCCCCGATCGTGACGGATGTCTGGACGGTCGGGAACACGCCGACACCTTCGATCCAGTGGGACAAGACGGGATCGATCGGGGACCTTAAGATCGAATACTCGACGACCGGGACTTTCACGGCCCAGGATTATACGGACGGGAACGTTTACACGATTGAAAGCGCCTATTTTTCCGGCAATAACGGTGTCAGCAATTACACCTGGGTGGCAGGGATCATCGGCGCGAACCGCAAGATCTCCGACACAAGCAAGATCCGGATGACCAACCTGAGCGCCCCTGCGGGCACAGAGCTAGAAGCCTTGAGCGCCCAGTTCAAGATCCGTTCGAACTTTACGTCCTTGGACAACCCGACGGCTTTAACGCTTTGGTACGCGACCGATACGGATGCCGGCCAGACGATCGAATGGGTTTCGAAGAGCGGTACGAAGTCCGGTAATGTCGTACCGACCTGCGTCGTTGAGTACTCGACGAATGGAGAGGATTATTTCACGGTGCCCGGCGGTAATGCGGTCGCCTGCGGACAGGGGGGGCGTAGTCTCTTATGGACCCCGATGGCCGATCTCCGGAGCGCCACGGTTCGTGTGAGGATCTCTTATAACGATTACACTTCGATCAATACGGACCTTCTGGGGGCTCCTGCCCAATTCACGGTCCGTCCGAAGGTCGTGGTGACCCCGACGCCGGACGGGAACACGAATCTTTTGGTGGGGCAGACCTATTCGAACCTCATCAAATGGACCTATTCGGGGACTACGACAAACCGCAAAGTCGAGGTCCGGTATTATCCCGGGGATGGTGTGATCGCAACGGATATTCCTGCGGCCAACGGTGCGACAGGGGTCACATGGACCAATGTACCGGATGTGATCGGTACGAACGTGACGGTCAAGGTGATCGATATGGATTTTAACGCATCGCAGGGCGAATCTCCTCAGTTCAGGGTGGCCGGGAATGTGGTGCTGACGGCGCCGGTGTTGAACCAGAAGATCGTGGCGAGCTCGACGACGAACACGATCTCATGGAATTTCTGGGGGTCAAACCGCACGGTGAATGTTTATTACGATCCCGATGACACGGCGGACGACTGGACATTGATCGGATCGAAGGACCAGACGGGCGGCGGAGCGAGCGGGTCTTCGAGTTTGAATTGGGACCTGAGCGTTACGCCGGTGACGCTGGTGGGCAACCGCTACAGGATCAGACTGGAGGTCCAGGACCCGGACAGCGGGTTGAAGACCGTGTCGGTGAGCCCGCTTTTCAAGGTGATCGCGGCGGTAAGCGTGACGTCGCCGGTGAACGGGGAGGTGGTGTACTCGGAAGACCCGAACACGCAGGTGACGTGGAACAAGACGGCGGGGACGGGTCTTTACAAGTGGCATGTTTATTACACCAACAATTCCGAATCTGCGCCTCCGACCTGGATCCGTGTGACGGATGCGAACGGGGTGGGCGGGGCCCTCTCCGCTTTTGACTGGAACCCGATCCCGCGGGCTTACGCGGACCTTGTCTCGACGGATCAACGCGTGAGGATCGTCCAGTTCTATGATACGACGCCGGCGACGGACCTTGACAATTTCACGGCGGCGGAGGTGGGGGCCATCGCGATCGGTACGGGAAGCCAGATCAAGATCAAAGCGAAACTGGCGGTCACGCGTCCGACGAACAACATTTCGTGGAATGCAAACACGGTGGAGCGCATTAAGTGGACGAAGATGGGCGATCTTCATTCGGTCGATGTGTATTATTCTCCGCTGGGTGATTTTACTGACGAGATCAAGATCAACACAACGGCCGTCAATGTTGCGGACGGTTGCGAACCTGGGTGCAAGGACGGAAGTGATTATTATTTTGACTGGAACATCATCGGTTCGACACCGCTGACAGCGGGGTACGCGGGCCGCATTCGCGTGAAAGCTGTGGATCCCGGATCCCAGACGACCGTGATCGGGACACAGAGTCCCGGGCGTGTCGAGGTGAAGGGGTCACTCACGATGGACGCGCCGACGGGGGTTGGGGTGGCGCTGAGGTACGGGGGCCCGATCTACAAGATCCAGTGGACGCCTTACGGTGCGATCCAGAACGTTAAACTTCATTATTCAACGAACGGCGGGGAGGAAAGCGGCGGGACCTATCCCGATCCGCAGAACCTGATCTGGACGGGGAGTGCGGTGGACGGCCAGGCCGGTTGTACCCCGGTGCCCTGTTACCAGTGGTCGATCTCCGATAAGATCGGCAATCAGGTGCGTGTCCGTGTCCAGGACGCGGCCAATGATACGGTGAAGGCGGAATCCAGCGACAATATCGAGATCTACGGTTCACTCGCTCTGGATTGGCCGAATGATACGGTGACGCATGTATTCGTAGGGACACATTATGATGTGAAGTGGACGCCGACGGGCACGTATCCGGGGAGTTACCGGCAGTTGGTGACCTTTGATTTTGACAAGAGCGGGAGCGGCGGTTTTGGTGATCCGGGTGTTTTGGAAGCGGTTCCTCCCACGGCGAGCAATACAGCGGACGGGGCGCAGGGGACCTATGACTGGCTTGTTCCTGACGAGATCAGCGGGCAGGTCAAGTTCCGTGTTCGCGTGAAGGACTCTCCGACGGAAGTGGCGGCGATGACGGGCGGGACATTCAAGATCGTGGGGAAGATCACGCAGATCACGAGTCCTTCGGACGGGGTGCCCTGGTATGCCGGAGACACGAACCGTCAGATCGTGTGGAGCGCGACGGGAACGGTGACGAATGTGCGCATTGAGTTTTACGACGGGACGGGGTGGCGTGACGTGGTGGCGGATTCCGGGGGCCATGTGAACGGCGCGAATTCATTTGACTGGACGAGCGGGATCCCGGCGGATGTGAAGACGAACGGGTCGCAGATCCGGATCACGGATGTGAACTATCCTGAGACGACATTCACGACGCCCTACACCTTCAAGATCTTGCCGAAACTTCGGGTGGATGCTCCGGTACTGGATCAACAGCTTACCGTGCAAGGGACCTATGACAACCTGATCAAATGGACGCAGACGCAGGGGACGGGCGTTTCAAGCGTAAATATTTATTATGCGGCAGACGGCACCAATTATGAAGTGGATCCGATCAACGGCGGGACGCCCGTGGCGGTGGGGGTGGGCGCGATGGGTTATACCTGGACGATCCCCAACGCGATCAGTTCGCTTGTAAAGATCAAAGTCCAGGACGCGGCTCCCGGGTATGAGGCGGTGAACGCGGTGAGCAATAAATTCACGATCCGTGGCGGTATTGTCTTCCAAGTTCCTCAAAACGGCGTCAATAAAACGGCTGATACTGGGATGGACATCAGCTGGCAGTATACCGGTTCGATCGTCAATTTTGACGTCTATTACAGTGTTACGGCCGGAGCGGGAGTATTTCCGGATGATTATGTGCAGATCGCGGACAATGTGGCAACCGCGACTTATTGCGGGGGAGGAGCATGCAGTTATACATGGCCGGCCGGGGGAACGAACGATGATATGGTGCTGAATACGGCAAGCATCCTGGTCAATAATAACGAACTGACCAACAGCCTGACTTACGTTTCCAGCGAAGGCACGGAATTCAAGCGCGGTGCTCTGGTGAGCAATCTCCTTCCGTCGAATGGGCAGGTCGTTACCGCGGGTACCGACTATGAGATCACCTGGGTGAAAGATAAGGGACCTTCGTCCAACACCAAAATGAAACTGGAATATTCCAATAATTACTCCGGTGCCAGAACATGGAATCCCGTGCTCGATTCTTCCGGCGACCCCCTTAACGCGGTCGGCAACACCGGGGCCGCTATCTGGCGCGTTCCGAAAGCCTATGAAGATCTTCAAGCCGATCTCCGTTTAAGGATCACCCAGTCAGATCCTGATAACACGGCTGTCCAAACCCTGGGGGCCGGGAGTGCGTTCGTGATCAAGGCCCCGATCACGGTGGTGTTCCCGAAGGGCGACCAGTCGGAGGCCGAGCGGTGGGGACTTGCCGATATCAATCGCGAGGTCATCTTCAAAAAGACCGGCGCGATCAAAAAAGTCATCATCATGTATTCCGCGGCGGGCGATTTTACCGACGAGGTCGATATCAGCGGGCTGGTGGATATTTCGGCGCAACCGGACGATACGAACATTGTCTGGCAGTGGCCCATCATCCCCGTGGATGCTAATTTGACGTCGGGATTTAGTGGAAAAATGAAGGTCAAAGCGGATGATCCGCAACAGCAGCGCGGTATTTCAGTCGGCATTTCTGCGGGGGGATTCCAACTTAGCGGTTCGATCAACAACGTGACTCCCACGAACGCGACCGATCTCGTGGTCGGCGGGTTCAAACAGATCCGCTGGGAGCCGCTCGGCAGTTTCCTCAAATTCAAGGTGGAATACAGCTATGTGATGTCAGGCCAGCCGTCCTGGATCGAGATCACTCCGGCCGGAGGCGTGGATGGGATCGCGGACGGTATCGGAAGGACCTGGACATGGGGGCCTTCGGTAGGGCCGCTGATTATTCCTGATACGATCTCCAATAAAGTCCTTTTCCGTGTTTCGGACTACAACAACCTCAACACTTATCGTGATTCAAATTACACGAATCCGACCTTTTACAACATTATTAAAGGAACACTGGATCTTCAAACACCGGACGATTCACCGCAGACCTTTTATATCGGTGACCAAATTCCGATTTCCTGGACAAAACTGGGGACGATCGGGAACCTGCTTATCCAGCATACAGCAAAGGGTGATTCTTCCGATCTTGTAACGATCGATCCATCGTTCCCGTCCGGTAACGACGGGACCAACTTTTTGAACCCGGTCTGGACCACTTCGACTTCGCTCAAGGTTTCGGAGGATTACCGGATCAAGGTCAGCAATGTTGGCGCGCCGGCCGGGACCGAGCTTTCGGACACTTCGACCGCGACCTTCGGGCTCCGGCCGAAGATCACGGGTATTACCTCCCCGTTACTGTCGGGACTGTCGCTCTGGTATGTCGGGGAACAGCGGACGATCACATTTTCGGCCACAAGCTCGACAAAGCCGAACGGATCTTTACCCAAAGTGCAATTCCAGTATCTGGTGCAGGGCGGCAGTTGGACCGATCTTGTGTATGAGACGGGTCATCCTCAGGCAGGACAGCCGGTCAAATTCGATTGCGCGAACGGAGTCAATAACTTCCTCTGGGCTGACGGCGTCGCGGATGAATTCAGCGAAACGGTCAAGATCAAGATCTTTTTCGAAGAGTATCCGAACGACACGAACGCGAGCATGGAATCGGCGAATTTCAAGATCCGCCCCGAGATCACGCTGGATCCAGCGCTTGATCAGAATATCCGGCCGCTTGCCTTTTCGAACAATCCCAATTTCGTGAAATGGACTTACACCGGATCCCAGCTGGAGTCTTCAAGCGTCAATGTCCGCTACGACCTTTTCAACGGCACCGGCGTGGATCTTATCCCGGACACCGCGGACGACTTCGCGGGCGTGATCGCCAACGGCGTGAGCGTGACGGCCGGCGCGGCCGGCGTCGCGTGGAACAACGTGCCTGATGTGAATAACGCTGTGAAGATCCGCGTGTACGATACGACGAATCCCATCGTTCGCGATGATACCCCGGCCTTTCATATTGTGGCCGGTCTCGGAGTGACAGCTCCTATCAACGGAGTGACCTGGCTCGCGAAATCCACGACCAACAATATTTCCTGGACCTTTAACGGGACGGTCATCAACTTCAAGATCTACTATGACTCGAACGAAGGAAAAGGCGCGGACGGTATTTCCGGAAATGCGGATGACTATAACTACAACACACCGATCGGCACCAAGAGCCAGGTTGTGCCTATCTCCCAGGGGTCCATGACCTGGAACTGGAACCCAATGCCGGACACGGTTACGAACAAGGGTGTGATCAAGGTCACGGATGCGGATGATGAAGAATTTGTTTCTGCGGTCGGGACGATGTTCAAGATCGGGGCGCAGTTCGATATCACGGACCCTGAGTCCGGGCATACGGCTTACGCGGAAGAAAGCTATGACATCTTGTGGAATAACTTCAGTATTAATGGGGTCAACGCAGTTTCGCTCTATTACACCAATGACCCTTACGCGGCCGAAGTGGTCTGGACACCGATCACGACCAGCGCCCAGAACACGGGCAGTTTTGAATGGAACCCGGTGCCGTCCGCTCTTGCGGACCTTGCCAACAAGAACCGCGTCCGTATTGCCCAATATGACCCCTTGAACGAAACCGGCACCTATGTGGCGTCCGAAGGAGATTTTTCGATCAAAGGTAAATTGGTTGTGACAGTTCCTTCGAACGATGAATGGGCGGTTGGCGCACCGCACCGCGTGAAGTTCAAAAAGAAGGGCGCTCTTCAATCCGCGAATGTCTACTATTCGTACGATGGCACCGAAGGGAACTACACGCTGAGTCCCGTCAATACGACACCGCTCAATATTTCCGGAGCGCCGAACGACGGGGCGACGGGGGAATACTGGTATGATTGGACGCCGGATGCGGCTCTGACCCTCACAACCGGGAAAACCGGCACACTCAAGGTGAAAGTTGTGACGCCCGGCACCCAGGTCTCGGTGGCCGGGATCTCCGGCGGGTTCCAACTCAAGGGTGGCATCTCGGATGTGTTGCCTTCCGGTGCGAGCGATCTTGAGGTAACCGGCAATAAACAAATCTCTTGGACGACGAGCGGTTTGATCGCGAAGTACAAGGTCTTTTACCGTTGCACCGGCGCCGGATGTGACTCGAGCGGTAATTGGATCGAGATCTCTCCCGTTGACGGCGTAAATACAAGTCCCTGGACCTGGATGAATATTCCCGATGAAATTTCCAACGATATTGATTTTAAGGTGGAGGATTTCAATAACAGCAATGTCTCCGGGGAGTCTGCGGTCAATAATATCATTAAGGGGAAACTGGACATGACGGCCCCCAACGCCACCGTCGTCAAATATATCGGCAACACGATCCCGATCACATGGACCAAAGCGGGATCGATCGGACTTCTCAAGATCGAATATTCCGCGAAAGGGGATTTCTCCGATCCGGTGGAAATCACAGGAGGTATTGACCCCAATGAACTGGCTTACGGCCCGACGGAATGGACGGCCCCGTTCAAGGTCTCCGAGAATTATAAGGTCAGGATCAGTACGACCCAAGCACCCGCGGGGGCGGAATTGACGGATCAATCAACGTCGGTTTTCATGGTCCGTCCGAAGGTGACGGGTATCACGTCACCTCTTGTTTCCGGGACAAGTGTCTGGAATGTCGGGACCCAGCAATCGATCACCTGGAACGTAACGACCGCCCAAAAGGCCGACACTTCGAATGGTTTGTGGCCGAAAGTGATGCTGCAATATTATGACAGTAACGGCGATCTCTGGAAGGACATTCCCAATTCTTCTTCGCCCGCCGAAGTGGATTGCGATAATGCCACCAAAACCTACACGTGGATAAGTGTGGCGGATGAAAATGACGAGGCGTCAAAGATCAGGGTCTATTTCAAGGATTACCCCGGTGATATGACGGCCGGCCGCGACTCGGCGACGTTCTCGATCCGTCCCGTGATCACGCTGGATCCATCGATCAATACGAATCTTCGGATCATTGCCTTCTCGAACGATAACCCGGTCGCGTTCACCTATACCGGAACGAAACTGACGACCGTGAATGTGTTGTATGATCTCAATAACGCGAACACCTTCGCGGGTACGATCCATGCGGGTCTTTCAGTTTCCAATAACGCCGGATCGACCGAATGGGACAACGTGCCTGACATCAACGGATCCGTGAAGATCCGCGTGATCGATACGGTCAACCCGAACGTGAAAATCGATTCTGGAAGTTTCAAGATCATCGGCGGTCTTACGCTCACAAAGCCCGTGAGCCCGGCGAGCTGGAAGGCGAAATCCACGACCAATGATATTGAGTGGTCATTCAATGGGACGATCGCGAATGTGAAGATCTATTATGATCTGAACGAAGGCTTGGGCGTCGACGGCGTCGCGAGTTCGGGCGATGAATGGGACACTAATACGCCGATCACGACGGTGGCGCAGTCCGGAACGGGGAGCGTCATGACCTACCGGTGGAATCCGATGCCCGGGAAGGTGACGAACAAAGGCGTGATCAAGATCACGGACGCGAACAATGAAACCGATGTTTATTCGGTCGGAGGGACGCAACAGAAGACATTGCCGCTCGCGGCCGCGCAGCTCTTCAAGATCGGGGCTCCGTTCGATATCACGGATCCCGAGAACGGGCATACGGCCTATTCGGAAGAGGAATATACGATCCTTTGGAACAATTACCTGGTGACCGGCGTCACTAAAGTTGCGCTCTATTACACGAATAATTCCGGAGACCCGAGCCCGACATGGAACCTGATCACGAACAATACCCAGAATACGGGCAATTATATTTGGAACCCGGTCCCAAGAGCATTAGCCGATCTTAATAATACAAACCAGATCCGGATCACGCAATATGAGCCCTTGAACGAGGCAGGGACGGCGATCGAGTCCGAGGGTGATTTTGCGATCCTTGGTGCGTTGACCGTAACGAATCCGAGCGTGGGCAATGAGTCGTGGGGGGTGAACGTTCCGCAGCGGATCAAGTTCACGAAGAAGGGCAATCTCCAGGGGGCGGATCTCTGGTATTCCTATGACGGGGCGGCCAACCACTACGTAAAGATCACGGGGACGCCGGTCAATATTGCGGATGGTTGTGAGCCGGGCTGCAAGGATGGCGCTGACTACTTTTATGACTGGCCATTGAACCCCGGGACGACGGCGCTGACGAACGGGTTTACGGGCCGGATCAAGGCTAAGGCTGTGACGCCCAACACGCAGACCGCGGTCGAGGGGCTCAGCTCCGTCTTTGAAGTCAAGGGGACCGTAACGCTTATTGCGCCGACCGGCCATGAAGTGGACCCAGATACCCTTGCCATGGAAGTCGGGAGCGTTTACACGATCCGCTGGCAGAAGTTCGGGGCGGTCGATAACGTGGAGATCCATTTTTCCACGAACGGCGGGGTGAGCTATCCCGACGGCGATTTCCCTGCCGGGAATAGGATCTACAGCGGTCCTTCGAATATCAATCCGCAGGGGGCTGATTACACGTTCCCGTGGGATGTGCCCGACCGGATCGGTAATAACGTCATGATCCGCATCCGGCACAGAGAGAACACGAACGTTAAAAATGACCCCGATCTGGTCAAGGCATTCCGGATCAAGGGGAAGCTCGCGCTTACGCAGCCCGAGAATGCCGGTATCAGCTGGTCTGTGGGGTCTGTTCCCAAGATCCAGTGGACCTCGACCGGGACTTTCACACCGGTCGAACTCCACTATTCAAGGTATGGAACTTTCGGCGCAGGGGACGTCTTCGTTGTCAAGCCGAGTTCGACCGTGACGAATTGCACGCCGCAGGTAGGCCAGATCACTTGTAACGGAGAGGCCAATTTTGAGATCGAGGATCAGATTTCCGCGGGGGCCAAGGTCAGGATCCGCGGGACGGGTTCTGAGGCCGATGTGCAGTATATTTCCACGAATGCCTTCAAGATTGTCGGCGCGCTCGATATCACAGCCCCGGAATCAGGCCAGACCTGGTATGTGGGCGAGTTGAACAAGAACATCACCTGGGACGCGTCCGGGACCATTCCCAATGTGAATATCGGCTATAAAACTTCATTCGCCGGAGGTTGTAATTATACGAATATCGTGTCCGGTGACGGAGGCCATACGAGCGGTTCGAATACTTATGTATGGCCCAGTGTCGCAGATGAACGAACGGAAACCGCTTATATTTGTATCCAGGATGTGGCGTTCCCTGAGATCGTGAACGTTTCGGCCGCGCCGTTCAAGATTCGGCC
Source organism: Candidatus Omnitrophota bacterium (assembly GCA_043821445.1). Taxonomy (GTDB): domain Bacteria; phylum Omnitrophota; class Omnitrophia; order Omnitrophales; family Aquincolibacteriaceae; genus Aquincolibacterium. Next base: position 106,039 of record JBDRCT010000034.1, on the reverse strand, counting down.
CCAGATCACGGTCACGACGCCGACGAGCGGCACACGTGTCAAGGTCGGCTCTGATAATCCAAATTTGATCAAGTTCTCGGTGACGGGCACCAAGACCCAACTGGTCGATATTCTCTGTTCTCTCAACAGCGGTACGGACGGCTATCCCAACACGATCCAATCGGATGTTAATGTGGCCCTCGGTCCGGCGGGGATCTCGTGGAATGATGTTGACGACACCATCACTTCGGCCGCGAAGATCAAGGTGGTGGACAAAGCCAGCGCCGGAGAAGTGGTCTTCGGACTTTCACCGGGCACTTTCAAGATCGTTGGGGGGATCACTTTGACAGTGCCTCCGGAAACGCCGCCGGCCGAAAAGATCATGCTCAAGAAAGGCCAGGATTATCTTATTCAATGGGATACGACCGGAACGCTCGATAAATTGTCGATCTGGTATTCAGTCAACGACGGAGCTTTTAACAACCCGATCACGGGCGAGGTGTCCGCCGGTCTCAAGCTGTACAACTGGCAGAATGTTTCCGGCGTGACGACATCTCCCAACGTGAAGGTGAAGATCATTGATAATGCCGATGTGGATAATTACGCTATTTCCGCGCCGATCGCTATCCAATCCATTATGGATCTTACGGCCCCTGAAAACGGCGTGGGATGGGCGGTCGGGGAAACTCAGTATATTGAATGGACCACACTTGGCAAGACAGCCAAGGTTAAACTGGAGGTCTCGACCGACGGCGGTATCGCGGGTAATGGAACCTATTCGGTCATTCCCGGGACTGATGACGATGGAGGCCTGTCGAACTCGTGGGATCCGGATGTGGTGAAGACCACGTCCTACCCTTGGCAGATCCCCAACATGATCGGTGGTCAGAACGCGATCGGGACCACGGTCAGGGTCCGCGTGGTGGATATGGCGGACCCGGACAACTGGAACGAATCGTCCTCTAATTTCTATATTCGCGCCAATTACGTGATCCTTTCGCCGAACGGCAATGCTGATCCGGGCCTGACCGAGCAATTGACCGTCGGGTCGAGCGTGCCGATCCGGTGGTCCGTGGACGGGATCGTGGATACGATGAGGCTGGAATATTCTTCGGCTGGGAATGTCGATGGCTCCTACGCGACCATCACAACGCCGACGACCGCCACGGGAATCGATGCTGACGAAGGGGAGCCCGGCTGCGTTCCGGCGCCCTGCTGGAATTGGGAAATTCCGAATGATATCTCTTCGGACGTTTTCATCCGGATCATTGATGAAGATCATCCGACCTCTACCCGCGACACGTCCGATTACAAATTCACGATCCAGGGACAGTTGGCATTCGTTCCGGCTCTGCCCCTGGCTGCGGACAACGGCAAGTGGTATGTCGGGGACACTAAAACGATCACCTGGACGAAAACCGGAACGATCCCGCTCGTCAAACTGCAATATTCCAAGGTCAGTGATTCCACCGGTCCGTGGATCGACATTGATACCGATCTCGGCGTGACCACATACCCGTGGGTGATCCCGGAAGATCTTTCAGGCACGAACCCGATCGATCCGAGCGTTTGGATCCGGGCGATCAACATGAATGCTGCCAAACCGACTATCGCGGCCGTTTCGGGGCAGATCGATCTGCGCGGGAAGTTCACCATCGGATCCCCGATCGTGACGGATAAATGGGAAGTGGATTCTTCGCATTCCATCGGGTGGACGCCGTATGGGACCATGGGCACGATCAAACTGGAATATTCCACCAATAACTTTGTGACCCCGCTCGCGGTGACCGGTCCCGCGGGAGAGCAGGCCACGAACCTTGCTGCCGGAGTCCACGAGGTCCCGCAGTCCTTCATCTGGAAGCTCCCGCCCAATATCAGCAATAATGTCAAAGTCAGGATCAGCACGAACACCGTCGGGCAGGCCGATGTGACGGATTCGCCGGTCTTCAAGATCGTGGGCGGCTACAAACTCCTCACGCCGAACGGCGGTCCTGCCCAGTATTTCGAGGTCGACGGGTCCACCCCCATCACCTGGGAGCGCCACGGTGCGATCACCAACGCGAAGCTGCAATATTCCACGAACGGATTTTCTAATGAAGACGAAGTCTTTGATATCATCACGGTTCCCGGCACCGACGGCAGTTACTCCTGGACCATTCCGGCCGAGACCGATCCGGGCCAGCCGGGCAGTGTGAGCACGATCGGTACGCACGTGAAGGTCCGCATCTCCGACCCGCTCTATGACGGTGCGACCGTCCATACCAACAGCGATGTCTCGGACGCCGAGTTCGAGATCCGCGGCAAGATCGATATCGATTTCCCTGTGGGAGGCGAGGAGTTCCTGATCACGGACAATAAAACGGTCTCCTGGACAAAACACGGCTCTATGCCGGCCGTCAAGGTGGAATATGATTCTGATCCCGCGGACGCGTTCGATTTTACCGATCCCGCGACAGGACTTCCGAATTACATCAAGACCGCGGCCGGCGTTCCCGCGTCCAGTGTGGCCGGAACCAGCTATGTCTGGCGTATTCCGGACCGCAAATCGCTTAATAAGACCCGGATCAAGGTCACGAATTTGAGCGATCCCAACAATGTGTTCACGATCACGCCGTTCTTTACGATCCGCGGCGGATTTAACTGGACCAATCCGGTCACGACCGACCAGGTCTTTGAAGTCGCGAGTACGGGCGTTCTGACCTGGTCCACGTTCGGTACGATCTCGGTTATCGATCTTCAATACTCGATCAATAATGACTTCTCATACAACCCGATGCTTGTGAACAACAATCCGGGAACTCCCGCGACGGCGATCCTGAACGAGAACACGTTTAATTGGATCGTTCCGAACGCGATCTCGAAGAACGTCTTTTTGAAGATCAAGGACTCTTCGGACCCCGACGCAGTGGCGAAGACCGTCAAGGTCAAGATCGCCGGCAAGATCTACATCGATCAGCCGGACAGCACCCAGCGTTGGGGTGTCGGGACGACGAAGGATATCACTTGGCACATGGACGGCTCCATCGCCAATCTGAAGATCGAATACTTCAATGGGACGGTGTGGGTCGATCCGCCGATCAGCCCATCGATCGTGGGTTCCACCGGGACGAAGGCCTGGTTGATCCCGCCCACCGTGACGCCGGCCGCCAGGATCCGGATCAGTGATTTGATCACGGACAGCGGCACGACACCGGCCGTTACGGACCCGTTCAAGATCGTGGGCAGTTTCGCATTCTCGGCGCCCGCGAATGGAGATACCTGGTATGTCACGACAGGTGGTATTGCGAATCCGACGAGGAACATTGTGTGGGTTACTCAAGGCGTGGTGCCGAGCGTGAATTTGCGCTATTCCAAAACAGGAGTGGCGCCGTGGACTCTGATCAACACGGAAGGGGTAATCGCTGACGGCGGGAACGGCGGGAGCTATCCCTGGACCGTGCCGGACGCGATCTCTTCGACCGTGAAGATATTGATCGAAGATTCGGCGGACAATGAAACGAATCAACCGTCGCCCCAATTCACGATCGCGGGAGATTTCCAGATCACATCGCCGGCCGGGGCGGCCGACAAATGGGGCGTCAATTCCATCAAGAATATCACCTGGCTCAAGAACGGCACGGATTGGTCCGACGATTCCGTCAAAAAGAACATGGTCTACCTTTTCTATTCCACCGACAGTACGAATGGCCCCTGGGTGCCGATCTTGAACCCCTTGAGAGGGGACTACTACGTTTCCAACACCGGTCTTTTTGCCTGGACGATCCCGGATGATATCAGCCCCAACAGCCGTATTCAGATCCAGAATGTGGACGGACCGATTGTCACGCGAAATTCGCCGGCCAATTTCAAAATCATGGCCCGTTTTGATGTAACCGCTCCTGACGGCGGCGAGACGGTGATGGCGGGACCGAATTATACGATCACCTGGAATAAATGGGGGACCGGTGTCAACAATGTCAAGATCGACCTCGCCCTGAATGGCAATGATCCGAATCCCACTTTCGATAAGGTGATTTCGGAAAATACGGCGAACGACGGAAGCCATCCCTGGCCGGTGAGCGTTGATCATGTGACGCCGACCGCCAAGATCCGGATCTATGATGTGAATGACATCGATACCGCCAATGTTTCCGCGACCTCCTTCATCATCCGCGCGACGTTCACGATGGATCCGAACATCGGGTCGGTTCCGTTGGAGGTGGGCGAGACCTACAATGTTTTCTGGACCAAACAAGGCAATATCCCGAACGTTAAGCTGACGTATTCTCCCGATAATTTCTTCTCCGATAAGCGCGTGATCGAGCCGACCGCCGACGGGATCGTCCCGAATGTCGATAGCTGCACGAGCAATCCCACGATGGGCTGCTACGCCTGGACGGTGCCTGACATCGAAGATAATAAGGACGTGGGGGTGAAGCTCAAGGTGGCAGACCCTAATGACCTTGACGCGGAAGCGATCTCGAACCCCTTCAACATCATTCCGAAGTTCACGATCACGTTCCCCAACGGGAATGCGAGCGCAGCGCTCACCGACAAGCTGAAGGTCGGGACGCCTTACGCGATCACATGGAACAGCAGTTCTTCCCAGGCTAAGACGCCGACCGTTACTATTGCTTACACAACGACCGGCGGCGCGCCTTATAACAAGACAATCACCACCACGGAAAATGACGGAACTTATGACTGGATCACGGGGAACGGCGGTGTTCCGGACGATATCTCAAACCAGGTGAAGATCCGCGTGACCGACGCCTCGGACGGCGTCGCGATGGATAGTTCCGACTTTAACGTGAAGATCATCTCTGACTTCACGGTGAGCGCTCCGAACGGGAACGCGACCTATGAAGTGGGCGACCCTTTCACGATCGTATGGACCAATAAAGGTCTGGTCCCGACCGTGGAACTTGCTTATGGAACGAATGGGGATGATTTCTCGGCGCCGCAGGTCTTTGCGGGCGCTTACGACAATGGAAACGATTACGGCAGCTCCTATGGCTGGACGATCCCGAACGCGATCGGGACGAATGTCCGGGTCCGTGTCCGCAGCATTAGCGATGACGGTTTTGGTATTTCGGGTGCCAACTTCAGGATCCGCGGCAAACTGGTTGCTGAGCTGCCTGATGATCAAACCAAGGCGCCCATCGGTCAAAACTATACGATTCAGTGGAAGAGTTACGGCACGATTCCGACCGTGAAGATCCATTATGATACGTTGAATGGAACGGGCGGGTATCCGAACGAGATCACGCCGAGCGCGTCGAACTGTACGCCTGTCGCTCCTCAAACTCCGTGTACAAGTACATTCCTCTGGAACAATATTCCCGACACCCCGGCTACCCAGGCCAAGATCAGGATCATGGATACGCGTGCCAATGAAAACGATGTGCTAACCTACACAGCGCCCTTCCAGATCGTGGGGAATGTCACGGTGGTCGCTCCGAACGATGGTGAGGACTGGAGAGTCGATTCCCACAAGAATATTACCTGGACCTGGGGCGGTTCGATCCCCGTGATCAAGCTCTATTACACCAAGGAACCCGGAGATCCCGAGATCGTCAACTGGATCGAGATCGATCCTTTGGTCGTCAAAGACTATAGTGCAGACGGCTTGCAGCAGAACGGGGCTAACAACACGATTCAACGGAACTATAACTGGAAGGTCGTTGACGACATTTCTCCGAACGTGAGAATTAAAGTGGCGGACGCGACGAATCCCGATGTTTATGATGTTTCAGACGATGTCTTCATGATCCGGGGCTTCCTGACACTTATCTCCCCGGTCGGTAATCCCGATCCCGATCTTACAGAGCGGTGGGTGACCTCGATCTTTACGACAGGGGAAGGACATAACATAATCTGGCAGGCGAACGGGACGATGCCGTTCGTAAAACTGGAATATTCTAACGATAATTTTGCGGATCCGCTCAAAACCCATGAAATCCACGCGAACGCTCCGAATTGTGTCCCCAACGCCGGGCAGGCGTGTACAGGCACTTTCTACTGGGAAATCCCGGATGACGTGTTGAAAGATCAAGGCGGGAAGTATACGGGTCCGAACTTCGTTAAAGTCCGCATCAGCGATGTAAACGATGATGAGGTTGTGGATGAATCGGGTGATCCGTTCAAGATCGATTATTACCAGGTCAAGTGGATCATTCGCGACTTGGGTACTTACAACCTGATGAGCGATCTCACGATCAGCGAAGTCAAATCAACCAATCCGGATTTCGCGATTTGGCAGGAATCCGGACTTGCCGCCCAACGGCCCGATCCGGGCGGGTATACAAGGATCCAGCCGACGCCAGCGGGCGTCTGGGCCGCGACATGGTCCAAAACGGGTTACGGCGATATGCTCCAACTTGCCTCTCTCAGTAAGAATAATCCTCTCCAGGACCCGCCGCTCGCACTGGATCCGAGCTATATGCTCCTGATGGAAACGACGGCCGTGCACATTTATATTTCCGAAAGCCGGTTCACTTATGATCCGGAAACCGACCGGCTCGATGTCGTGGCGTGGCTCTCTCGCGACGGAAGTCTCATGACCGGTACCGTGAATGCCCAGATCCTCATGTATAAGGGGGTTGATCTCGTGACGGGCGGCCCGATCATTCTGAATAAGGTCGGGACTGACACAGGTTTTTTTGGGACTACGCTCAACAATGTGACCGATGAGAACGGTGCATATAAATTACAGACCGGTATCACTTATGTCGTCAAAGCCCAGACCCAGATTGCCAGCCAAGTGCCCAATAATATCTGGTATCAAACTCCGGCGTCGTTTGAGATCACGACTCCGTTCAAATTGCAGGAGGTGTACGATAAGGTCAACGAAATGCTGGACAAACCGTTGTCCGAGGTTGACGCAGCACTTCAAGCGTCGCTTGCGGCGCAGACCGGACTCATCGTCGCAACCTTAGCAACGCAAACGCAGACCATCGCAACTAAGTTGGAGGAACAGAAGCAAGCTATCGACGCCACGCTGCAGAGTTTCACCGCCAGCGTCCAGAGTTCACTTGTTGCCTTAGAGGCGGGGGCTAGGCAGAGTCTGGCCGCAGGCGAACAGCTGAAAGCAACAGCCGAAAGGTTTTCTTGGAAAACCAGTGCTACGCCGAATCCCGCTCTTACCAACGATACGGTAGTGATCCAGGCGCAAGGCCTCCCCGGTCTCCATCCCGTCCTGAGCGTTTATAATTATGAAAATAAACAGATCATCGCAAGCGGGGCTATGGACGAAAGCAAAGAAAATCCGGGGAATTATTACTTCTCTTTTAAACCGGATCCCGGTCTGTTCCAGGCAGGAAAAGCGTACACTTTCGTCGTGAGCGAAGACACAACGGGGGGATTAGTGGGAGGGTCCGGTTTTATTGAATCGACTTCGCTGACGACGATCGCGGGGCTTGTGGCTTCCGCGCCGGGTGCCGAGACCGCCGCAAAGAAGGCGCTTGACGCGATCAAAGGGATCGAAGCCGCGATGACCAAGGGCGGTGATATTGCGGGGGTGAAAGACGGGCTACTCGCCCTCAAGGACATTGTTGTGGAACTGCCGAACCAGATCAAGGAGCTGGCGAAAGGAGACACAGGGATCAAGGATGTCACGCAAGTTGTGAATTCTATTTCCAGTCAACTCACCAGTCTGGCAGGGACGGAAGGCTATGATTTCTCGCAATTGATGTCCAAGGCGATCAGCGAGGCTCCTTCGGTCAAGGATCTGAGACGGAAATCAGATGCGATCATGACCGGAGTGGATATTGTCCAAAAAACGATCGAAGCGAAATTGGGAGGATCGGACGAGCCCATCATCGCCGTTTCCTACACTTCGGGGAGCGTGATCGTGCGCGTGGTGGTGGTCAATCCCTCGGATACAAAGAGCCAGGAAGTTCCCGTCAAGGTCTATTTACCTCAGGAAACAAAACCCGACGATGTGATGGATAAAGGGGACCTGGAATTCGGGTTCGATGAAGTGAAATCCATCTACTTTGTTTACAAAGATAAAGTCACGTTGCAACCCAAAGAAACCCGCGTCTTCGAAGTCGAGCTGAAGGATATCTGGTTCATTCCCGAAGAGACGCTTAACGGGTTGAAGGTCCAAACGGACAAGATCATGGAGCGTTTGAAAGAAACCCCGTACTTTGATCAAGCGAAGATCGTCGCGGATACCATTTACGGGAGACTCGACCGGGTCGCCACATCGCAGGCGGACGAATCCGTGAATAAAGAGCTCCACATCGGACTTTACAGGGCCAACCTCATTGTGGTCGCAAAGGTCAAAGAAGATATCGCGAAGCTTGAAAAAATGATGGTGGCGGTCGGAGCGCCTCCCGCACCCGAGATGTTGGCCGAGAGTAAACTCAATCTCAAGACGCCTTCAAGAGCCACGACTTGGTTCGTTATTTTTGCCATCATGATCTTTATCGGTCTTTTGGGATTCGTTTTCTTCATCACGTGGCAGGCCCAAGTCAAAGGTTCGTCCGGTCCTCCGGAGGATCAGGATGGAACAACGTCTTCCAAAACCGACGAGAACTCGGGACAACCCCCGCCTGATGCGACCTGATGGTCCTCGAACATTCTTTTGATGTTTCCATTGTAGCTCCGGGGGGCGTGGTGTTCGAGGGGAAGGCGCAGAGTGTCATCTTTCCGGGCATGAACGGCACATTTGAGATCCTCGTGAATCACAAGCCTTTGCTTAGTCGGTTACGTTCTGGTACGATTGTCGTGGACGATAAAGCGATCCCCGTTTCGCAGGGGGTGGTGCGTGTCTTCCTGAATCAAGTCCTGGCCATTATAGAACGGAGAAAAAGTGGGCGGCATTGAGCATGGTTTCGAGGTTGTTTTGATCTTTGCGATCGCCATTCTGGGACCGTCCTTGATCCTGGCAGCCGGCGGCTATGCGAGCATCCAGGCTTTAGGAAGGAATCCCTCCGCGGCCCCAAAGGTTTTCACGGCCATGATCATTCTCTTGGTCTTCGGCGCCGCTATTTCAGTGATCGCGCTTCTTATCCTTTTCCAACTCTATGCACCCGCATAATCCCTCGGGAGAAAACAAATGATCTTTTTCCTTTTGATCTTCATACAGGTCGCTGTCTTTGCGGTGCTGGTCCTCATTCTAAAAGGGATTGTTCAACGTCATTTTGGAACGGCCTCCTCGAACCTTGAAGGAATGACCCAGAAATCCGAAGAATATTTGACGGAAGCAAAGAAGAAAGTCAAAGAGGCGAACGCTTACTTCGACGAGACATTCTCCAAAGCGAAGACGGAAGCCGAAAAGATCCGCCAGCAGCTTATCGATGAAGGATTGAAAGAGAAGCAAGGGCTTCTCGATCGCGCCAGGAAAGAGAGTGAAGCGATCATGGAGAGGGCACGGTCGGCCCATAAGCTTCTTGAAGAAAATTGGAATCAGGAACTCACCGGGAAAGCCCGCGAGGTCACTTTCCAGCTCTTGCAGGCTGTTTTACCTAGCAAGGTACATCATGCGTTGCATTCCGAATGGGTCAAGGATGCTTTGGATTCAGACTTTGAAGGTTTAAGTCATCTCAATGTGCCGGAAGATGTGGTCCGGGTGGAAGTGGTTTCGGCGGCGTCCCTGACAGAAGCGCAAAAGAAAACCCTGGAGGGTAAATTGCGTGCGAAGATCGGCCGGGGGGTTGAGATCGACGAGAAGATCGACGAGACATTGATCTTGGGTTTTCGTTTATCCATGGGGACGGTCGTCATCGACAGCAGCCTGTCCTGGAAACTGAAAGAAATGCTCCGGAATGAAAAATTCAAAGAAAGTCACGGATCAAGTCAGGCGTTCTGACATCGAGATCCACGAGGTCGGGATCGTGGAATCCGTGCGCAAATTCATTGTGCTCGCAAGCGGGATCCCTTCCTGCGTCAACGGACAGATCGTGGATTTTGAGAATGGTTCCCGGGGCGTTGTGATGGGGTTTAAGGAAGATTACGTCCAGATCCTCGTGATCAGTATGGGCGGGGAAATAAGGAACGGCGATAAGATCTACAATCGCGCAGAACCGCTTTGCCTGCCGGTGGGGGAAAGATTTTTGGGCCGGATCGTGAGCGGCATTTGCGAGCCCGTCGATGAAAGAGGGCCGATTCCGGAAGACGCTCAGTTCCCAGTGTTCTTTGAAGCTCCCGGTATTATGGACCGTTCTCCGGTCGAAAAGACGCTCGAAACGGGGACGGTTGCACTGGATGCCGGAATTCCCATCGGATTGGGACAAAGACAGCTTCTGATCGGCGACCGGTTGACGGGAAAGACGACCGTTGCGATCGATGCGATCCTGAATCAAAAACATACCGGGGTGATCTGTATTTATTGTTGCATCGGGAAACCCTACGCCAGTCTTTTACGGGTCGTTCAGATCCTAAGCGAAGGGGAAGCGATGCCTTACACGATCGTGGTGAGCGGTATTTCGCCTTGCCCGGTCGCCGAACAATATCTTGCGCCTTATGCCGCCGCGATGTTGGGGGAGTACTTCATGCAGTTGGGGCGTGATGTATTGGTCGTTTTTGACGACCTTTCCAAACATGCCTGGATCTACCGGCAGATCTCGCTCCTTTTAGAGAGGGCCCCCGGTCGTGAGGCTTATCCGGGGGACATCTTCTACAGTCATTCCCAATTGGTAGAACGTGCGGGCTATTTGAAGCCGGAGCTCAAAGGAGGATCGATGACCTTTCTTCCCATCATTGAGATCCTTCAGGGAGATGTGACCGGTTATATTTCCACCAATCTGATCTCTATGACCGACGGGCAGGTCTATTTTAACTCCGGTCTCTTCAACAAAGGGGTCCGTCCCGCGGTCGATTTCGGTCTTTCTGTTTCGCGTATCGGCAGTAAGGCCCAATGGCCCGCCATGCGCGAAGTCAGCAAAAGTCTTCGTATCGAATACCTGCACTACCAAGAACTTTTGCAGATGTCGCAAATACGGACTTCCGGACTTTCCAAGGAAGCGGAGGAGCGTTTGAAACGGGGAGCCGCGCTCACGGCCGTTTTAAATCAGGACCGGCATGCACCGCAAATGGTCGAAGGGGAGATCTTTATCCTTTATGCCCTCAACAAGGGGTTGTTGGATCCTTTGACGGCGGAGCAAATCAAAAAATTCAAGGCGGAATTTTTCCGGTTCGTTTCTTCTTCATCGCCTGAACTTATCCAGTCTTTGCGGAAAGAAAAAAAACTCACGCAGGAAATGAGAGTGCAAATAGACCAGAAGCTTCAAAATTATTTCAGCCGATCGTGGTCTTAAAATAATGGCAAAGGGTTCATGATCCCGCTCTTAAAACTCAAAAAAGATATCCAGTTCAATAATAACCTGCATTCGATCCTCGGGACCATGAAGTCCGTTTCAGTCCTTCAATTCCGGATGCTGGAGCAAAAGCTCAAGTTCGCCGTGCCGCTAGAGAAGTCTTTAGGGGATTTTTTTAACACCATCGACCTTGAGCGTGTCCGGCATCCTTTCTTGGGTTCTTCCAAGGGACGCGTGGCGGTGATCGCGGTCACTTCAGACAAAGGGCTTCTCGGGGGATTGAACACGCGGGTCGTGAACGGCGCTCTCAATATTTTGAAAGAACGCGGAGGAATTTTGGTAGTCGTGGGGGAGCAGGGGAAGGTCTATGCGCGGCATTGCAAAATATCCTTCACGGGTTATCCCGGGATCGTCGATGATGCGCGGTACCCGCAGGCCTACGAATTAAGAGACTATCTTTTTGGTCAGCTTCAAGAAGGGAACTTTGAGGCGATCCAGGTTGTTTACCCCCGGGCACTCTCGCTTGTGAATTACAGGATCGAGGCGGCCTCTCTTCTTCCACTAACAGGGCTCCAGTCGGAGGGGAACAAACCTGCCGATATGTCCCAATTTATTTTCGAGACCTCCCTCATCAGTATTTTAGAATATCTCGCTTTCCTTTGGGTGGGACAAAGATTGGGAGATATTTTCGGTATGAGCCGCTTGGCGGAGATGGGAGCACGTTTTATGCACCTTGAAGAAGCCACTCAAAAGATCCAAGAGCTTAATCAAAAATTGCGGCTTCAGTATTTTAAATTCCGTCATGAGGTGATCGATCAGAGCATGAGGGAGCTTTTTGCCGCGAGGGCGCTCTATGCCGAGTGATCCCAAGAAAGACCAGCCGTTCGGGCGCGTCATTTCAGTCCAAGGCCCCGTGGTGGATGTGAAGTTCAAGTCGATCGAAGAGCTTCCCTCCATTTACGGACTTCTCAAGGTCAGTACGATCGATGACAAAGAAATATTTTTGGAAGTGGCGGAACACAGGGCCCGTCAGGTGGCCCGTTGCATTGCGATCAATTCGACGCAAAACCTTCAACGCAACGCAAAGGCCGTTTCATTGGGTCATCCCATCCAGGTTCCCGTGGGAGATGCCATGTATGGGCGGGCGATCAATGTGTTGGGGCAGCCCATCGATCAAAAAGGCCCCATCTTGGCGACCGAGTATAAGTCGATCCGGCGAAACAATCTCGAAACAACGTTGCGGCCCCAAGCGATCACCGCAAGCAAGTTTGAAGTTCTGGAAACAGGGATCAAGATCATCGACCTTCTTTTTCCTTTGGTCAAAGGAAGCAAAACGGGGGTTCTGGGGGGCGCAGGGCTCGGGAAGAGCGTCATCACGCTTGAGATCATTCACAACATCGTGACAAGACACCAGGGGACCTGCGTTTTTGTGGGGATCGGAGAACGTATCCGTGAAGGGAACGAGCTTTTTTGGGAGCTGCACGATCACGGGATCCTTCCCAAAACCATGATCGCGTTCGGACAGATGAACGAACCTCCCGGCGCGCGATATGGCGTCGCGATGACGGGTGTGACCATGGCGGAAACATTGCAAAAAGAAAATCATGACGTTTTGCTTTTCGTGGATAATGTTTTCCGTTTCATTCAGGCAGGGGCCGAGATCTCGACCCTTTTGGGCCGTGTACCGTCCGAGACAGGTTATCAGCCCACGTTGATCTCGGAAGCCAGCGAATTCCATGAACGGATCCGGAGCGGGGATGGGCTTTCAGGTTCCGTGACGTGCGTGGAGGCCGTGTACGTTCCGGCGGACGATCTTACAGATCCCGCGGTGGTGGCCATTTTTACATTTCTTGACTCCCTCATGGTCCTTTCGCGCGAGCGCGTGCAGTTGGGGCTCTATCCGGCGATCGATCCTTTGCAGTCCTCCTGCGCGAATTTGGATTCGGAAGTTGTCGGGGACCGGCATTATCAAGTTTCTCAGGAAGTGCTCCGGGTTTTTTATAAATATGAGGAATTGCGTAAGCTCGTTCTCGTGATCGGTCTCGACGAACTTTCTCCCGCGGACCGCCTGATCTACGATCGGGCAAGGAAACTTCAGAATTTTCTGACCCAGCCCTTTACGGTCGCGGAGGCCTACACCGGGAAAAAAGGCTTTTATGTTACGATCGAAGAAACGATCAAGGGCTGCGAAGAGATCCTGTCGGGACATCACGATAAACGGAGTGAGGAAGAATTTTACATGATCGGGCCCTTGGTTCTCTGACACTGCGTGGTTATGAATTCCGGTTGAGAAGGGCTGGATGGATGCCGATAAAATAGAGGATGTGCAGTCCGGTGATCCAGGAGGAAGCCAGGGCCTTCCTGTAGGATCAATAAGCGGAATATTTTTGGGATTTAAAAGAAGCGGTTTCCGTAACAGTGGGGCGGGGGATCATCAATGAGCTCGAATTTAGATTCGATTTTATCAGAGGCGCTTGTGGAACAGGGGACCGTGACGCGGGATGTCCTGGAACCCCTTCTGAAAAAGTCCGGGCAGACGGCCGGCGGGCTCGGGACTCTTCTGATCCAACAAGGTCTTGTCACGGAAGATGTTGTTTTAAAGACCTATGCCTCCAAACTCAAGCTGGAGCATATCGAGACCTCCCAACTCGGGATCGAAAAAAGCGCGATCGATCGCGTTCCTTTGAAGATCGCGGAATACTACCGGTTCTTGCCGATCAAACTTGAAAACCGGAAGATGACCGTAGCGGTATCCATCCCTTTCGATATCAGAACGCAAGATGCCGTCCAAACCGTGGTGGGCTACGAGATCGTCATGGTTTTGGCGCGGGAGCAGGATATTCTCGACGGGATCAAGAAGTGGTACGGTTTGGGAGCGGGAACGATCGAGAAGATCCTCCAGACATCAACGATCTCGGAAACTCAGGCGGCGGTCACCGCGGAAGCGGCCGAAAAAGTAGAAGAGATCGAAAAGCTTGCCGGCGATGCCTCCGTGATCAAGCTGGTGAACCAGATCCTGATGGATGCGAACCAGAAAAGAGCCACGGACATTCACATTGAACCCTACCGCGGCAAGGTCAAGGTCCGTTATCGCATTGACGGCGTCCTTTATAACACCAATATGCCTCCCGAGATCAAACAATTTATCCTGTCCATTGCGTCCCGGATCAAGATCATGGCTAATCTCAACATTATCGAGAAGCGCCTTCCGCAGGACGGTCGCGCCATCGTAAAAATATCAGGCAATACCATTGATCTTCGCGTTTCATCGATCCCCACGCCTTCCGGAGAAAGCATCGTGATCCGGCTTCTTCCCATGACCCGGCTTTTCAGCCTTGAGAAGTTGGGATTGAGCAAAGAGGAGACGGATCTTTTTTCGAAATTGATCGAAAAACCGCACGGCATTATTTTGATCACCGGACCGACCGGAAGCGGTAAATCGACAACGCTTTACGCTTGTCTTAGCATGATCAATACCGATGAACGCAAGATCATCACGATCGAAGATCCGGTAGAATATGAAATGGAAGGGGTCACCCAGATCCAAGTGCTCTCCTCGATCGGCCTTGATTTCGCAAGGGGGCTGAGGAGTATTCTGAGGCATGATCCCGACGTGATCATGGTGGGGGAGATCCGGGACCTGGAGACGGCTGAAACTGCGGCGCGCGTCGCACTCACGGGACACTTGGTCTTTTCCACATTGCATACCAATGACGCGGCCAGCGGCGTTACCCGGTTGGTGGATATCGGCGTGGAACCTTATTTGGTCGCTTCGAGCGTGGAGGCCTTCATTGCGCAGCGCTTGGTACGCACGATCTGCGAGCATTGCAAAGAAGAGGACAAGGGAAAGCATGATGAGATCAAAGTGAAGATCGTCAAAGAACTCGGATTACCTTCCATGGATGACGTAAAGCTTTATAGGGGAAAGGGTTGCGAAAAGTGCAATTCCACAGGATTTTGGGGACGTGTTGCCATTTTCGAGATTCTCCTTGTCGATGAGTACATACGTGAATTGATCATGAAACGGGTACCCGCCAGCGACATATGCCGTTATGCGATCACGCAAGGGATGCGTACTTTAAGGCAAAGCGGCTGGCAAAAAGTCATCGCAGGGTACACGACCCCGGAAGAGATCATCGAAGTGGCACCCGATGAGATGATGAGCGAAGAAGAAAAAGCCGCAGCCCATCCTTCAGAGGCGGCGCCTCCCATGTTGAAACCGGAATCTTCGGAGGGTCCTGCCTCTGAAAAAAAAGAGGATCGTTGGGAAGAGAAACGCGCCTTTATGCGGCTGGATGTTAAGGTGAGCATCCGTCACCGGGTCCTGGGTGCCGCTGAGGTTGAAAAAAAGAATTTCAAAATAGACCAATATAGTGTGACCAAAAATCTAAGTGCCGGCGGACTCGTTTTTGCGTCGTCCGAACAGCCCAAGGTGGGTTCGGTCCTGGAATTGGAGATCGAGCTTCCCCTGGATAAAAACACCATCCGGTGCTATGCGAAAACGGTTCGTGTCGTGAAGTCAGAAGAAAAAGGGCATTATGACGTTTCATTGTGTTTTCTGGATCTTTCCGGAGCCGACCGGGCTAAATTGTCTCAATTCATCCAAGAAGAGGTTTCTTGATTACGGGGGCTGTTCGGAGCCCCGGGCAGGAAAGATCAATAAAAAGAGCGCATCCCAACCTACTATGAGAACGAAAAATGGCGACTTTTAAATATCGAGCAAAAGAAAAACAGGGCCAAACTATCGAAGGATGGATTGAGGCTGCCACCGAGGAAGAAGCCGTCGAAAAGGTGAGCCGGCTCGGGCATATTCCGATGCGAGTCGAGCAAACGGCCGCCGAAAAAGAGAAAGAAAAAGAAGACACCGCTTCCGCAGTTTCTTTCGCGGAGCGAATGAAGTCCAAATCCGGCGTGTCTTTGGGAAGAAAGATCAAGGGAAAAGAGATCACGGCTTTCGGGAGGCAACTGTCGAGCCTTATCCGTTCCGGAGTTCCGATCCTCAGGGCGATCGGGATCATTAGCGAACAGTCTGAAAATCCCGTTTTCAAGAAAATGCTGGATCAGATCTACGACGATGTGAAGAACGGAGCACCTTTTTCAAAATCGCTTGGGAAATACCCGGCTTTTTTCCCTCCGTTGTATATCGCCTTGGTAGCGGCCGGTGAATTCAGCGGGAATTTGGACCAATCTCTTCTGCGTATTACGGAATACCGCCAGAAACAAGAGGAGATCCTCTCTCGAGTGCGTTCTTCCATGATCTATCCGGCCCTCATGGCTTTCACGGGCGCCGGGACGATCATTTTCATGCTGGCTTTTGTCATGCCGCGGCTTTTGGGGGTCTTTTCACGACTGGGCGGAGAGCTTCCGCTCCCCACGAGAATATTGATCCAGGTAAGTGAGTGGGTCCGGAACCCTTGGGTTTGGGGGATCGCAATCGTGGGCACCATCTTGGTGATATTGCGGCTCCGGAAAAAAAATGCCAAACAAAGCGTTGCCATGAGCCGCTTCATTTTGGGGCTGCCTGTTTTCGGGACGTTCACACTTAAGATCCAGATCGCAAGGTTTACACGGACTCTGGAACTCCTGATCAAAAGCGGCATTGCGATCATTGAGGCGATCCAGACCGCGGCACCTGTTGTGAGCAGCCCGGCTCTCAGAGATGAGCTGCTCAAATGCTTGAAGGACATCAAGGAAGGCGGATCTTTCGGAAAGAGTTTAAAAAAATCAAAAAGCTTCCCAAATTTTATAACCAATCTGCTGAGTGTAGGCGAAGAATCGGGAAAACTTGACGAGGCCTTGGGGGAGATCGCGAACTTTTATGAACGTGAGTCCGATGAAGCGACCCGCATCATCACATCGCTTATGGAGCCTCTTATGATCCTGGGGATGGGGCTGGTGGTCGGATTTATCGTGATCGCCATGTTACTTCCCATGTTTGAAATCAACATGATGGTGAAATAAAAAAAGTATGATGGACCGAAAAAAAATTTTCACAGGGTGGGTCATTCTGCTGTCTTGGACACTGCTCACGGCATTTGCGCCGGAAAAAGTGCCCTGGAAAGAGATCCGGGGGGACCATTTTATCGTCTTTCATTTTGGCGAGGACTCTTTCGCTCAAGAGGTGCTCAGGAAGGCGGAGCAATATTATAAACAGATCGGTGAAGATCTCGGGTATGAACGTCGCTCCGGTTTCTGGCAGTGGAACCATAGAGCTAGGATCTACATTTATAAAACGAAAGAAGATTTTCATGAAAATTCCAGGAAGGCGGAGTGGTCTGAGGGATATGCCAATTATGCGAAAAGGACCATCGTAAGTTATGAGTGGAAAACAGATTTTTTAGAATCCCTTTTGCCGCACGAAATTACCCACTTAATCTTCCGTGATTACGTGGGGTTCCAGGGGGAAGTGCCTATCTGGCTCGACGAGGGGGTCGCGCAGTGGGAGGAGCCTGCGAAGCGACACGTGGTACGTTCCATCATGCGAGTCTATCTTGAGAGCGGAAGAGGGTATTCTCTGCAAGACTTGACGACCGTGGATGTCAGGAATATCTCCGCCAAGCCAGCGGTCGAGATCTTTTATGTTCAAGCAGCTTCCATCGTCGATTTTTTGATCGCGAAATATGGTTCGGATAGTTTCATTTATTTTTGTCGTCAACTCAGGGATGGAAAAAGCATCGGGGCTGCATTGCCTTTTGCCTATCCCACTCAAATGCGCTCTATTAAAGAAATGGAGGAAAAATGGAAAGCTTACATCCACGGCGGTTCTTAAAGTCCCGGGCGGGATTCACGCTCATTGAGCTGATGTTGGTCGTGATCATCATTGGAGCGCTTGTGGCGATGGTATTGCCGCGGCTTTCAGGAAGAACGGAGCAGGCGCGGATCCAGGCGGCGCAGGCTGATATCCGTTCGAATATCGCGACGGCTCTCAAGCTCTACGAACTGGATAACGGGTCGTTTCCTTCCACAAGCGAAGGGCTCAATGCCCTCCTTGCCAAGTCCGGGGATTCACGGAACTGGAACGGGCCTTATTTGGAAAAGAAACCCGTGGACCCTTGGGGGAGGGAGTACAAATATGAGAGTCCGGGGGGGCATCGGACGCAGGACTACGACCTGTATTCCACGGGAAAAGACGGTCAGGGCGGAACGGCCGATGATCTTACCAACTGGGACTAAAAAAGGATCGCGGGGTTTTTCCCTCATCGAAGTATTGATCACAGTGTCCTTGTTGGCTTTGGCGACCGTCTTTATTACCCAGGCCAATTTATTGAGCGGCGCCGTGTACGGACGCTATGCCAACAGGCTGGAGGTCCAGAACTGGGCTACGCAGAAGATGTGGAAGATCAAAGAATCCATCCTCACCGAAGATTTTCCGGATGTAAGTCCTACCCAAGGATCCGTTGAAGGAAAAACCCGGTCCTACCAATGGAAAGCCACTATCGAACAGCAACAGGAAAAGCTTACCGAACTATTCCTCATTCAATTGGAGGTGTTGTGGCGGGAGGGCGGTCAGGAGAATCGTTTGGACCGGTACGGGGCCATGATGAAGGTGAGGGGACAGTAAGATGAGGCGGGAAGCCGGCTTTACTTTGGTGGAATTGTTGGTAGTCGTTTCCCTTATGGCATTGATCGGCATGTCCGTGTACGCCATGTTTGGAAGCGCCATGGATATGATGCGCAGGGTCAGTCGTTCTGAGATCACAGAAGATGTCGATATTTTTCTTGAGAGGTTCGATCGCGAGATCTCCAGCCAAGTGATCTTTAAAGGGATCCCTTTTAACGGAAAAGAAACGTTCCTGAGTTTTCCGTCTCGTATCGGGCTGGATAAAAGGGCGCCGTTGAACAGGGGGATCGGCCGGGTCAGTTATTTTTTTGACGAGTCGGACAGGACCTTTGCGCGAGGGCAGGAGAATCTGAACCAGATCTATAAGCCGGAAGAAGAAGTAGGACCAACAGCAGTGCTGGAGGGTGTTTCTGCCTTGAAATTCCAGTATTTTGTTTATCGTAAGGCTGAGAAAATGTTCGAGTGGGTCCCGGACTGGGATTCTTTGGAGAACGGGGGGGAGATCCCTTCCGCGGTGAAAGTTGCATTTAGTGGCGTTCAAAGAGAGGAACCCTATGTATTTGAGAGGACCGTTGCGATCCCCATCGCAGAGATCACGGGGTAGTTTGCTTATTGTAACGCTTTGGATGATAGCGATCCTGACCATCCTTTCGGTTTCGATAGGCGAGCATGTCCGCCAGAAGATCTCTTTGGCGGACCGGCTCGACCGGAGGAACTGGCTTTGCGGCGTTTCGGAAGTGGGGATTTTTCAAACGCTCTACAAGCTCCGGCAGAAAAAAGAAGCCGATGAAGGTTATCATTCTTTGAACGATACATATACAAGCGGCAAAAAGGATTTTTCGAATGTCGCGGTCGGGGAGGCCACTTATACGATCTCCTATCCCTACCGGGATGTCAAAGATGGGGAATTTAAAACCCACTATGGGGTGGAGGACGAGGAAGGGAAGATCAATATCAATGTGGCCAATGCCCAGGTTCTCAGTGCCTTCTTTCAGAAGGTGGGCGGGGTCGAATCCGAACTGGCAGACGAAATAGCATATAGCGTGGTGGATTGGAGGGATACGGATAATTCGTTTTCACATCCCGAGTACGGAGGTGAGGATGATTATTATGAGGATCTTGAAATTCCGTACGAGTCCAAGGACTCCAAATTCGAATCAATCGAGGAACTCCTTCTTGTTCGTGGCATAACGCCGGAAATTTTTGAAAAAGTGAAGCCTTTTGTGACGGTCTATGGCGTAGGGGTGGTCAATATCAATACGGCACCCCGGGAAGTTTTAATAGGACTTGGGATGGATGAGGTTCTTGCCGATAAGATCATGCTCTTTCGAACGGGGGCTGACCGGGAGCAAGGTACCCGGGATGATCATGTTTTCAATCAGGTCGGGGATTGGGGCGCGGAGCTCGGAAAGCACGTGAAAATGACCCCCAACGAAATCAATTTTGTGAACCAGACCGTTCTGACAGGACTCTTTGGGGTTAATTCTAATAATTTTAGGATCCGGAGTCTTGCGGCACTACCCCGCAAGCAACAGGCTCTCGAGATCGATGCGATCGCAAATATCGAGGGAAAGATCTTATCATGGTCAGCAGGCGTGCCGCGGCGAATGACTCCGTTGGAATTAAAACAGGCGGCTCAAAAAACTCAGCACATGTAACGAGGAGTAAATGTGAAATTCAACTTTGGACCTATAGGTTTTTTCAAGGGGTGGAAGATCCCGCGGCCCGGGGGGGGGCTTTTTAGAGGAAAAAAAGCTTCCGCGGCCGTGGGCGCCCAAGAATGTTTGTGCTTTAATTTGCAGGAGCAAGAAGTCAAATTGACGGTTTTGGCATCGAAAACCCTCGGGAACAGACAGGTCGAGCAGTTTCATAGCGTGAGCAGCCTGGGGGTTCCTGAGGAAGAACTGGGGGATCGTCTTCGTCCTATCATTGCAGGTTTTCATCTCAAACGTCCCAGGGTGATCGGTCTTATTTCCTCCAATGTTGTTGTAACGCGAAATATCGAAATTCCCTCCCGCGATCCGGAAGAGATCAATGAGATCCTGAGCCTGCAGGCATCGCGGCATACGCCCTATGCCCGGAATGAGATCATTATCGACTATATCAACCTGGGTATTTTCAAAAGCGTTTACACGAAAGTATTATTCATCATTGTGCCCCGGAACGTTGTAATGAAGTACTACGATCTTGCCTCCCAGCTTAATCTCCGTATCGAAAAGATGGTCTTTGCCCCGGAGGCCATCGCACGCTTTTTTTGGAAGGACACGAGCCTTGCTAACGAAAGATTCCCGGTCTGTATCCTCCAGGTTGATTCAACCACTTCCGAATTTTTGATCGTATTCCATGGCGCGGCTCTTTTCGTTCGCAGCATTTCCATCGGTGCGCGTCATTTTGAAGCCGCCCAAGAAGGATATTCTGTCCGCTATATCGAGGAACTTAAAAAGTCTTTTGAAACCTATCAAAGCGAGAATATTGATCTGATGCCGGCTCATATTATTCTCGGGGGGGCCACGCAAGGATTGGAGGATCTGGCTTCGTCCATTCGAGAGACTTTCAACATGTCGGTCAAACAAGTTTCAGACCTGGATGTTCTACCCCTTTCTCCGAAATTAAAGGAACAACAAACGGGGCAGAATGTGTCCTTGTTATCGGCGGCTGCGCCGGGTCTTCTTGTCGATGACCTGAAGGTGGATTTGAGTTCCGAAGAGAGTAAATTCAATCGGCTCATGATCGAACGGTCGAAACAAGTGATAAGTTCCGGGATCTTGACGATGGTGCTTTTGGGGTTATTGTGTTTTTTAGTTGCGAGCACTATCTACTCAAAAGCAGTCCGTCTTCAACAGCTTACAGCGCGTTATGAACCCATCAAAAAAGAAGCTCAAGTACTGGAGGATGCTTATGCGAGGGTCCGGGTCATCAAAACGTACTTGGCGACGCGCGGGACGGCACTCGAAGTCTTAACGGAGATTTCTTCGCTCATCTCGTCAGACCTTTATCTGACCGATTTTAAATTTGAAGCAGGGAAGAAGGTCAGCCTCAAGGGGTCCTCATACGGGAAGCCTTCTATTTTTACGCTGGTCGATGAAATGGGGAATTCCGAGCTCTTTAAAAACGTCGAAACGAAATACATTACGGGGCGGGTCGAGGAGGGAAAAGAACTTTCCGACTTTGAGATCATAGCGACCCTAAAATAAGCATGAGGAATCCAAGATGCAACTCATAGACATGAAAAAGCTGGTCGGATTTTTCCAGCATTTATCTCAGCGGGAAAAGATCATTTTGTATTTGTCGATCATTGCCGTGGTCGGGGTGGCCGCGGATCAACTTGTACTAAGCCCCATTCGCAGGAACTTGGAGTCGCTGGATCAGCGGACCCAAGATGTGGAGGCTCATATCAAAAGGAGCATTCATCTTCTGGGTCAAAAAGAGAAGATGATGAAAGAAGCCGAACATTATGCGGCGTATACGTCGCCTCCCAAATCGTCGGAGGACGGGGTTCTCATATTGTTGAAAAAGGTCCAGGAACTCGCCAGCCAGACTTCCGTTAATTTGCTTTACTCAAAACCCGGCGCGGGTGATACAAAGGAACGCAATGTTTATCGCGTCAGTCTCGAATGCGAGGGACAGATGGATCAGTTGATAAGCTTCTTTTATGCTATTGAGAGCGCAAAGCTTTTTTGCAGGATCGAAAAATATGCACTTCAACCGACGGCCAAAGGGTCCAGCGTTGTTAAATGCACCGCGACCATTTCAATGACCGGTATTTCCTAAGAGTTCACGTTCGGTCTTTCCATCCGGGTTTCCAGAGCCCGAACGATAGCGGTCTTCTTCATTTTTCGAAATTCCTCGATCTGCGCTGAAGCGGAATTCCGGTCTCCCAGGTCCAGAAAAGCGCCGAAAAGAGCGAGACGCGCTTTATCGAGGAAAGGGTTAAGCGTCAGGGCTTTCTGATAAAAGGGGATCGCTTGATCGTATTTCTTGAGGTTCGTATAGACCAATCCCTTCTGATATTCTGCGTTAAAACTCTCGGGACTGAGCGCGAGCGCCTGGTCAAAAGCTCCAAGAGCCTTGTCGGGTTCTCTGCGCGCCGAATAAATGAGGCCCAAATTATAGAATGAAATATAAGACGGATCATTCTTGGCGGCCCGTTGAGCGTAGGAAAGCCCCTTATCCAGGTCTCCGGACTCGACGTAGCAAAGACTGATCAGAAGGATCGCCCGGTTGTTTTTGGGATTTATTTTGAGGGCTTTTTGATATTGCTCAATGGCTTCCTCGTATTGCTTTTTGTTCGCCATTTGGTTGCCCTCTGCGATATAATCAGCCGTATTTTCAGCACGGAGCCATCCGGGGCCGGACAACATCAACATAAGGGAAGGGATGATCCAAAAAATTTTCTTTTTCATGGGTAGTCCTCTCTTTGGCTAGATGATGATAACACACTTTAAAAAACCTGTTGAGTTCAAAATGAATTTCAAAAGAGCCGCTATCCTGGGGATGGTATTACTGGCGGGAGGGATCTTCGTCCTTCTGATCCCGGCACTTCCCACGGCTCACGCAGAAATGAAAGACGTGAAGGTTCTCGAGAGAAAACCCGATGAGTCGAACCCGGATTACGAGATCATCAAAGTAGAAGGCGGGCTTATCTTCCGCGCCCCGAAAGATATGACCTTTGTGAAGCAAGATGGCGTGATCGCTCCTATCTCCACCGAAGAATATTGTTTGAGAAAATTCGGGGTGGTGGCGCAACAGATCAAAGCGCTTAGTAAGCGGATCAGTGTTCTTGAAGCGAATGCGGGAACCGCGCCGGACAAGCAAAATCAAGCATCATTGTGACGGGGGGTTGTCCGACCGGGCTTTTACCGGCAATTCAAAAACAAAGTAGCTTCCTTTTCCTTCCTGGCTTTCCACCCAGATCTTTCCGCCGTGCAGTTCCACGATCTCTTTGGCAATGGTAAGACCGAGTCCCGTGCCGCTCACCCCTTGCATCGCCTTGGACTCGATACGCGAAAACTTTTCGAAGAGTTTTTGAAAATCTTTTTTGGCGATCCCCGGGCCGTTATCGCGAACGCCGAGTTCGATTATTCCGGCGTTTGCAGCAGGTTTTCCCACGATCGTGATCGTTCCACTGTTAGGGGTGAACTTCAGGGCGTTGCCGATGAGATTGGTCAGAACCTGGCCGATGCGATCCTTATCGGCTTCGATCTCCAACGATTCTGGAACATCCGCCTGGATCGTAATCTCCTTTGTTTTGCCCCAGGCCCCGAACTCGTTGACGAGGGACTGGACAAGGTCATTGACGCGGAAGAGGGTCGGTTTGATAGTGAATTTTTTCGCCTCGAGTTTTGAAAGGTCCAAAAGGTCGTTAATGAGCCGGGAAAGTCGTTTAACGTTGTTTAAAGCGATCGTGATGAATTTTTCCTGACTCGGGGTCAGCTTGTTGATCGAGCTATCGCAAAGGATCTGGAGGGATCCTTGAATGCAGGTAATAGGTGTTCGAAGTTCGTGGGAAATGCTGGTCAGAAAGGCGTTCTTAAGGTTCTCCAGTTCCTTTTGCTTCGTGACGTCGGAGAGCACGGAGACGAATCCCACCGTCTTGCCGTCCTCGCTTTCAATGACGGCATTGCTGGCTTGCAGCACTTTTTTCACTTGATCACTTTGACTTTGAACTATGATCTCTTTGCTCTTTGTCGAATCGGCCGGTTGCTGCACCAAACTGACCAACTGCTCTTCCTTGAGATCGTTTAAAATGGATTGACCGATCTTGTCTTCCTTTTTCACGCCCAATAATCTTTCGGCGGCCGGGTTCATCAGCATGATCTCGCCTTTTTTGTTCACCATGATCACGCCTTCGGCCATGGAGCGGACGACCTCTTCGGTCTGTTTCTTTTCTTCCCCTAATTCCTTGAACGAAGTGTCGAGTTTTTGGTAGCGTTCGCTGACCGTCTGGAATTGTTTTTCAACGAATTCGATGGACTTGTCTTTCTCTCCGAGTAAATGCTCGAAGTGTTCGCTGATCTCGTTGGTCTTTTCCAGCACCTTTTTCTCAACCTCTGCAGTGACAACAGCGGCGATCTCTTTCGTGATGACGCTGACTTGCTGGGATCGTCCCGAGAGGTGTTTTTTAAGTTCCTGTTCGAGATCCGGTGAGGTTTGTCTGGAGACGGCGGGGCCGGAGAGGCTCACGGCCGCTTTTTTTTTGGCTAGCCCGTGAGCCAGGAAGAGGGCGAAGGCGACGGCAAAAAATATAACGATCAAAAACGCCAATACAATGGGGTCCATGCAAACGTGTTTTCCTCTTATGACGGATAATTCAGATACTTCATTGTATTAATGAAACGGAGGCTTGTCAGCTAATAATTTATCCACAAAAGCAAGGAACTCATGCGTGGAATTTCCCTCTGCCTCAAGGGGCGCATTTTTTTCTTCACTTTTATTCTTTTTTAGATGCACAAATTATGCCGTCCAGGGATCGTTTAAAGTACTTAAGGTAGTTACTTTAAGTGCCGTAAACGTACCCGAAGTCAATCACAAGGGGAAATCATGAAAACGGATATAGTGGAGTGTCTGAGCGCCCAGGAGATCGGAGAGAAATTTGAAATTCCTTACTCCAAGATCAATTACTACACGTGCCTGGGACTTTTTGACATTGTGCGTAAGGTCGGAAATAAACGGCTCTATGACGGGGAGCAGGTCAAGCACCGGTTTCAGACCATTTCACGCTTGGTCAACGAGGGGTATCCGCTTTCGTTGATCCGGAAGAAATTGTCCGGAGGGAACGGGCATGAGCTACTATAAAATCTTTGGATTCCAGAAGGAGCCTTTTTCGACAAGTCCGGATCCCGACTTCTTCTACTTGTCGAAGGCCCACGATGCGGCGTTGACCAATATCCTGATCGAACTTCGCCTCAAGCGCGGGTTGGGGGTTATTTTAGGGGATGTCGGGACGGGGAAGACAACGCTATCCCGGAAACTCATCCAGGAGCTTAAAAACCGGGAAGATTGCCTGTTCCACATAATCCTGGACCCTTCTTTTGATGATCCCGTTCTGTTCTTAAGTTGTATTTCCAAAAATTTCGGGATCCCGATCACAGACCATATGTCGATCCTATCCTTGCGGGAGGCCCTCGAAAGGTTCCTTTTTCAAAAGGCCGTGATCGAAGGCAAAACAGTGATCTTGATCGTGGACGAAGCGCAGAAGTTGAGCGAGTCTTCGCTGGAAAATCTCCGGGTCCTTTTAAATTATGAAACGAATGAATTCAAATTGTTGCAATTGGTGCTGTTAGGCCAACTTGAACTGCAGTCCAAGATCAAAGAGATCGCCAATTTTTTTGACCGGATCAGTTATAAAGGAAAACTGGAGGCATTGGATTTTAAAGAGATGAAGGAGATGATCTTCTTCCGGATCAAACAGGCAGGATATGAATCCGATATGAATATTTTCCTGGAGGATGCCTTGTATTGCATCCATGAAGCGACAGGGGGACATCCCCGGCAGGTGACCATGCTTTGCCATCGGGCCTTGAAAACCTTGCTGTTCAAGAACAAGCTCGTCGTAGACGCTCAAGTCATCGAGGAGCTTATCCAAGAGGATGTGAAAACAGGATGGCAACGAACGAGTCCCTTACTCCAGAAAAGCAGCTATTAAAGCTCATTGAAAACCCGAAACAAGCGTCCGTGCGCGTTGAAAGCGCAAAACGCGAGGGGAAAAAATGGTTTTCTTTTCCCGCGCTGAAGGGACGCCTGGATTTTTGGAAGGGCACTTCGGTGAAACAGTGGTTTTCGCTGAAGAAGTTCTCCCAGGGCGCCCATGGTGTGGAGCGTATCAATGTTGTCTTAAAGGTCCTGATCGTCGTGGTGGCCATTTATACGGGTTACAGTGTTTTCAAGATGGCCAAGGGGATCAAGAGTGCGGGCAATTTGATCTTGAAGCCCGATCCCATAACGCTCGATGTACCGGCACCGGTGACAGGCTTGCAGAGTGTTTCTTACTATTTGGAAAAAATAAGAGGCCGGAACATTTTCGTTTCGGCGCAACCCGAGCCGACGGAGGAGGAAACGACAGCTGTGGAAGGAGTTCCGCAGGAGGATCCTTTCAAAGATTTCTCCTTGGTCGGGATCGCCTGGTCGAATGACCCGGAGGCTATGATCGAGGATACGCAGCTTAACAAGACGTTTTTTATGAAGCGAGGGCAGTCCCTGTCGAACGGGGTCCGGGTTGTGACGATCTTCAAGGACAAGGTGATTTTGGGTTATAAGGATAAAGAATCGGAATTGCGCTAACGGATCGGATTTCAAAAATGAAAATAAGACAGGCGTTTAAAAATGGTTTTTTCATCCTTTCGGGCTTTATCCTGCTTATGGGCGCTGTGAGCGCATTTGCGGCCACGGATGTTCCGAAAGATGCGGCAAAAGAGGAAAAAAGTCCGGCGAGGGGTTCAGTCCGGTGGCCGCGGCGGGGCAGGAAGAAGGTTCGGAAGAGGCCGTTGTATCTTCGGACCGGATCTCTCTTGATCTCCGGAGTATTGAAATTTCGGAGGCCTTACGGTTTCTTGCGACACGAGCCAAATTGAACATGGTCATTAGCAAGGCGGTTTCGGGGCGATTGTTTCTTGTTCTGAACGATGTTCCCATTAAGGACGTGCTGGATATCATTCTTTTAAGCAGCGGCCTGGCCTACGACAAGCAAGGAGAGATCTATCAGATTATGACCGATCAGGAGTATAAAACGAAGTACGGGAGGAATTTTTCCGATGTCCGTCAAGTCAAGATCTTCCGTCTCCAGTATGCTGTCCCGGACAATGTTTTTGCAGCGATCGAGGTGTTCAAGAGCGAGATCGGAAGGATCTTGGTGGACAAAGAGTCCGGGATGGTCCTGGTGATGGAAACGCCGGAAAATATGGCCGAGATCGAAAGGGTGATCAATACCTTGGACAAAAAACGGGTAGTCAAATCTTTTTTCCTTCAATATGCCAAAGTGAAGGAGGTGGAAGAGAGATTGAGACCGCAACTTAACGATAAAGGGACCGGAACCGTCCAGGCGGATGAGCGCACAAATCAGCTTATCATTCAAGCCTATCCGGAGCGCATGGACCAAATAGAACAGCTCATCAAGTCCTTGGATCAGAAGACCAAAGAGGTCCTGATCGTCTCAAAGATCATCCGTGTTGCCTTATCGGACAATTTCGAATCAGAGATCAAATGGGAAGCCCTTTTTAAGGATATTAACCTTCTCCCGGGTTTCCAGCAGGGATGGATGGGGAGTCATGAGAGTAATTCGCTGGCACGTTCGGGGACAAGCTTTGTGGACAATTTTATCCCCTTCAAGAATACCGTGGCACAAGAAAGCCAATTACCGCGTCCTACAGTGGTGCCTGGAGTGACAGGCGCGGTGGAAGGTCCGAAGGTTTATCCGACGTCCAATATGATCGTAGGACAAACGGGAGTGGACGGGGGCTATGAAGTTCTTTTTAAATTTTTACAAACGATCGGTGAAGCCCGGGTTCTTTCAAGCCCGCGTATTACGGTGGTGAACAATCAGGAGGCCAAGATCCACGTGGGGGAACGTCAGGCGTACATCACTTCGACGACCACGACGGGGAGTACGGGGCAGAATACGGTCGCGGAAAGCGTGACTTTTGTGGATGTGGGCATTGAGCTTTCCGTGACGCCGACCATTAACGACGACAATTTTATCACGATGAAGATCAAGCCTTCGATCTCGAGCGTCAAATCGACGCTGGTGACAGCTTCGGGAAACTCTATCCCGATCATTGATACGTCCGAAGCGGAAACAACAGTCATGATCAAAGACAAGACGAGCGTCGTGATCGCAGGGCTCCGGAAAGATGAATGGACGACCACCGATGAACGAGTGCCTTATTTTTCGAAAGTCCCCATTTTCGGGAGTTTATTCAAATCAGGTTCTAAGAAAAAAGAGCGCACGGAAGTGATCGTTCTTCTAACGCCTCACATTACCGGCGGCGAAGAATTCATGTCGGGTGATCCATCGAGGCCGACGGATAGTATGAATGATTACCGGGGTTATTCTTCTTTAACTTTAGATAAGAAAATACGGTCGGGGGATTCGCCCGGAACCGTCACCAAACTTCTGAAAAAACTTTCCTTAACTTCCCATGATTAGACTGCTTCTGTTCATCAAACGTCATGCTTGGCCGATCGCTTTCGTGCTTCTCCTCGGCCTCGGCATCCTTCTGGGGACCATTTTTTATTGGTTTCCCTTTCGCGGTGCGCAGGCAGAGACGTTTGCGCTTGAGAGACAATTAAACGAACGAAAAATAGAGAAGGCGAGCCTCCAGAAACTTTTTGATACGTTGAAAGAGAAATACAAGACACTTGAGGCGGACCGGGACAATATTATGGTTCAAGCCAAGCAGCTACTTGCTGAAAAGGACACGCTCCTGAATGCGGAGGACCAGGTCAAGGCACTGACGGCCGAAAACCAGAAACTTCTTGAGAATCACAAGGCGCTTGAAAAATCGTTCGAAGCTGTTCAAGCCCAAGCACGTGATTTAAAAGGACCGCTTGAGACGGCATTGGCCGAAGCGGCGGCCAGCAAAGCGGAGATCGCCAGGATCTCACAGGAAAATGAGAACAGGATCCTTGAATTTAGAGAAAGCGCGGGACGGATCCAAAAACTCGAAGAAGATGTGGCTTATTACAAGGGATTCCAGGAAAGTTTTTTAAGCCTGAGCCAATCGTACGATACGCTTAAAAAGGAACGGAAGTTCCTTGAGGCGCAGTTGGATGATCTTCCGAAGAAATTCTCAAAAATGGCCCGAGAAAACAAGATCCTCGTGAAAGAAACGGGGGATATGCATTACAATCTGGGTGTTTTTTATGCGGGGGAAATGAACTATGACCGCGCGATCGAGGAGTTTAAAAAGGCGGTCGATATCAATCCCAACGACGCGAAGGCTCAATATAATCTCGGTTACATTTATGCGGAACAGCGCCAGGACCGGAAAAAAGCCGAGTATTATTTCCGGAATTTTCTGGGGTTGGCTCCCGATGACCCCAATTCGGATGCGGTGAAAAGCTACTTGGTCGAACGGGACGTTTTCAGCACGAATGTGTTGAAATCATAATGCCCCTGTGATAGCCTACGTCCAATGGAGGATTGAAAAATGAGAAAGTCGTCTATGGTCGCGGTGCTTGGGTTGTGTTTTCTTATGGTTTTTGTAAGTGGCATTGCCGAGAAATGCTTTGCGGGGCCGGATGTTTTGTCGACATTGACCGGCAAAAAAGGTCCTTCCAAAAAAGACGACGCCGCGCGTGATGCCCTGCGTAAGATGATCCTGGAAAAGAAGGGCGAACTCAACGGTTCGTCTTGGAGCATTAAGATCGATTCTCAGGCAAAGAAGGGCGAGCTTCTCGGCGAAGATACGCTCGTTTTCCAAAATGATAAGTTCTTATCCGAACGGGCCAATAAGATCGGTTATGCTTCCACCAATTATACCCTGACCGTTCAAGAAGCGGGGCCGACGATCTGGGAAACGATGCAGACGTCAAAGAAAGGCGAGGTTTGTTTCTGGCGCGGTGAGTGGAAAGAAGACGTGATGACGGGCATCATCAGCCGGCAGCTGGAAAAGGGCGCCGAAGAGTATTATTTCACCAGTTCTTCTCGGAAAGAGATCCCCAAGACCACCGAAGAAAAAGAAGAAGCCCAGATAAATCCGTTGCAGGAGACACCTAAGGAAATGAAAACTAGCGTGCTTGGCGGCGCAAATGTTCCCACTCCAAAAGCTGTTCCCGTGAAAGCAAAAAAGAAGGGTTGGTTCTAGCACAAACTTAAGATTAGACTCGAAACGATTGCCGGTTCTCTGATTTCGCGGTTTCCGCTTTAGTGGCGGATTTAAGTTCCCGTAGAGTGAATTCTTCTCCCCGCGCTTCAAGTTCCGGTTTTAAAGGCCTTCTTTAATTCTACCGTCTGCCGTCCCCGGTCTCAGTCATAACACCATCTCTTATGGGCGCGGGGGACACTCAGTTAACCCACCAAAACACCCGGAGAAAATTCTTTTGCGTTTGAGGCATCGCTTTTCCCCTCTTCGTGTTTATCGAAAACGATCTCGGTAACCCTGTTTTTGTCCCGGAAAGTGTAATACTCGAGGGTCACATAATCACCCGGAGAAAGTTCGCTTAACTCATCGATGCCTGTGAGGGTCGTGTCGGATTTGAAGTGATAGTCCTGCGAGGTATCCTCATCGTCGTCTTCCTCCTCTTTATTTTCGACTTCATCCGTAGGGAGAAGAGACAAGACCTTTGCATTCGGATCAATGCTAGTGATCCGCCCATAGATGCTGGAACCCATTTCTTCCTGCGCTGACTTCTCCTCAGAGGTTATTTCTTCCTGGGCGTCCCTCTCGGCTTCCTGTTCGTCCCAAGGCTGTGCGTTGGAACTTGCCAACAATAAACGGGGAGTGAGCATGAGACTCAGTGTGCAGCATAGTAAGAGAAACAAATGAATTGGTTTCATAACACCTCGTTGATTAAGGGTTGGATTAGGCTTTCCTAGGTCTTCAAAATACCGATTTATGGTTCTTTTTGCAATGTTTTTCAGTCTTAGCTGTGAACTATCGGATACCAAAGTGGACGGGACGACGCAAGCAGGATACAATCCGTTTATGTTAAACGACATGCATCTTCATTTACAGGATATCA
Source organism: Candidatus Omnitrophota bacterium (assembly GCA_043821445.1). Lineage (GTDB taxonomy): Bacteria > Omnitrophota > Omnitrophia > Omnitrophales > Aquincolibacteriaceae > Aquincolibacterium. Next base: position 74,578 of record JBDRCT010000034.1, on the reverse strand, counting down.
AAGAGCTGCCGATCCGCGCGAGCATCATGAAGTTAGCGCAGGATTTTAAGGCCGGGCAATTCGTGTGCAACGGCACTCGGCCCGGTGATTGGCCGGTGGTGGAGGAGGTCGCGCAGGCAGACCGGCGGGTCGTGCCGTTCTTTGGGGTCCATCCATGGTATGCGGACAAGCTTCCGGGGGATTGGTACGCGATGCTGGAAGGTTTCTTGCAAAGGAGGCCGGATTCAGGCGTGGGTGAGGTGGGTCTTGATAAGGCACGCCAGGTCGACTTCGCGAGACAAACCGAGGTTTTTCACCGGCAGCTTGAGATCGCGGGCCGTTTAGGGCGGCCTCTTGCGATTCATTGTGTGCGGGCGTGGAGTGATCTTTTGAACGTTTTAAGAAGGAGCCTTCCTTCCAAGGTGCGTTTCATGATCCACTCTTTCCAAGGCTCGCAGCAAGTCTTGCAGGATTTTTTGGGCCTCGGGGCGTACATCTCGTTTTCATGGAAGAGTCTCCAGCGTGATACGGAAGAGTCGATCGCTCTGATGCGGAACGTGCCTCTCGACCGGCTGCTTCTTGAAACGGATTTTCCGTACACGGAACCGGGACAGATCGGTCCGGACGCGCATGACGAGAAATATTTTGAAAGTCTTCAAGGAATTTATAATCTTGCAGTACGCGCGAAAGGGATCGAAGAAGGTACCCTAGAGAAAGCGGTGTGGGCGAATGGAACGGCTTTTCTGTCTGGAACTCCTGCTCGGTAAGGAAAAGGTCGAGCGGATCAAAAAAGCTTTTGTCGTGGTGATCGGGATCGGCGCGGTGGGGAGTTACGCGACCGAGGCCCTCGCGCGCTCCGGTGTCCGTCACCTCAGACTTGTGGATTTTGATACGATCAAAGTCACCAATTTTAACCGCCACATCCTCGCGATCACTCCCAATCTCGGAAAACTCAAGGCGGAGGCTGCTCGAGAGCGTATCGCCCAGATCAATCCTCATTGCAAGGTCGAGGTGGTGAACGAGTTCGCCGCCGAAGAGACGATGGAACGCATTGTCGAAGGGAATCCGGACCTTGTGATCGATGCCGTGGATTCTCTGAATCCCAAAACGCAGATCCTCGCTTACTGCCATGAGAAAAAGATCCCCGTGATTTCCTCCATGGGCGCTGCGCTTCGCATGAACATTTTCTCGATCAAAGCGGGCGATCTTTTTAAAACGACCGGTTGCCCGCTCGCGCGGTATGTCCGATCGCGCCTGCGACGGCGAGGGATCAAGAAGGGTATTTTCTGCATTTATTCCGATACGCCAGTCTCCGCAGAACCCATCCAGAAGACTCGGATTCTTAACGCGGAACAGGATAATGATCGTGGCCGCCAACGCATAAAATTAGGCAGCACACCGACTGTGACCGGCGCTTTTGGACTCGTTGTTGCTCACCACGCTCTCCTCTATCTCGCCGGCGAACTCAAGTTGCCATGACGAGGAGTGTGATTTTTCCATCCTTGTCTTGAGTTTCATTTCTTAAAGGGTTGACAAGGATCGCCCCAATTTCCTCAAAGATGAAATTGAAAGGTATTGGGACTATAATGCATCCGGTCTTTTGCCGATAGATATAGGCACAGATTCCTTTTAAAAGGGAACATGAACCATTCTAAAAAATTATTCACGATCGTGATAGCGGCTCTTCTTCTCGGGGGATGTCTCACGGTCCGTTTGCCGGAGGCACAAATAAGGCGAGTGGGGGAGCCTCAAACGCTGGCGTGGGATCCGCTTGTCCGTCAGGCCCTCGGTCTGAACCCGGATCTTCAGACGGCCCGGTATCTTGTGACCTCCAGCGCCCGGAGTCGCGATATCGCTTTCGGGGATTACCTGCCGTCGGTGGACGGGGGACTTCAACGGGATATTTCACGGACGACAGGTACAGCTCCCTCCCAAGATGCTCTGGGGCTGGATGTGACGGCACAGCAGTCGCTTTTTAACGGCTTTGGAACTACGGGAAATTGGCTGAAGACCCGCAAGGACCTGGAGGCTGTGAAGCTCGCTTATGTGGAAACAAGTGCGGGGATCCGGTTCCGCCTGAGGTCTGCTTACGTGGATATGATCCGGCTGGAAAGGCTTCTTGTGACGAACCGTTTGATCGAAGAAAGACGGAAGCAAAATGCGGAGTTGGTCCGGCTTCGTTATGAAGCAGGCCGGGAGAACTTGGGTTCGGCATTGCGGGCGGAAGCGATCTTCGGACAGGCGGCCTTTGATGTCAGGCAGACCGAAAGGTTTCTTGAAAGTGAAGCGTTGCGCCTCGCACGCGAAAGCGGCGGGGAGTTCGTGTTCCCCATTCACATCGCGGATGATCTGGAGCAAATGCTTCAGGGGGTTTCTTTGACAGAATGGGACTATGCGGCGCTAGCCGAAAAAACGCCTACCGTTATGAGATTTATCAAAACCGCTGAAGCGGCCAAGGCTGCCGTTGTGACGGCCCAATCTGCGGTTTGGCCTCAAGTGGATGGCAATTATGATTATGGCTATTCGGGCGACCGGGCTTCGAATTTAAAAGATAAAAGTTTTCTTGGGATCAATGTCACGGTGCCTTTTTTTAACGGCGGGAAGAACGTTGCCGCCATCCGGAAAGCAAAAGCGGATTATGAGGCTGCTGAACGGGCCGCCCAAGGCGCGCGGGATGAGGCGATCGCCTCGCTTGCGACCGCGTGGGTGCTTTATAAGGACGCGATCGAGTCGGTGGAAGTCCGCAAGAAATTTCTGGAAGCCTCAAAAAAACGTGCCGAGATCATCCGGGCGGAATACGCGACCGGGCTCGTGAATTTCACGGATTTTGATGCGGCGGAACAGGAGAACGCAACCGCGGAAAAAGATTATGTAGAAAGTCTGGCGAATGTTTTTATTCAGCAGGCCAACTGGGAAAAGACCCGGGGGGCCACTTTGGAGGATGCTTACCATGAAAATAAGTCCTAGGTCGCGGGTGGTAAAGTTCGGGTTGATCGTTGCCGGTATTTTTCTTCTTATGAGAATGCTCTCCTCATGCAGCCCGGCGAAAGACTCCCTGCAGATCGTTCGTACCGTGAAGGTCTCACGTGGGGATCTTTCGGTGACGGTCACGGCGACGGGAATGGTCAAACCTTATAACAGGGTTGAGATTAAGGCGCCGATCCCGGGGCGCATTGAAGAAGTCCTTGTGCGCGAGGGGGAAGAGGTCAAACAAGGACAGACGCTTGCCTGGATGAGTTCTGTTGAAAGGGCGGCGCTTCTTGACGCTGCCCGCGCTCAGGGAGAAGCAGCGGTCAAACGCTGGCAAGAGGCCTACAAAGCCGCCCCGCTTCTCGCGCCTCTGGATGGGATGGTCATTGTCCGTTCCGTAGAACCGGGACAGACCGTAACAACAATTGATCCCGTGGTAGTACTTTCGGACCGTTTGATCGTGGAAGCCCTGGTGGATGAGACCGATCTTGCTTTGATCTCACTCGGTCAAAAGACGACGATCCGGTTGGATGCTTATCCTAAAGAGGTGTTCGAAGGGAAAGTCGACCACGTCACGTTCGAAAGCAAACTTGAGAATAACGTGAATGTCTACGCGATCGATATCCTTCCCGAAAAAGTTCCCGAGTCCTTTCGAAGCGGGATGACAGCCAATGTCACCTTTATCGTCAAGGAACAGAAAAACGTCCTGCTCGTTCCTTCCGAAGCGATCATGGAATGGCCGAAAGATCTTCTCAAACCCAAGGATGCGGTTTTTGCCATTTATGAAAAGGTTTTTGGGGGGAAATTGAAACCGGTCCCGGTACGGATCGGGGAATCCGACGGTCGCATGACCGAGATCACGGAGGGGCTGAAAGAAGGAACGGAGATTGCGATCGTCCGGAAAAAAGAAAGGGCGCAATCCGCCAATCCCTTCAGTCCCGGGGGCGCTCCCAAAAAAAATGAGGCCCAAAGGCGTTCATGAAGTTGCTGGAAGCAAAGCGTATCTCAAAGACCTACAAGATCGGCGAAGTCGAGGTCCGGGCGCTTCAGGATGTTTCCCTTACGATCGAGAGAGGGGAATTTGTCGCGATTATGGGGCCCTCGGGATCCGGAAAATCCACCCTGATGCATCTGATGGGGTTTCTGGACACGCCCGACAGCGGCGTCTTTCACTTAATGGGAAAGGACACGGCCCATTTAAGAGAAGAAGAGTATGCCTTTCTCCGCAACCGTGTTATCGGTTTTGTATTTCAGCAATTCAACCTCATGACGCGATCCACGGCCCTGGAGAACGTCTGTCTTCCTCTGCTTTATTCCGATGACCGCGCCGGGGATCTGGAACGGTCGAAGGAGATGCTTGCGAAAGTCGGACTGTCCGACCGTGTGAGTCATCGTCCGAATGAACTATCGGGAGGACAGCAGCAACGCGTGGCGATCGCCCGATCGCTTGTAAACAAACCTCTCATAATCCTTGCTGACGAACCCACCGGGACTCTCGATTCCAAGGCCGGGGAGGAGATCCTGGGGATTGTCAAGGATCTCCACAGGCAGGGAATGACCATTGTGCTGGTCACGCATTCCGAAGACGTCGCAAACGCAGCGGAACGGGTTATTCGCATGCATGACGGAAAGATCGTGGGCGATGAAAGGCATAAGGCTTTAGGCAAGCGGTCTCTCCCCGGAATCAAGGCGCCGGATGTCCTGGAATCATCCAAAGAGAAAAAATATAATTTCGAAGAATTCCGGGAACACTTTAAGCAAGCGAGCCGCATGATCCTGGCCCATAAATTACGGTCGTTCCTTTCCATGCTGGGGGTTCTGATCGGAGTGGCTTGTGTGATCACCATGCTCGCCCTTGGCCGGGGTGCGCGCGAAGCTATTACCGAACAGTTGTCCCGAATGGGCTCCAATCTTCTCTCTATTCGTCCGGGTTCAGTGAAAGTTCACGGGGTCGAATCGGTGGCGACGACACGGATGACTTTTGACGATGTCCGGGCCATCAAAGAGGTCCCCTCGGTCAAGCAAGTTGGGCCGCAGGTCACGGGGCAAGGGCAGTTGGTTTTCGGGAATAAGAACTGGAGTACCCGGGTGTTGGGCGTGGTGCCCGATTATGCCAGCATGAGGAACCAGGAACCTGTGGCAGGGCGTTTTTTTACCGCCGACGAGGACCAGGAGCGGCAACGTGTGGTCTTGCTTGGCAAAACGGTTAAAGAGGCCCTTTTTGGAGACGAGGAACCTCTCGGGCAAACGATCAAGATCAATCGTATCAGCTTCCAGGTCCTGGGGATTCTGCCTTCCCTGGGGGCCAACGCTTTTCATGATCAGGATGATGTTGTGGTGATCCCCCTCATGACGGCAATGAAGCGGCTCATGGGGAAGGACTATCTGGACCAGATCGACGTGGAGATCTCGGACCTGAAACAAATGCCTGTCGCACAGGAAGAGATCAACCAGCTGATCATCCGGAGGCACCGTTTGACCTCGGACCGCTACGACAGTTTTAACATCCGTAATTACGCGGATATTCAAGCCGCTCTTTCCAGCACGACCAAGACTTTTGCCGTCCTGCTTGGCGCCGTGGCGACGATCTCTCTTGTGGTCGGAGGCATCGGGATCATGAACATTATGCTCGTATCCGTTAAGGAAAGGACGCGCGAGATCGGCCTGCGGAAGGCTCTGGGAGCTACGCCGCGGGATATTCTGATGCAATTTCTTGTGGAGGCGATCCTGATCACTTTTCTGGGAGGGATGGCGGGGATCTTGCTTGCCGGAGTGATCTCCTGGCTGATCGCGATTCTGGCGCAATGGAAAATGATCATCACGCTCGATTCTTTATTCCTGGCTTTTGTTTTTTCTGCGGGTGTTGGGATCGTTTTCGGCCTTTGGCCCGCCAAACAGGCCGCAGCGCTCGATCCGATCCTGGCTTTGCGATATGAATAGATCCCCCGGATTTGGAAATATCTTTCGCGCGCTAAGACACCGGAACTACCGTATCTTTTTTTGGGGACAGAGTTCGTCGCTTGTAGGGACCTGGATGCAACAGGTGGCTCTGAGTTGGCTGGTCTATCGCATGACGAACTCTCCGTTCCTTTTGGGGGTGACCATGTTTATGAGCCAGATCCCGACCTTCTTTTTCACCCCCTTCGCGGGTGTTTTCGCCGACCGTCACAGCCGCCGCAATATGCTGATCGTGACACAAGCGTTTTCCCTTGTTCAGGCTTCGATCCTGGCCTTCCTGGTCTTGACGCATCAGATCCAGGTCTGGCACATTATGGTCTTGAGTTTTTTTCTCGGGATCATTTTTTCTTTTGATATCCCGATCCGCCAGGCCTTTACAGTCGAGATGATCGAAGACCGGGAAGATCTCGGGAACGCGATCGCGCTTAATTCCTCGATGCTGAATGCCGCGCGGTTGATCGGGCCCGCGCTTGCCGGGATCTTGATCGCTTGGGTTGGGGAAGGCGTGTGTTTTCTTTTGAATGCGGTGAGTTTTATTCCTGTGATCCTTTCTTTGATCGCGATACGAACCCCTTCGCCCAAACTCACCGCTTCTCCGCAACATATTTTTATAGAATTAAAAGAGGGGGTTGCCTATGCCCTCCACTTTGCGCCTATTAAATGGATCCTGATCCTTTTGTCGATGATCAGTCTCGTGGGGGTGCCTTACCAGGTATTGATGCCGGTCTTCGCGCGGGATATTTTTCACGGGGGGCCGAATGCGCTGGGGCTTCTCATGGGCATGTCCGGGCTTGGGGCGCTCATCGGAGCTATTTTTCTGGCCGCGCGCAAGAATGTGATCGGCCTTGGGAAGATTATCGCGTGGACCGCTCTGCTTTTTGGTGCCTCGATCATTATCTTTTCTTTTTCACGTGATTTCTGGTTCGCGATGGCGGTCATGCTGGTTTCTGGATTCGGCGTGATGGTGAACATAGCGGCCTGCAACACGATCCTGCAAACCATTGTGGACGAGGACAAGCGTGGCAGGGTGATGGGTCTTTATACGATGGCTTTTATGGGGACGATGCCTTTCGGGAGTTTGTTGGCCGGGATCCTTGCCGCGAGGATCGGCGCGCCGCACACGCTGCTGATCGGAGGGGCGTCCTGTGTGCTGGTCGCTTTCATCTTTATGAGCAAGATGCCGCTGATCAGTAAAGAGATCCGTCCTGTCTATGCTAGAAAGGGGATCATTCCCGAAGTCGCCGAGGGCCTTCAATCCGCCGCGAATCTCCGGAGCCTCACGCAGGATTAAAAAAGAATTGCGTTTACGGGTTTTTATCTTATACTAACGCCATTGTTCTTTGAAGAAACCATGATGACAGGTACTTGGGAAGAGAGACCTGCGGTATTTCGCGCAGGGGCTCCACGGTGCCGCCGCTGTCGTCCCACACCTTATGGAAACATAAGGTAGATCCTTAAATTAGCGTGGATACAACACTTCACGCGAAAAGACCACTGTTCGAAAAACGGGAAGGTCTATTTGGGGTGTGGGGCTAGTCAGAATATCAAACCTGTCCTCCTCAACAAATGCCTCCGAGCAGAGGTCAAGACAGGCCACCCTTTCTTGCCCCTTCGAGGCGGAAAGGGTTTTTTGTGTCCACGAATCAAAAAGTCCGGGGCGAGCATCTCCGGGAATCAAGAAGAACACATAAAGAAGTGCATTTTTGTCATTCCCGCGCAGGCGGTGATCCAGAGGCTGGATTCCCGATAAAAACATTCGGGAATGACGGTCTTCGAAAAACCGTCAGTTATTTGTTCCTCGCAGTTTGCCTTCTCAATGTCGGATGGAGTTGGCCGTTCCATAAAAAAGAAGCACCGAAGCAAGAAACAGAGAAGCAAGAGCAGAGCCTGCCGGCCGTGAGTGCCGCACTCGTCGATCCGAAAACGGAAATGAAAGCTCCTTCTCGGCCCGTGGCTGCGGATGTGACAGTCCTGGCCTCAAGGCTTCCGAGTTTCCGGAAAAAGCTCTCCGATGTTCCTTTCAATGTGACCTTTAAGGACACGGCTTCTTTGGACACGATTAAGCCGAACACTCTCCAGGATGCCGTAAGAGACGCGGAAGGTGTTGTTCTTTACGATTCCACAGGAAACGGATTTGACAAAACGTTCGCCCTTCGCGGCTTTACGGATCCCAGCACCATCATCTTTCTCGTGGACGGTGTTCGCGTTAATGAAGTGGATGGCAATACGATTAATTTTCCTCTGATCCGGATGCGCGATACCGAGTCGGTGCAGATCGACCGGGGGTCCGCGTCGTCGGTCTATGGGAGCAACGCGTTCGGTGGCGTGGTCCATGTTACAACGGGACAGCCCAGCGAAAAGCCTGTCAGTCTTTTTGGCGGATTGGAATGGACCAGTTTTCACGGATTACGGTTCAATCAAGGGATCAGTGGGACACTGAAGGACAAAGTGACCCCTCTGGGAGGCAAGCTGGGTTATTATTTCAACGGTGAGCGTGACAGTGAGCACGGGTTCCGTGCGAACGGCGAATTTCGTCTCACCTCTTTTGACATTAAGACCGCTTACGAGCTTCCCAATGAGCAGGGGAAGATCTCTTTCGGGCTGAAACACATTGAGGATGCGGTCTCCATGCCTGGAGAAATGACATTTCAACAATATCAGGATGATCCTCGTCGCTGCAATAAGCCGCTCGATGGTCGAAAATTCAAGAACACGATCGTACAGCTCGAAGCTGAAAAGAAATTCTGGGATGACCGGATCCTGGCCTCAATTCTCGCGAGCGAACGCTGGAATGACATCAGTTTTGTCAACACCACCGGGACTTTTGTGACCTATGGTTACAATCCCTACACGTCGCTCCTCAACACCAAAAACCAGGAGCGTGATCTTACCTGGCAAACGCGCTATCAAGATACGTGGGATTGGTTGGGGAATGAAAGTATGATCGGCATGGAGTACCGGGCGGGCCGCAATTGGTCGATCCAGCGCGATGCCCCGAACGGTACTGTGCCCGCCTCACCGGTTACCCGCACGGACCGGACCGCTCAGGCGGATAATGTCGCTCTCTTTTGGGGTGAGACACTTAAGCTTTTTGATCGCGTGATCCCTTATGTCAGCATGCGGCATGACTACAATTGGTTCCATTCGGATACGGCCTTGAACCGGGCGGCCGGTCAGACGAACCGTTGGCATAAGTCGACGGTTTCGACGGGTGTTACCGTCAAGCCGGTCAAGAGCGTAGATCTTTTTACCAATTATTCTCAGGGGTTTCGCGTTCCTACCATTACGGAACTGGCGCCGTATGGGGGCACCGCTCTCACGCCTTTGAACCCTGAACTTTCCAACAGTTACGAAGTGGGTTCCAGGGTCCGTGCCGGGAAGTTTGCGGAAGCTAAAGCGAGTTATTTTCTTATTGATGTTCAGGATGAAATCCGTTATGACAGCACGGCGATTAGCGCGGCAACGCCTTATGGACGAAACATCAATGTCGGTAAGACGCGCCGTTACGGTATCGAAACACGGCTTGATCTGACGCCCGTGGAGGAGGTTAAGTTCTATGGAGGTTATACGTTGACTGAGGCTTGGGTTCGTCAAACGGACGGCGCGCAGAGCTTAAAAGACGGACGGACACTTGGGCAGGTCCCTGAAAATCGTTTTGTGGTGGGAATGATGGTCTCTCCGTTGCTCCGTCTGGGCGAGAATTACAAAGGATTCAAGGTCGGGCTCTACGGGACTATCACTGGGAGGCAGCACCCGACATCCTATGAAACCGCGACCCAAGCCACCCTGAATGCGACCGGCGGGGCGGGGCATTGGATCAAGCCCTACTCGGTCTGGGATCTCGTTCTCTCTTATGACTGGCGTGGTAAGCAGATCTATCTCAAGGTCAATAATGTGTTCGATGAAAAGTATTATTCACGCGCGATCAACGCCACCTCCTTCGGTACGGCCATCTATCCAGCCGGCACCTACACATGGGTGGATCCCGGAGCTTCCCGGGAATTCGTGATCGGCGCCAAATGGGAATTTTTATGAAGAAACGGTTAAAAATCATCTATGTAAGCGCACTCTTAGCGGTTCTCTTCGGGGTTCGTCTTAAAGCACAGGAAAATGTCGGCGCCTGGCCCTCGGTCGAAACAGGGCCCGTGATCTCGCAAGGTATTCCTGTGAACGTGAAAGTGAAAACTCCGGAACACATGACTGCGGGGCCGAAGCAGTTCGCACGATCTTCAAGGTTCGTGGCTGCGGGATTTACGGGAAATCAAGTTGGTCCCTCTATCTTTCGCCAGGGACAAAGTGCGGATCGGAATCGTCTTGAAAGCCGTCGATCGGATGAAGAAACGGCCCCAAGTGGTTTGACGCCGCCTTTGTTGGTTTCGGTCCCGGAAGCGGTGCCTTATCCGCGGAAAGCGATCCGGCGGGGATGGGAAGGACGAGTAGTGCTGGCCTACGAGGTTCTTCCCGATGGCTCTGTCGGTCATATGGAGTTCGTACAGTCTTCAGGGCACGAGCTTTTGGATGAAGCGGCCCGTGAATCCATAAAAAAATGGAAATTCCAGCCGGCGCTCAAGAACGATCAACCGATCAAAGACATCGTAGAAACGCCGGTCACTTTTAAATTAGCGGACCAGTAAAAGTGCCCACTCTTGCGGCTCACGTCAGAAAAGGGATCTCTAAGGCAGCGGCAAAGGCGCCTTATGACGGGGTGCTTTTCTCCGGGGGTCTGGACAGTTCGGTCGTAGCGGTGCTCAATCCGAAAGCGACCGGCATCACCGTCAGTCTTGAGCGCAACGCGGCAGATCTTCCTTATGCGAATGCTCTGGCGAAGACTTTGGGGATGCGTCAGGTCCACCACTTTGTAAGCATCGAGGAAGCGATTCGTAGCATTCCGGACGTGATCCGGATCCTGCGATCCTTCGATTCGGCACTTCCGAACGATTTGGCGGCTTATTTCGGTCTCAAAAAAGCCAAAGAACTCGGCTTGAAAAATATCGGGACAGGGGACGGCAGCGACGAGCTATTCGGGGGATATTCCTTCATGGCGGACCTTGCGGACCTGGACGGTTATATCCGGAGGGTCAGCCGGCGGATGGTTTTCAGCTCCAATGATATCGGCAAGGCCTTGAAGCTCGGGATCGTCCAACCTTTTCTCGACCCCGCCGTGGTCAGAATGGCATTGAATATTCCGGGCGATCGGAAAATCCGGTGTTCGGGCGGCAAGCGATGGGGAAAATGGATCCTGCGGAAAGCGTTCGAGGAACTTTTGCCTGCGGGGATCGCCTGGCAGAGCAAGCGTCCGCTTGAAGTGGGTTCGGGCATGACGCGTTTAAGGCAGATCCTGACAGACAAGATCTCGGACAGGGAATTCAACGGCCATTCTTACCCTGTGAAGTTCTTCAATAAGGAGCATTTTTATTATTACAAAATTTACAGAAAAGTCATTGGTGAAATCCCGCAGCCCGTGGGAAGCGAAAAAAGTTGTCCGAGTTGCAGGGCAGGGATGCCTCGAACCCATTTTCATTGCAAGGTGTGCGGGCACGTGCTTCCGTTCCTGGAACGGTATCAAAAGCCTGTGAGGTCCCAAAAGAAAGGCAAGAAAATATGAAAGTCTTTGTTTCCTGGAGCGGGGGTAAAGACAGCGTACTTGCGTGTTACCGGATGATGAAACATCCGGAGATTGAGGTGTCGCATCTAGTGAACATGATGACCGAGGACGGTGAGTACTCGCGTTCTCACGGGCTGAGCGCAGCGGTACTGCGCGCCCAGGCGGCAGCGATCGGGGTCCCGCTCATTCAACGCGCCGCATCCTGGAAGGATTACGAAAAGGAATTCAAGTCGGTGTTGACGGAACTGAAAACAAAAGGCGTGGAAGCCGGGATCTTCGGCGATATTGATCTTGAGCCGCACCGGGAATGGGTCGAGCGGGTCTGCCGTGAGACGGGGCTTAAAGCTTTCTTGCCGCTTTGGAACGAAAAGCGGGAGCTTTTGCTCGAAGAATTCATCGCTGCGGGTTTTAAAAGCCGTATCGTAGTGACGGACGAAGTGGTACTTGGCGCTGAATGGCTAGGCTGCGAGATCGACCGGGATTTTCCGGGGAAGATAAGGACCGTGCCGCATGTCGATCCGTGCGGTGAAAAGGGCGAGTATCATACGTTCGTCTACGACGGGCCGATCTTTAAAACTCCCGTATCGGTCCATGAGTCCGAGAGGCTTTCGATCGAAAAACATTGGGTTTCAAAACTTGAGCTTGGGAGCCTCGTGTGAACTACAAACAGGGACGGGTCACGATCCTCTGGGCGATAGCCTTCCTCATGATCCTTCCAGGCCGTGTTTCTGCCGAAGAAAGATCCCCTCAGCGTATTGTCTCGCTTTCGACCGTGGTGACCGAAGAGATATTCCTCCTGGGCGAGGCGAAGCGTTTGGTCGGGAGATCGCACTTTTGCGTACGGCCCGTCGAAGCTCAAGAGATCCCTGAAGTCGGGAATATCGTCGATGCCAATCTCGAGAAGATCGTATCTCTTGACCCCGATCTTGTAATCGTAACCCCGATGATCGATCCTCGCTCTGTCGCCAAAATGCGAGCCCTCGGGCTTCATGTGGAAACGTTTGCGCCTGCAAAAAATTTTAAAGGAATTAGCGGGTCCTTTCTTCGTCTTGCGCGGATGATCGGCAAAGAAGCTGAGGCTGTGCGCATTTCGGAAGAACAGGAAAAGGCGGTTAAGTTGCTGCGGGAGAAAGTCCCGCAAGGTCCGGTCCTTTTGGTATTTCTCGAGATAGGTGCTGAACCGCTTGTGACAGTGACGCGGGATTCCTTTTTGAACGATCTGATCGAATTTGCGGGCGGGAAGAACATTGCGGCGGACGGAAAACGGGCGCTTTATTCCCGGGAAAAAGTGCTCGCGCAAAATCCCGACATGATCATCATCTCGAGCATGGGATTTGACGGGGAAAAGGAAAAGCAAATGTGGCAACAATATCCCGAACTCAAGGCGGCCCGTGAAAACCGCATTGTGATCGTCAATTCTGACCTCTTCTGTTCTCCGACCCCCGTGACCTTCACCCGGGCCCTTGAGAATATGATCCAAATCCTCCACCCCGTTAGAAATTGATGAAGCAATTCAAATTTTTCTACAAGAAACGAAAAAATGAAATTAGTGTCAAATTTTTCAATAAATCACGGAAGCGATAAAAGCGCTTCCTGTCTCTAACGGGGTCCATGCGAGCTATGCTTCATAATCGTTCAAGACGTTGGCTGGGTTGGCTTGGCTTGATCGTGCTTGCGGCGATCGCGGCCGCGATCCTTGCTTTGATCTCAGGCTCCTCCGGCATTCCGGCCAGAAAAGTGATCGAACTCCTTTCCAGGCCTCCGGATAGCATCGAAGGCCGTATCATTTGGGACATCCGTTTTCCGAGGCTTCTCTTGGGGTTTGCCGTCGGGGGCGCCTTGAGCCTTGCGGGCGTGATCCTGCAAGGGATGTTCAGAAACCCTTTGGTCGAACCCTATACACTCGGGATTTCGGGAGGTGCCGCGGTCGGGGTGTCGCTCAATATTCTCTGGGGGCTTTCCGGGGTTTGGCATCTCGGCCTTCCGTTTTCCGGATTCCTGGGCGCTTGCCTTGTGATCTTTTTGCTTTATTTTTTAAGCCGCCGTGGGCGGGAGCTTCCCCTTCAAGGGATGTTGCTCACGGGTGTGATGTTGACCTTTATCTCGTCATCGCTCATGCTGCTCATTCTTGCCGTTTCGCGGACCGAAGATCTTCAAGGCATTCTTTTCTGGATCATGGGATCCCTTGACGAGCCGGACCCGGCATTGATCCGTATCATGATCGCGGTCTCGGTGCTCGGTCTCGGGAGTTGTTATCTCTTCCACGCGGATCTGAACGCGCTTGCCCTTGGAGAAGAAGAAGCGCGTCATCTCGGGATCCCGGTCGAGCGGACCAAACGCGCCCTTTTTGTAATCGCTTCGGTGCTGACGGGAGTGAGCGTGGCGGTGGCGGGTGTGATCGGATTTGTCGGGCTTGTCGTACCGCATATGATGAGGGGGCTTGTGGGTCGCGATGCCAGGATACTCTTGATGACCTCCTTTGTTGGAGGCGGAACTTTTCTTGTGCTTTGCGATACAGTGGCCCGCATTCTGATCGCTCCCGTAGAGCTTCCGGTCGGGGTTGTGACAGGGCTTTTAGGCGGATGTCTTTTTATTTATGTCCTCGTGCGCGGAAAGGGCAAACCTCTATGACGCTCACGGCGAACGGACTCAGCTGTGGGTACGGGAAAAAGATGGTCCTGGAGGGGATCGATCTCGGGATCGATCGCGGCGATTTTTTTGCCATTCTCGGTCCCAATGGTTCCGGAAAGACCACGCTCGTTCGGGCGTTGACCCGATCGCTTCCGCCTTCGCACGGGGAGGTTCTTTTCGAGGGAAAGAACCTCTGGAGTATTTTGCCGAAGCATTTCGCCAAACGCTGTGCGGTCGTGTCACAAAATGTCCCGGCCATTCCAATGACGATAGAAGAATTCGTGCTTTTGGGGCGTATCCCGCATTACGGGGACTTCCAGTTCCTGGAAACAGCGGCGGATCTTGAGATCGCCGATCAAGTGATGCGAAAAGCCGGCATAGATCATTTACGGAACCGGTTGATGACAGAAACAAGCGGTGGGGAGCGGCAGCTGGCCGCGATCGCGCGTGCCCTTGCCCAAGAACCCGAATGGCTTTTTCTGGATGAGCCCACCGCGCATTTAGACATCGCGCATCAAGTGACGGTACTCGGGCTTCTGGCCCGGCTTAATCGCGCAAGGCACCTGACCGTGGTGGCTGTTCTACACGACCTCAACCTTGCTGCGGAGTACGCTCGCAAGATGCTCTTGATGGATCGCGGGCGTATTCATATGATAGGCACTCCTGAAGAGGTACTGGAACGCGCGACGATCGAATCGGTATTCGGAGCGCGCGTTTCGGCCGGAAAAAATCCGGTCTCCATGAAACCGTTCATTCTGCCTTTAGCGGATGATCTCGATCAAAGGGAGGGAAGGTGAAGACCCAGGGTTTGGTCCAGGTTTATACAGGCAACGGCAAAGGAAAGACGACTGCCGCGCTTGGCATGGCGCTACGGATCTTGGGACATGGCGGACGAGTGGGAGTGGTCCAATTCTTCAAATATCCCGTCCAAAGCAAGGCTTTGGATAAAGAAGGCGCGTTCCGTGCTTTGAAAAAATTCGCGGGCCGGTTCCGCGTCTGGAGTTTTGGCGGTGGATTTACGTGGCGCGTGGCGCGTGAAGAGAATACCAAGGCCGTTCAGAAGGCATGGAAGAAATGTTGCGAACTTCTGAAAGATCCGAAATATGACCTCGTCATTTTCGATGAGATCCATATTGCCCTCCGGTACAAATTCCTCAAGGCCTTCGATGTGGTCAAAGCGCTCAGGCGCAAACGGTCCGGTCAACACGTGATCCTGACCGGCAGAGGCGCGCCTCAGGCGATCATTCATCTAGCGGACCTTGTGACCGAGATGAGATGCGTAAAGCACCCCTTCGATCGTGGTACTCCCGCCCAACAAGGGATTGAATTTTAAAGATACCGGGCTTTTGGACTCCGTCACAGCGTCTTTTTCCCGCTCTGATTTTAATATCCGTTTGGTGTATAATGGAAGTCGGAACTGTGAGCTTGAGGTATTGTAAGGGCACATCCTTCAAACAGCAAAGGGGGTATGGCCATGATCCAAAGCGTGAAGTTGGGAAAAGAGTTCGTGGTGGTTTCGGAGAACAAGGTCGGCGTGCTTTCAAAGGTCGCGGCGTTGTTGGCGGATCGCGGGATCGACATCGTGGCTATTTCAGCACAGGCGGCCGGGGGTGTGGCGCTGATGAATTTTGTAACGGACGATACATTGCACACGAGAGACCTTCTTGCCAAGAAGGGGTTAAAAGCCCAAGAGAATACGGTGTTGTTGCTGGAGGTTGTGGATAGGCCGGGAGTTTTGATGCGGATCACCCGAAAACTCGCGGCGCAAAAGATCGATATTCTCAACGTCTATGCAAGCGCGCCGGTATCTTACGGGCCGTGCACTCTCGTGATCGCGACCAATAACAACCAAAAAGCACTTGTTACTCTGAAACGATAATCCAACAATCGAATCCTCGATCGTAGAAAAGCGTTGGGGGTTCTTTTATTTTTAAAGGGTGTTATGGAAAAATATACGGATCTCAGTCTCGAAACTTATTTGGAAAAACTCGCAAGCGATGCACCGGTGCCGGGGGGAGGCAGTGTTTCGGCCTATGCCGGGGCCCTGGGGATGGCCCTGACACAAATGGTGGCGCGGATCGCGCTCAGGCGCAAACCCAAGGCTGATCTTGCGCCGGAACAAAAGTTCCAGGACGAGGCCAACCGCCAGCGTATGCGGGAGATCGTCAGTGCCCTGGAGAAGACCCGGGCGGACGCGCTTCAGGTGGTATCGCTTGATCCTAAGGTCTACGATGAGGTAATGGCTTGCTACAAAGAGGGCGCGGGGCCCGAGAAGCTGGAAGACGCGCTCCAGAATGCGTTTCGCCTGCAAGCGGATCTTGCGCTTATCCTTGTAATGGCGAAAGAGTGGAACGCACACATGAAAACCCTTGTCAAAGGCGCAGTCGCTAATGATCTGATCGTAAGCGATGGTCTTTTGACCGCCGCGTTCGAAGGGGCTTTTCATACCGCGCAGATCAATGTGGTCTATATGAAAAACAAAGAGCGGAAAGAGCGTGCCGAAAAGGCTTTGGCAGAACTCCGTGGCCGCTTCACAAAAGGGAGTGAATAAAGTGGAAGCCAAAAGATTGGAAGGGAAAGCGATCGCATCGGAACTTCAGGAAAAGATTGTCAAAAAAGTGGAATCTTTTACGGGCGCGGGACTTCCCAGCCCCTCTTTGGTTGCGATCCAGACCAGTGAGGATCCGTCAGCGGTTTGGTACATCAACAGCCAGGAAAAACTGGCCGGCAGACTTGGCATTCATTTTAAACGCATCATGCCGGATCAAGTGAAAGGCGAAAAGGCTTTGCTCCAGAAGATCCAGGAAATGAATGCTGATAAAACGGTCCACGGACTTTTCATCTCAATGCCGCTTCCTCAAGGGATTGACTCCGATCAAGTCCTGCTCGCTATTGATCCCAAGAAAGATGTCGAGGGCGTTCATCCTACCAGTCTTGGACTGATCGTTCTGCGGCGTGGTAAGCTGATCCCGCCTACGGCGTTTGCGGCCTACACGCTTATTAAAGCAAGCGGCATCATGCTGCGCGGCAAAAAGGCGGCGATCATCGGCCAAAGTGCGATCGTGGGACGTCCGCTTCAGCTCTTGCTGGGCGAGGCCCGGGTGACAACGCTTGTTTGTAATACAGGGACAGGCGAAGAGGATATGAAAAAGATCGTGAGTACGAGCGAGATCGTCGTGGCCTGTTCGGGGAAGCCCTGTCTTGTGAAAGGCTCCTGGATCAAGAAAGGTGCGGTTGTGATCGATGTTGGGACCACGGAAGTCGACGGAAAACTTCAAGGTGACGTCGAGTTCGGCGAGGCGGTCAAAAAGGCCAGTTTTATCACGCCGGTCCCGGGCGGCGTGGGACCGCTCACCGTGACCATGCTCATGGAAAATCTCATCACGGCGTATGAGTGGCAGACTAAATGATCGAGCAACGGTCAACGCACAACACGCAACGGAAAGTCTTACGTTGTGCGTTGCGCTTTGCGCGTTGAGCTAGAAAAATGAAACACACATCCCAGACCATCTATTCAAAAAAGCAGGCCGGAGAGAGGATCGTTTCGCTCAGTCTCTACGACTATCCGAGCGCAAGGATCGCGGATGAGGCGGGTGTGGATATTGTTATGGTCGGCGATTCTGTCGGCATGGTGCTTTTGGGTCACGAAAATACGCTTGGCATGACGATCGAACACATGCTTTATCACACAGCGGCGGTTGCCAAGGCCGTAAAGCACGCGCTTGTGGTTGCGGACATGCCGATCCATTCCTATAACGATCCCGCGAAGGCGCTTGTCAATGCGCAACGTTTGCTCCGGGAAGCTGGAGCCGATGCCGTGAAACTCGAGGGGGGTGTGAAGATCGAAGCTCAGATCCAGAAACTTGTGACCGAAGGCATTTCGGTGATGGGACATATCGGTATGCTTCCGCAGAGTGTCGGAGACGGAAAATACCGTGTTTACGGAAAAGATCCGGACGAAGCAACCACGATCCGTGCGGACGCGAAACTGCTGGACCGGATGGGGGCATTTGCGATCGTGTTGGAATGCGTGCCGGCAAAACTTGCTGAGGAGATCACAAAAACCGTGCGGTGTCCGACGATCGGGATCGGCGCGGGACCCGCGACCGACGGACAGGTGCTGGTGTTTCATGATCTGCTGGGCATCCGTTCCGGAGTGAGTCCCCGTTTTGTGCGACATTACGCAGATCTTGAAAAGATCATGAAAAAAGCGGCCGGCGATTATTGCCGTGACGTTCAGAATAAGAAATTTCCTTCCAAGAAAGAAAGTTTTTTATGAAAGGAAAGCGGATCCTAGTCGCCGAAAAAGACGATGCGACAAGGGAGCTGATCCTGATGCGCCTTCACTCCCGCCACCACAAGGTTTTTGAGGCCTCGAAAAGCAGCCAGGTCCTGAGATTTCTGGATCGCGAGGTCCTGGACCTGATCCTGCTTTCAAGCGATATGGAGCCCGTGGGCGGCAAAATGCTCATCCAGGTCATCCGTTCCCGTTCTCATCTTATGTCGGTCCCGGTGATCATGATCACGGAGGAACATAAACTGACAGAGCTCATGCTCAGCCATGAAAAAGGTTTCGACGATTTTTTGGCCAAACCTTTCAGTCCTCTCGTGCTGCAATTGCGTGTGAACCTTAATATTGCAAAGACAATGGAACGGGTGGAGGCCAACGCGCTCACGCATCTTCCAGGTAACCACGCTATCGAGAAAATCGTTCTGAAGAAGATCCAGGCGGGAGAAAAATTCTCGGTCCTTTATATCGATATCAATAACTTTAAAGCATTCAATGACCACTATAGTTTTCAAAAAGGTGACGAGGCCATTCTCCAGACCGCCCGGATCCTCGTGGCGACCAGTCACGCCATGGCAAGCGACGGGGAGTGTTTCATCGGGCATATCGGCGGAGACGATTTTATCGTGGTGCTTCCCACAGAAATTGAGGAGGTCTTTTCGCGCCAATTTATCGATGATTTTGACCGGATCATTCCAAC
Organism: Candidatus Omnitrophota bacterium; assembly: GCA_043821445.1. Classification (GTDB taxonomy): domain Bacteria; phylum Omnitrophota; class Omnitrophia; order Omnitrophales; family Aquincolibacteriaceae; genus Aquincolibacterium. The sequence goes on along the minus strand of JBDRCT010000034.1, from coordinate 55,447 downwards.
CTATTACAGCAAAAAAGATCGGGATACGGGATTCATTCGCGTGGAGAACCGGCGCGGCAAAATGGAGAATTTCCCGCTCATGTCCTGCTCGGTCGCCGGTTGCACCAACCTTTACCGGAATTACGCAAACCTTCGCGAGATCGCGGAGGACGCCGCGGAGGTCAAGACGTTCCTGAAAAGTCAGCCGGGGAGCCATTATCTTCAAGACCGACGTTCGTCCCCGATCAGAAAACTAGATGAGGCAGTCCACATCCTGGAACCGGAGATCAAGCCCTCCAAGCCCAAAAAACACGTGGATCCGCTGGGTCAGGTCCTTGTGAGTACCGGACTGATCACCGAAGATCAGTTGAGCGAGGCCCTCAAGCAGCATCTCCAGACAGGCCATCGCCTTGGCCAGACTCTGATCAATATGAATCTTATCTCAAGCCAGGATGTGGGAAGGATGCTTGAAAAGAAGCTCAAGGTTCCTTATTTCAGTCTGAAGGGGTGGACCCCGGATCCGGCGATCTTTCATCTTTTTAACGCAGAATTCGTTTTTCACCACCGTGCGGTTCCAATCGGGGTTTCTGAAGGCTCGGTGAGAGTCGCGATGTGCGATCCGTTCGATTTGAGGACTTTGGACGCGATCGAGCGGATCACGGGGCTCAAGCCCGTACCCTACCTTGCTTTGGAGGACGAATTCGAACAGTTCCTGGAGAGTTTGATTCCGGAGACGGACTCCAAGATCGAGGCGGAGACCCGAAAAATACTGTGAAGGTTGTGGCCTCTCTAGCCGTTCTTATAGGTGGTAAAGAACGCTGTACCGAGGGGCTATGGGGATCGAATCCTTTCCAGAGATCGAGAATTTTCAGAAGTTGCCGCGCGAAGTGATCATCAAAGGCGCCAGCACCCACTTCAACGAGGCTGAAGGCGCGTCCCTCCAAGGCATTGTCATCAACAACATTGGTCATCCTATTAAAGGGATTCGTGCTCAACTGGTGATCTTTGATAAGAATCAGGTCCCTCTTTTGGGGACCAGTGTTCCGACCGAGCCGGACCACCTGCCGCAGGGCGGGATCGCGAATTTTCAATTTCAGTTGAAGGGGCATAAGGCGGAAATTAAAAAATATTTCTTACATGCCAATTGGGGCTTTGACGAAACGGCCTAGTTCGTCTAAGCTATAGACTGATTACAAGGTCTGAAGCATCCCCCAGAGAAGGGCCCCTATGGAAAATTATGTGTGTCCGGTTTGTAAGGAAGAGATAGAACACGATTTGATGGTTTTCTTGAAACATACGGACCATCACATTATCGATGTGATCCTGAAGGAGCACCCGAAATGGGTGCACGGGGATGGGATCTGCCGGGAGTGTTTCGATTATTATAGAAAAAGCGTCGGGCATACGCCTTACATGGATGAGGCCTAATTAAAGTGGGTTGGAAGATTAAGGTATAAAAGTATGCGGAAATTCTTGAGCGGAGTTGTTTTGTCTTTCTCTTTGAGCATTGTTTTTTTGGGAGTAGTTCCGATAGTCCTGGGTGCGGACGGGCTTGAGCCCGTGGCGCAGTCCCAGGCGTTTGAAGAATTTCTTAAAAAACCCGGGAACGATCTTTCCAAAATGATCTGTCTTTTGAATTATTTTCGGACAGCGCCCATTGTAGTCCGGTTTGAAGGGATCGATTATACAGCTCAGGCTGCGTATCCTTTCGGGTTAGTGTATTTGATGACGAATTACCGTAACGAAAAGCCGGAGGATTGGGCGAGGAAGCATTGCTACCGGTCGCTTTTTGGAAACAACATCATTCTTTTTAAGTTCCAGGATGGGAGTTTTCGACCGGCCCGGGATGTGATCCTGGAAAAATACCAAGAGTTTGAGGAAGCCCTGCGGGAGCTGGCTTCCCGGGTCTAACGGAGAGGTGCTTTTATGGTGAAGGAAATGGATATAAAACCTGTACAGTCGCGCGATCTCGCGCTGATCGGTTATGATAACGTGACATCGATCCTGGAGGTCGTATTTCGCGCGGGCGGTGTCTATCGCTTCCAAGAAGTGCCCGAAAGCGTTTATCACGGGCTCATGGCCGCCCCCTCGCACGGGATTTTTTTTCAAAAATATATCAAGACCCAATATCCCTTTGTGAAGGTCAACTGATCTGTGCGATGAGAAGGAACCCTTTTTTATTTTCTTTCGTTTTCCTTTTCCCCGTTTTTTTCTCTCTCTGCCCTTTCGGCCCGACCGTTTGGGCTGAGGACTCGCTCCTCAAGATCCAGGTGCTTCCCGATCAGAATTCCGTTAAAGTCGGGATGATGTTCCTTGTCCATGTGCAGGTCACAAATTCAAGCTCCGATACCTCGGTCGAATTTTGGAGCAATAGTTGCTCCTATGAAAAGCATTGGGTCACGGATAATGCCGAGGTGCTTATTCAGTCCTGGACCTGCAACGAAAACACTCTCGAACAAATCACGCTTGACCCCGGTGATGTTTATGAAAAGAACATCATCCTCTATATCCCTAACAAAGATAAGACCGAACCGGTCACCTTCCGGCTCGGGTTCCAACGCATGAGCGAGGATGGCGATATCGCGGAGCCTCTTTGGAGCGATCCAATCACGATGGATGTTGTTGTTCCCGAGGAAATGAAGGAAGCTGCGTCACTTCCCGATGAGAGTGCTGTTTCTCAGACTCCTGACCAGGCTTCGACGATGCCGGTCGAAACAAACGATACGCCCCCGACCGCAATGTCCGATTCTGCAGTGTCAACGGGGATCCAGCCCTTGGTGTTTCGAGATCCAGGTGTTCCTATCAAAGTTCCGCCGGGGGAAGAATTTTCGATTGTTTTGGGCAGCAATCCTTCGACCGGATTTCTCTGGAAAATGACTTTGCCGGAAGAGCAGAGGACGGTTAAGCTTTTGGGGTCCGACCACGTCACATCGCAGGAAGTGATGCCAGGCGTGCCGGGTGAAGATGTTTACAGATTCAAGGCCATGATTCCCGGCGAGACCAAGGCTGATTTTGTCTACAAGCGGCCGTGGGAGACCAAAACGGCTCCGACCCGCAAGATCTTTACCATCCTTGTCCAAGAGAATTAAAAGCCTATCCATTCCTATTGCTGGATCCCATGAGTGAACGCCATGATTCTCAATAATAAAAAATAATTTGAAATCATGACAGTTCAAGTCAACGTTCAAAAAAGAAATCCAAGACTTGGACGCCACGCGGTGATCATCGGGGGTGGTATTTCAGGCCTTAGCTCCGCTTTTTTCCTTTCCCGGAGAGCCGCAGAAGAGCATTTTCCCCTTAGGATCACCGTACTCGAAGCCTCAAACCGTTTGGGTGGGGTGCTTCGTACGCTGACACACGAAAGCCTTCACATGGAAGCCGGAGCGGATGCTTTCTATGCCGGTCAAAATGACACCCTGGACCTTTGTCGCAAGCTGGGTCTTCAGGAAGATGTGATCGAGGCATCCCCATGCTTCCGGCGTTTTTTTGGCCTGAAAAATAAACAGCTTTATCCTATTCCAGGTCTTTCTGGATCCTTTTCCGATGTCTTTCGTTTTCTTAATAGCCCTCGGTTGAGTTTTTTTGGGAAATGCCGGATGCTTGGAGAGCCGTTCATTCCGCGTCGGAAGGAAGATGGAGATGAAAGTCTCGCGAGTTTTATTCGCCGGCGTCTTGGGCAAGGCTTCTACCAAGAAGTCGTAAAACCATTGGCGCAAGGCGTTTGCATGATGAATCCCGAGCGGTTGAGTCTGGAAGCTCTATTCCCAAGGCTGCGGCAAGTCGAGAAGACTCATGGAAGTCTTGCCGGATCTTTTCTGAACAAGACAAGCTGGAGAAAAGAAAAGGTTCCGGCAGAATTTCTTACTTTGAGGCAGGGCCTTGAAGGACTAGTTCACGCGCTTGTGCGGGAATTAGGGAGGTGTGAGTTGCGAAGGTCCTCGCCTGTCCGGCAGTGTGCTTACAACGCGGGTTGGGAAATTTTTATGGAGGATGGCACCCTATTGTGCGCAGACATCTTGGGTTTTGCCATGAACGCTTGCGATGCTTCGAAATTGCTTTTTACAACCGCTCCCGAACTTTCCCTGGCACTTTCAACTGTACGATACGATTCGATCGCGGCGGTGAATCTTATTTACAAGGCCGGGGATGTACTGGCTCAAGGTCCGGATTTCGGATTCCTGGTGCCCATGGGGGGTGAGCGGTGTCCTTTTTCAAGTTTTAAATGGCTCGGTAAGAGCTCGGATGGAAAACACCTTTTGATGCGCGCATTTCTGTCCGAAACAATGCTTCCCAAGGTCTTTCATGAGAATGACGCACTAGTCAAACAAAGGATGCAGACTTTTATGAGTGATTTTTTTGGCGTTCATGCCAAGCCGCTGCTTATCGATATTGAACGCTATCCTAGCGCGTTGCCCCAATATGAGACGGGACATTTTGATCGTGTGAAGCGGATCGAAAAAAAAGGTTTTCAATATCCCGGTCTTTTTTTTACGGGAAATGGATTCCACGGATTTGGCATCACGGATTGTATTCGCCAGAGCAGAATTTCTGTTTCCAGTCTCCAGCTCTCGAACCTCTAAAAACCATTTCTAGCAGTTATCCTAAAGATAGAGTATAATTATTCCCCATGAAGATTTGCGAAAATCCAAAATCTCCTGCGCCTTGCTGTTCTTTGGAGACCTTTTTTGAGGCCCAAGGTAAGGGGTCCCTCCGAGTGAGTCCCCACAAATACAAACGTTTCCATCTTTTTCTGATCAAACCCTCCAAATATGATGATGAGGGGTATTTGATCCGCTATTGGAAGGGCGTTCTTCCCAGCAATACACTTTCCTGCCTGAATGGGTTGAGCGAAGACGCCCGGGATCGCGGTGTGTTGGGCAGGGACCTGGCTTGGGAGATCACCCTCATTGACGATACGGTGCAGGGAATTCCCTATAGAAAGATCATAAGGGAAAGTCGTCAGATCAGGACCAAGACCGTGATCTGTCTCGTGGGGGTCCAATCCAATCAAATGCCGCGGGCTTCGGATATTGCGATGAAGTTCCGCCAGGCCGGGATCGACGTTTTGGTGGGCGGTTTTCATGTGAGCGGCGTCATGGCGACCCTGCCCGATCTTTCCCCGGAACTTGTAACGCTTCGTAATGCCGGCGTGAGCCTCACGGCGGGTGAAGCCGAGGGAGGGCACTGGGAGCAGGTGCTGAGCGATGCCATCCATGACCGGCTCAAACCCGTTTATAATTTTTTAAAGGATATCCCGGATATTTCCAAAGCCCCCTTTCCACGCATCAATCCCAAACATCAGACCCATTACGCGCTGGAGCATTTTGGAACGCTTGACTGCGGCCGGGGATGCCCCTTCGGATGCAACTTCTGCACCGTCATTAATGTTCAGGGCCGCAAGATGCGTTTCCGTGATGTGGACCTTTTGATCGAGACATTCCGGAGAGATTACCGTCAGCATCAGATCTCCCATTATTTTTTCACGGATGATAATTTCTGCCGCAACAAATACTGGGAGGAGATACTGGACCGGGTGATCGAACTCAAAGAAAAAGAGGGGATCCCATTCCACTACATGATGCAGTTGGATACCCAGGCGTATCTCGTACCTAATTTTGTGGAGAAAGCGGCCCGGGCCGGTTGCCGGCAGGTCTTTATCGGCATCGAAAGTTTGAATCAGGAAAATCTTAAAGCGGCAAAGAAGAACCAGAATGACATTGAAAACTTTAAAAAACTGGTAGATGCTTTTCACGAAGTGGATGTTGTGTGCCACTTGGCCTACATCATCGGGTTTCCCTTGGACACGGTCGAGTCCGTCAAACAGGATGTCGAAAAGCTGATGTCGTTTGGCGCAGGACAGGCTTCATTTTTCATGATGACACCGCTTCCGGGCTCCATGGACTACAAAAGAGCTTTGGAAAAAGAGATGTTGATGGATGCGGACCTTAATAATTATGATACGTTCCATGAAACGCACCGTCATCCGAGGATGAAGCCTGGGGAATGGCTCACGGCTTACGAAGATGCGTGGCAGACTTTCTATAGCACCGAGAACATGAAAAGGATCCTGGCCCGGGGACCTCAAGGGGGATAACTATTGGGGGATCTTCTCGAATTTCATGTGGTACAAGAATTCCATCGATGTCGAAGGGGGTCATCCCATGATCAGTGGGTTTTTTCGCTTGAAGGGACGTTTGGAACGCCGGACAGGCTATCCGATCGAGAAGCGTTGGGTCTATTTCAAGCGGAGATTCTCTGACGTTTTGCACTCCATAAAAGGTTGGTACAAGCTGACGCTCGAGCTTGAAGAAGTCTGGCTTGCGACCCGCCGTCGTAGTCCGCTTGAAGAGAAAGTGGTCTCCGAGATCATTCGCTTGACCCAATGCGCGAAAGAATGGCGGGACCTCCGGACCTCTGAGCTTTTGCATCTTTATCAGAAAGCCGCTGCAGCGCTTGAGAAAAAGAATATTTACCGGTTCCGGATCCCTTCGCGGTTCCAGATATGGGTGGACAAGCTGAACCTTTTTTCGCTCCGTCTGACTTCCACGCGTGAACCCCTCCAGAGATTTTGGGAAAATGTCAAAGTCTCCTGCCGACGAGGAGATGTGCTGAGGATCAACTATATCCGTGTTTTTCTCGCGACGATCGAGGAGGCGGTCTTGTTTGCCCGATTCATGCTTTCCATACTCATTTCCGGGATTTTTTTACGCAAGCATTAAAAATATGTTCATGGCGACAATTCCCATGAGAGAAAGCACAAGCCGATCGTGAAAGTCTATCTGATCAATCCTCGTTTCCAACCGACCATATGGTCTTTTGAGGGGCTCCAGCCGCTCACCGGGACCCGTTTTTCTACCACGCCTCTCGGTCTTGCCACCGTTGCTGCCCTTACGCCTGAGCCCTGGGAAGTCGAAATCGCCGACGAAAATGTCGAGGACATTAATTTTGAAAATTCCGCAGACTTGATCGCAATCAGCGCTTTTAATGTCCAGTATCACCGGTCGCTTGAGATCATTGAGGAGTTCAAGAAACGCGGGAAAAAGATCGCCGTCGGCGGGCCTTACAACAGTCTTTTCCCTGAGGCGTTCGAGGGGAAGTGCGACTACCGCATTGTGGGAGAGGCTGAGGAGATCTGGCCCGAATTCCTCCGTGATTTTGAGCATGGGACAACCCGGGAACTTTACAAGGCCGTTGCCAAGGCGGACATCCGTAAAAGTCCGGCTCCGCGCTATAACCTTATCCGTGGGGACCGGTACAATATGTTCTCGCTCCAAACAAGCCGGGGCTGTCCTTTTAATTGTGAATTCTGCGACATTATCGTGATGGACGGACGTGTGCCGCGCACGAAGACCATTCCGCAAGTGCTTGCGGAAGTGGATCATTGTGTGAAACAGGGCGCGCACTATATTGTTTTTGGTGACGCGAATTTCATCGGCAATATCCCTTTCGCCAGGGAGCTTCTTACGGCGCTGGCGGATTATTCAAAAGAGAACGGTTACCCCATAGAATTCTCCTGCGAGTTGACGATCAATGTGGCTCACCATCCCGATCTTCTGGAACTGCTTCAGGCCGCGAATTTTTATTCGGTCTTCGTCGGGATCGAAACGCCGCGCCGCGAGAGCCTTGTGGAGTCGGGCAAGGTGCAGAACACGCGTGAGAATGTCCTGGAGGATATCAAACGCATCCATTCCTATCACATAACTGTGGTGGCCGGGATGATCGTAGGGTTCGATGCGGATGATAAAAAAATATTCAAAGAACATTATGACTTCCTGCAGGAGCTTGGGATCCCGTTCACGACCTGCGGGACGCTTATGGCGCTCCCCAACACGCCCCTGATCAGGCGGCTGGAAGCAGAAGGTCGCCTCTTGGATCTGGAGTGGACTGAGATGAATGGGCATGGCTCCTCCGATTGCAACTTCGTTCCGAAGAACATGACCCTTGAAGAGCTCCACCAGGGTTACAACTGGCTGAGCCGATGTCTTTATCGCTATGACAGTTACGGGGACCGGTTGGTAACGGCCTTGAGCCGTTTCAGGAATCTCAATCCGGAGCACAAGCGGGCGTCTCTGGACTTTAAATTTACTTATCTTTTGTTCAAACTTTTAGTTTACTATCTCTTCACATGGGATCTGGAGCGCATGAGATTTTTTTCCGGAACCTTCTGGCGTGTCGCCAAGGGGGGACCTTTTTCCGTGAGCAAGTGGCTGGAATTTTTCCGTTGGATCGCGACACACCGGGCCTTTCGCAAATATGTGACCGAAACTCAGGGGATCCCGGAAGGCCAGGATCCCAAGAAACCGCCTTTCGAAGATGCGGATGGATCCATGGACGCAGGTTCCCGACTTGCAAAAGCGGAGGGAGTTCCGGTGGCCGCATTATGACGCATAGGATTCCTCTCGACAGGCGGGTGTGGCCCGGCGTCATGTTTTTAGGCGTCCTCCTCATTGTGGAAAGGTTTTGGCCCATTCCGTACGCGGCTTCCGTGCTTGTGTTTCTTCTTGTGGCACAGCTTCTTTTTTTCAGGGATCCCCAACGGGAGTCTCCGAGAGAACAGGGGCCTCTTGCGCCTGCGGACGGGACGGTGGTCAAAATTGACGAGATATTTGAAGATAAATTTCTCCATGAGCAGGCGGTGCGTATCCGTATCTTTCTTTCGATCTTTGACGTGCATACCACACGCGCGCCTTTGGCGGGCATCGTTAAATATCAGAATTACGTAAAGGGGAAGTTTTTAAACGCGTTGCGCAAGGATGCTTTCGACCATAACGAATCCAACTGGATCTGTATCGAGAACCGCGCACGGCGGGTCCTGGTGCGTCAACTGGCCGGTGCGATCGCGCGGCGCATCTACTCTGACGTAACCATCGGACAGGTCATGGGGCGCGGGGAAAAGCTTGGCGTGATTTGCTATGGGTCCGGGGTCGAGATCTATGTCCCACAACGGATGTTCCGGGCGGATATCCGGGTCGGACAGCATGTCACCGGCGGAAGGACGCTCCTTGGAGCGTGGATTGAGGAGGGCTAAGAGATGAAGAAACGTTTTTATTTTACGAGTGCCGCCTTTCCCAACATGATCACGATGCTCAATCTCGTTTCGGGTTTTTTTTCGATCTTGATGAGCGTTCAGGAAAGATATGAATTTGCCGTCTGGCTTGTTTTTCTCGCCCTTATCCTCGATTCCTTGGACGGTCATGTGGCCCGGATCTTCGGAAATGAAACGGAATTTGGCCGCGAACTGGATTCGCTGGCCGACGCGGTTTCTTTCGTGGTAGCTCCTTGCATGCTCGTCTACAAGGCTTTTTTTCAGAATTCGCCCATGGCGCTTCTTTTGGTCATCGTGTTCTATCTCTGTGCCGGCATTTTTCGTCTAGCACGGTTTAACGTAAATCCGGTCCACGGAGGGCATTTCGAAGGACTTCCGACGCCGGCTGCGGGCCTGACGCTTATGATGACCATACTGGCTTTTCACAAGAACCTGTGGGCCGATCGATCTCTCTCCCTGATCAGCGAAGTATTTCTGATGACAGCGCTTGGCTTTCTCATGGCAAGTGATATTCCTTACCCGAAGGTTTCGGCCATCAAGTTCCGTTCCTGGCGGACTTTGTTCGTCGTGCAGGTGGCTGTGTTTTTCGCGGTATTTTTCTATCTCAATATTGAAAGTGCAATCGCCGCGATCTTTTTGACATTCATTGTACTTTCCCCGTTCTACTGCGTATCATTTCGTAAAGCTTCAGACGGGGATACTCCGGACGCGGGAGGGTGTACTTAATGTTCCTCGGGATCCTGGCCGGTTTTCTGGCTTCCTGTTTTGGCTGGCAGATCGATCTGATCGCGATCCAGCGCGGGCTCAAGCGGGGACGTACCGCAGCCTTTTTGGTAGGTTGCGGGGCGATCCTGGCGGATATGATGTTTCTTTCGATCGGTTTTACGGGTACGCAGCCTCTTTTGGACCATCCGGAATATTGGGGGATTATCCGGTGGGTCGGGATCGGAGTGATCTTGTCATTGGCGGCGCGTGGTTTTTGGGCTCATGGCAAATCTCGCGAGCAGAGCGAGGAGGTCAGTAAAAGGAATCCAACAAAGAATTTCCTCGTGGGATTTTTAGTAGTCATCACAAATCCCGTGGTTCTCCTGATGTGGGTTGGAATTATCGGTTTTCTCAGGACCCATTTTCCCGAGGCGCGTGCGCTGTGGTTCAAGGAGCTTTTTCTTGGAGGCTTTCTGATCGGCGCTATGTTTTGGTTCGTCCTGCTAGCGTTCATTTTTTTAAAGAAGTTAAAACGATGGAGTGAGGAGAATCACTCGTTTCTGTCCCGAATTTCTTCCGGGGTGCTTGTATTAGTTGCTCTTTACCTGATCTTTTTTGAAAAGCTCAATTTTTCTTGATGTTCCTGGCTCTTGGGGGTTGTTTGGCATTCCCAAGGGAGGGGGAGGGGGGGAGATTTTCCGGGAAGGGATTGGAAAAATCACAAAAAAATCATCTATTGCCATACTTCCGCTCTTTTGATATCATCTACAACACATTCCATCCGGTCGTGGTAAATACTTGACAGGGTTTTGACGCTATTATTATCCCTATTTGCTTATAACCGTTTTATTCTTGAGCTAGCGCATGAAAGTAAGAGTGCTGTTTTCACTGCGTGAAAATGATCCTAAAAAGAGACCGGACTGATGGCCTTGTCGCCTCGCAAGAAAACCAGGATAGTCAGTGAAGAGCCTCCTAAAAAGGTGCACGGCAACGCCTCCATAAAAAAAACTGCGGCCAAGCCGGTCGCATCAACTCTTAAGCGGGTCCCCGTCATCAAACGATCTGCTTCGGTCCCTTCCCCAAAACAGCCTCTGGCGTCTGATTCTGAGGCTTGGGTCATGCCTCCGGAAGTCGAGGCGCGGACTTATCGGGAGATGCCGGGCGAACTTCCGGACAACTATGGCGACAATCAGATCTATCTTCTTGTTCGGGATCCGTACTGGATCTATGCCTACTGGGAGATCCAGGAGGGTCACCAGCGGCATCATCTTGCGAACCTCGGCGGGAGTTTGGAGAATGTCGTCTCTGTGCTCCGTGTCTATGACGTTACAGAAAAAGGCAAGACACCTTCCTTTTCTGATATTGTGCTCCAGGATATGGCGAGATGTTGGTATATCAACACCCAGCCGAACCGCAGCTATTTCGTCGAGATCGGACTCCTGCACCGTGACGGTCGATTCATCTGCCTTGCCCGCTCCAATCATGTGACTACGCCAAGGTCCGGGATGTCCGAGATCATTGATGATCAGTGGATGTCGATCGATTTTGACAAGATGTACGCCCTTTCGGGGGGGTTCCAGGTCGGCAAAAGTTCTGCCGAACTCCGCAGACTCATGGAAGAACGCCTCAGGAGCGCGATCACGTCAGGCTCCGGGGCTGGCGCTGTTTCCAGCCTTTCCAGTCCGGTCAGGATCAAACAACGTGGTTTTCATTTCTGGCTTGAATGTGAGCTCATCATTTATGGTGGCACGGAGCCGAATGCCAAGGTCACCATGCAGGGAAGACCCGTTCAGCTACGGCCGGACGGCACCTTCACGCTCCGCTACGGGCTTCCGGACGGAAAATTCATCTTTGATTGCCACGCCAAATCCGCGGACGGCGTTGAAGAAAGGGTCATTACCCCGATCGTGAGCCGCAACACAGAAAGGCCCGCGCCTGTCATTAAGGCAGGAAAGCACCCGTAACTATGGAAAAAGGTTTTCTTTCCATAGTGCTTCACGCGCATCTGCCGTTCATCCGCCATCCTGAACACGAATATTTCTTAGAAGAAGCCTGGCTTTACGAAGCCATCACTGAGACCTACATTCCTCTCATCCATATGTTCGAAGGTTTGGAGCGGGACCATGTTCCTTGGCGGCTTACGATGTCCCTGACGCCTTCGCTGATGTCCATGTTGCAGGATGAGCTTTTACAGGATCGCTATCTACGGCATTTGGACAAGATGATCGAGCTGGCCAATAAAGAGATCGATCGTACGCGTTTCCAGTCCGAGTTCCACGAAACAGCACTTCATTATTACTGGGAATTCACGCGCGCGAAGGACACGTTTTTGAACCGTTATCACAAGGACCTTACGCAGGCTTTCCGGAAATTCCAGGATCACGGGCATCTTGAAATCCTTACCTGCGCAGCCACCCATGGATTTCTTCCTTTGATCAACCGTAACGAAGGGACCGTCCGCGGTCAGATCAAGACCGCGACGGAGCTTTATGAAAAAGTGCTCGGTCGTCGTCCGATCGGCATTTGGCTTCCCGAATGCGGCTATTACCCGGGAGTGGATAAATACTTAAAAGAGCAAGGCATCCGCTACTTTTTGACCGATACGCATGGCATTCTTCACGCCTCACCGCGCCCGAAATACGGAGTTTTCGCACCGATCTTTTGCCCGAGCGGGGTGGCTGCGTTCGGCCGTGACGTGGAATCTTCCAAGCAGGTCTGGTCGGCCATTGAAGGATATCCGGGTGATCCGGATTACCGCGAATTTTATCGCGATATCGGTTTTGAACTGGATTTCGATTATATTCGTCCCTATATTTCTCCCGACGGTCTGCGTGTTAACACCGGCATCAAATATCACCGCATTACGGGCAGTACGGAGGAAAAACAGCCGTACGTTCGCGGTTGGGCCATACAAAAGGCCGCAAATCATGCCTCAAATTTTATGTTTAATCGCGAGAAACAAGCAGAATATCTTTATGATTTTATGGGCCGGAAGCCCCTCATTGTAGCTCCTTATGACGCGGAGCTCTACGGACATTGGTGGTATGAAGGCCCGGAGTTCCTGAACTTTTTTGTGCGTAAGACCGCCTTTGATCAGAAGACGTTCCGTTTGATCGCGCCCTCAGATTATTTCAAAGAGTATCCTGTGAATCAGGTTTCCACGCCGTGCTTTTCAAGCTGGGGTTGGAAGGGGTACAGCGAGACTTGGCTTTCCGGAGCCAACGACTGGATCTATCGCCATCTTCACAAGGCGTCACTGCGCATGAGCGAGATGGCCCAGAAATTCAGGGGGCAGAACGGAGTTGCCGGCCGGGCGCTCAAACAGGCTGCACGTGAGCTCTTTCTCGCGCAATCAAGTGACTGGGCTTTTATCCTGCATACGGGCACGGTGGTTCCGTATGCCGTGAAACGTACAAAGGAGCATCTCCTCAATTTCACGAGGATTTATGAGGAACTCATGAATAACCGTTTAGATGAGGGCTGGCTCAAGGAACTGGAAGGGAAGGACAATATTTTTCCGGATGTGGACCACGAGGTTTTCTAGCACCGTTTTCTATTCGCTTTCATGGATTAACGGTCCCAATGCCAATCAATTTCAGCGAAGCTGAAATTGGGGCCGTCCAAACTACCATTTCGGAAAAGAATATAAAGTTTGGGCGGTGCTAGTACTGCAAACTCTTAAAATCAATAGAACGCAGTGCTAGGATTTCCTATTTACATCATTTTAAATCAAAAAGGGGATGAACATGCAGGAACAATATTACGGAATCGGCGAAACAGCGGGAAAGATCTATAAGACGTTGGAGCATAAGGGGGAGATGACTCTGACGAAGCTCCTCAAAGAGGTTGGAACAGATGAAGCCCTTTTCAACCAGGCTATCGGATGGCTTGCTCGTGAAAATAACATTAACTTTGGGAAGATCGGCCGGATCGTCAAGGTATCTCTCTTGAAAGGCTAGGCTCCTGAATAGCAATACGAACGCTTTCCAAGGCGTGGGCCGGTTCTGCCGTCCCGCGCCTTTTTTTGTCCACAACTTAATGAGCCGACCCCGGGCTGTTTTTCAATAAGCCATGTTTCGAACACTATTTCTGACATCTTAAGTTTTTTGGTTTTCCATCGATATTAGGTATACAATAATCTTGGAATTGTGCTGTGCTTTTAATATCGCTTGATTATCGATTTTTAAAATCAATTGAAAATCAAAGCTGTCCAAGTCGCCATCCATAAAAATCATGAAGACTTGGACGAGGGTGAAAAGCCATGGCAACTTTCCGGTCGGTTCTTTATCGGTGGGTGTTTGCGGGGGCGGTCTTTTGCGGGAGTTTTACTTCCCTGGGTGCTGTTTTTGCTCCTCTTAGTTCTCCTTTTCAAGGGTCTCCCGACCCGGTGCGTTTGGGTCCTCCCGTGGAGTTGAAGATCGTTTTCGACCCGGTGGAGGCAAAACTTTCTTCCCGTCGTGATGTGATTTTGGGTCGTCTGGAAGAGCTCATCCTTACTCATCGCGCGATCTCTGCTTCCGTTTAAGATTCGCTGGAATTTTCTGCAAAAAAAGTCATAATGACACACTATGTCTTATCGCTTTGTTTGCAATCACTGCGGAAAAAAATTTGAACTGGAGACCCCCGAAACCAAGGAATGTCCCGGCTGCTTTTGGAGTTCGTCCGTTAAACGGGAAGATGAGTCGCTTTTCCCCAAAAAAGATGCTCCCCGTTCCCCCCAAGCTGTTGCGTCCATGTCAGGCCATAAGGTCTCTTCTGGAAATTTAAAACATCTCTTTCGCACGCTGCTCGTTATCGCCATTCTTTCCGCAGTCGGATTGTTAGCTTATAAGGCTTACAAGATATTCACTTCGTCTTTTCCGCGAAGTTGGAAAACATTTTCGATCAAGCCTCCAAGCAATAGTAAGCGATCCGAGAAACCGTTGGCTGATCCGGTGGCGTTGCTTTCATCGCAGGAAAAAACGATGCTCTCTCATGAAGTAGCAATCCCGATGGACCGGGCACCGGATCCGGGTGAACAGGAGATCCTTGGCCGGTCCGTTCCATTCCAGACGGGGTGGATCGAAAAATTGCCTTCGGCGGCGTGGACGCTTGAGCAATACCAAAAAATGATCGCGGAACAAGAAGCTTTCTATAAAATGCCTTTTGCGAGAAGCTATCAGAAAAAGCTCGAGGAGTTATTTAAGACCCGATACCTTGCGGCCGTGGACGCATTTGCAAAAGGAGATGTGCTGGCGGCCCGGAATCTTTGGGTAGAATCCTTGGCATTCCCTCTCTATTCCACGGATCTGAAGAAGCATCGCGCTGTCGCGCTTACAATGCTTCGGCCTTTTATCAACGATACCCTTTCTAAAGTGAGCGCCATGAACCAGAGCCTTCTGGACAGAGGCAAAAAGTTCAGAGAGCAAGCTTTGAGTGTGGAATATCAGAAGCTTACCGGGTTGATCGCTCAAAAGAAATGGGAAGAAGCATTGACCACGATCGGTCAAATGATCCCAGAGGTCGATCAGTTGCGCAAGAATACGATGCCTCGGGAAGTGCCGCCGCCTTATCCGACTTCCTTCGGAACAATCGATTCGGATCTGCAGCGGCCGTTAATAGACCTGATGTCGCCGGGCCCTTCCACGACAGCTGATCTCCAACCCTTGCAACAGGACCTGGTTGAGAAGAAAGAAGTGATCGAGACGTTCACGGAGGCCTATTTAAAGAGTTCTATGGCGATCTACGGGTCGGCTTTGGAATTGATCCGTGACAAGAAGTGGCAGGAAGCAGTCCAGGTACTGGGATCCATCCAGGGACCGCAAGTGCTTCAGCTGGACGCGGCCGGGAAGATGGCGATCCTTGAAAAAATAGCAGGGCGAACACTTGATTCGTCCGGAAAAACCAGCTAAGCTTCATGGATAGTGGCATGAGTTGCGATGCATCGGGTTCGAGGACCATAAAAACGCGGCGGGGCGTTTTCGCTCTTGTGGCAGATATGACCACGGCAACCCAGATCGTTAAATGTGCGGCAGGACTTCATGTCGGAGTAAGGAACTTCGATAGTGCGGAAAAATTGGTTGCGCAGGCCGCGGTCGAGAGGCCTTTTCTTGTGATCCTCGATCTTGAAAAACGCGAAGCCGAGGCGTTCCGGGCGCTCAACGAATTACATAAAAATGCCGATTTAAGGGATGTCCCTGCGGTGGGATTTGTCACACAGGCGAAAGTGATGGTAAAACCCGAGGCCGAGAAGGCCGGTTGCTTCCGGGTCTATCTGAAAACGGAATTCGGCAGGGAACTGCCGGACCTGATCGCGAGGTATGCGGTATGATCCTGCACTTAGGTCATGATCTTCCTGTGAAAGAAACGAGCGCGCTGGATTGCGAGTCTCCGGCTTTCACTTCGGAAGAGATACGCATCGTCAAAAACCAGATCCGCAGGAACATGGCCGTGATCGATGAGTACGTTCGCCGGATCGACCTTTTTGTGAATCACGAGCGTCACGCGTCGCGCGTGGGATTGATCGAACATTTGCAAAAGCGTCTTGGGGTCCTGATGGAAGAGAATGATACATTTCGCAAGGTCCTGTGGAAACAATACCAAAACCTAGGAGTGAACCTGACATGAGCCGGCGCGTTACGACCCTGATCCTTGGCGGCGGACAAGGGAAGAGGTTATTTCCGCTTACGAGTTACCGCTCCAAACCCGCTCTCCCGATCGGCGGCAAATACCGTTTAGTGGATATTCCGATCTCGAATGCCATCAATTCAGGTCTCCGTCGCATTTTCGTTCTGACACAATTCAATTCCGCTTCGCTTCACCGGCACATCCACCGGACCTATCCGTATGAAGCGTTCACTAAAACGAGCGTAGAGCTTCTCGCGGCCGAACAAACGACCGAGAACACGGATTGGTTCCAGGGGACCGCGGATGCGGTCCGGAAATGTATACCGCATTATCGAACGGATGCTACGGATGTTTTTTTGATCCTTTCCGGGGACCATCTTTACCGGATGAATTATAAGGAAATCCTGGGATTCCATGAAATGCAACGGGCGGACGTGACGGTCGCGACGGTTCCTGTTCCAGAGCGGGTCGTCAAGGGGTTCGGTATTATGAAGCTTCAAAAAGACGGCCAAATCACGGATTTTCTTGAAAAACCCACCAAGAACGATGATGTAGGACCCTATGCCATGCCCAAACCCCTTTGCGATCTTTACCGTGTGAAGGCCAAAAGCCCCATGTATCTCGCATCGATGGGGGTCTATGTTTTTAATCGCGATGTGCTTTTGGAGGTGCTTTCCGGGAACGAAAAAGATTTTGGCAAAGAGATCATCCCGAAGGCGATCAAGAACTACAAGGTTTTTGGCCATGTGTTCACGGATTATTGGCGTGATATCGGGACAATCGATAGTTTTTATGAAGCGAGCATCGAACTCACGAACACAAATCCGCCATTCAGTTTTCTTTCTCCGGAAGGGCGTATTTTTACCCGTCCCAGGTTTCTGCCGCCTTCCAAGATCCTTGGGACGGAACTGGATCATGTTTTGATGTCAGAAGGCTGCATTCTGACGGGCGCCAAGATCCACCAATCGGTCGTGGGGTTGCGTTCGGTCGTAGGGCCAGGGGCCGTAGTCAGCAAAAGCATTCTCATGGGGAATGACTATTACGAGTGGCCGGATTCGTCCCGGGATTACCGGATCGGGGTCGGCAAGAACTGTGTGATCGAGAATTGTATCATCGATAAAAACGTGTCGATCGGGGATGACGTCAGCATTACGAACGCCAAGGCGATCGACGAGAAGGACGGCGACCATTATTACATTCGCGACGGTATTGTGATCATTCCAAAGGGTGTTCACATTCCGTCCGGTACGAAGATCTAGAAGGAACCTTGTCGTTGATCGGATAGACCGTAAATGGGGGCTTGGTTGACCGGAACGCATTTAAAACGTATTTTAACGCAGTGAAAATTATGAACGGCAGACTTTTAAAGAATCCAACAAGTTTTTATTTTTTTTGTCTGAGTTTTTTTCTCTCTTTTTCTCCCCTTGTATCCGCTCAACAGAAGGCTAGACCCGAAGAACACGTGCAAGAGGCTTCTGCATCGCAGGCCCAAGCTACCATGGCGTCTCTTTTTGGCCGGGGCGCTAAAATGACGGCAATCCCACGCATTAACGGAACGATCGCGCTTCCTGTCCTTGACAATTCGGGAATGAAGATGGACGAAGAGATATTACGTGCCGCCCAGCGGCAAAAACAAGAAACCAAGGACTGAGGACCGAAGACCGAAGGCAACCGCTTTAACTGCCTGTTTTAATGATCCCAAAGAATCTCATGCCACGCATACCTTTAAATTTTTTTGATTTTAGTCTTTGGTCTGTAGTCTCTGGTCTAGGGTTCAATAATTTGCTCGTTCCAGCTTCAGAAGCGCGAACGTCGCGAAAATGATATTCCCGCCCCACACACTTAGGAATGGAAAAAACTTTCCGGATTTTCCCAAAGCGAACAGAACCGCGTCGCTAACGTGGAATGCGAATACCAGGGCTGCGCACACCAGAACGCTCATAGCGATCGCCTTGCGGTTGCATACAGTCCCCAGGAAAGGGATGGCGAGAAGCAGCATGACAAGCCCTTTCCAGGGTGCAGCCATGCGGCTGTAAAGATCCGTTTCTTCTGCATACACGGGGATGTCGTTCTCCTTGAGTTTATCGATCGTGTATTTGAGTTCGTGATAAGAGAGAAATGAGCTATCGCTTGTTGTGTTGATCAGGTCTCGCGGCGTGATGGTAACCTCAGGATAACTTTTCTTCGGGATGATCAAGGGGTTCCCGAGGATGTCGCCCCGGACATCCGTTTGATACTCAGTGATCCCTTCAAAAGACCACTGGTCGTTGGCCCAGGAACCTTTTTGTGCAAAGATCTTTTGCGTGGTGTGATGGGTCGTGGGATCCAGCCAGATAATGATCGCGTTCTCGACGGTTTTGGATTTTGGGGAAAATTTCCGGAAATAATAAAGCGTATTGCTTCCGGAGTAATACGTGACGTTCTTGAAGATTTTCCGGTCCTTGTTGTCTTTTTTCTTCTCGATGTAGATCTCCAGAAGTTCGTTGGCCGTTCGGGAAGTTTTCGGCACCACGCGGTCGGCAATGAGAAAGGTAATGATGCCAAGCAACAGTCCCAGGAAAATCATCGGCCGGACAATCGTCAGGATCTTAAGGCCGACGGCTTTCATGGCCATGAGTTCGTTATGAAGGCCTAATTGGACCAATAGGAAAATGGTTCCGAGCCACATGGCCCACGCGATGGTCTGGGTAAAGGAGATCGGGATAAGCGACAGATAATAGCGGAGGATGATCAGGATCGGCGTCTTGTTCTTTAGGAGTTCGTCGAGATTGTCAAAGAGGTCGGCCACCAGGATCAGGAAAATGAGCGTGAGAGAACAAAAAATGATCGGGAAGATCAATTCCCGCACCAGGTACCGGTCTAAGACTTTCAAAATGGTTTCTCCTTTGGAGTTGCGTTATGAAGCCAGTATCTTATCCGCGCTTGGGGCGAATCTCAAACTGTTTTTATGGGTGGGCGGGAATGGTTCGTCCTTCTTCCTTGGAAAATCCGGAGGGCGATTCCAGGAGACGCATTTTCTCAAGGTTGGGGACGGTTCTCGCGAGAGCCATGAAATTCACACGCTTGGCGCCGTGGAGTTTCAGAAGGCGGGCCGCTTCATTTGCGGTTGCACCGGTCGTCAAGACATCGTCGAGGAGAAGAAAAGATCCGCCCAGGACCTTCGCGTGCCGCTTGAGCCTGAAGGAGCCATAGACATTGATCGCACGCTCGCACTGACTCAGGGAAGTTTGGCTCGGAATAGAACGGTGTTTGATCAAAAGAGATCGTTCGACGGACGGTGTGAGCCAAGGCTCAAGCATCGTTGCGAGGATCTCCGCTTGATTAAAATGCCTTTTCATGAGTTTCATACGATCGATCGGTATAGGCAGGATGGCATCGTACCAAAAGTCAGAGGTGACGGCCTGCGCAAGTCCGACGGCGCGCTTTTGGCAAACCTTGAGAAGATAGTCTTTGCGCGCGTACTTGACGCCGTGCAGCAGCTCCCTGATGGGTGAGCCGTAGGCATAAACGGTCCAGACATGATCCAAGTGCTCAAAACGTTCATCGACCACGGTTTTTTCCATGGGCCAGGCGAGGGAGTCCAGATCCCCGGCGCAGTGTTGGCAGAGGATTTTCTCTTCGAGATCAAGATTCACACGGCACACTTCGCACGCCGCGGGATAAAAAAGACGGATGAAAGCTTCTTGGTAGTGGCGGAACATGGCGGCATTCTAGCATAAAAAAATAAGAGCGTGGGACGGGAAACTCGCCAAGGAATGGCGTACGGTGTACGGAGTACGGTGAAAATAACTTCGCGTAACGCCGTACGCCTTACACCGTACAAAGGACGTTATTTCCTTTGCCTCAGGACGGGTTTTCCGTATAATACCGCCTCCATTAATCCACATATGAGAGAGGGTGAAACCGAGTGTTAAAAGTAGACGTTGGAAGTCACGAGCCGCTTGAGGGGGCCTTGAAGCGCCTGAAGAAGAAGATGGAACGCGAGGGGATTTTGAAGATCCTGAAGGCGCGGAAGAATTACGAAAAGCCCAGCGAAAAGAGGCGTCGTAAGTCCCGCATGTCCAAATCCCGTAAATTCAGCTTCTAGTTGGGACGCCTGATAGTCATTGATTTTTCAACTTGGAATCAGTGCTGTTCCAATCAATTTTTCATCGAAGATCGGGACGCCTCCGCAGAAGTTTTTCCATGGATAGCACTAAGTGAAGACCGCGCATTTCCATATTGTGGAAATGCGCTTCTTCTTTTATAGTATGACAAAAGTCCAACACAGGGACTGTAAAGGCTTGGAGACGGGTTAAGAACGAAAGGGCAGCGGCACTCCATAACTTATGACGGCAAAATACCAGGGTTTCCCCGGGATGGACGACATTCTTCCCGGTGAGATCGAAAAATGGCAGTGGATCGAGGAAAAAGCTCGAATTTTTTTTGATGCTGCCGGATTCAAAGAAATACGTACGCCTCTTCTCGAACCCACCGAACTTTTTGTCCGCTCAATCGGCCAAGCTAGTGATATTGTCCATAAAGAGATGTACTCCTTCAAGGATCGCGGTGAACGCGACATGACGATGCGTCCCGAAATGACCGCCTCAGTCGCGCGTTCCGTGATTGAAAAGGGCCTCCTCAAAACAGCCAAATCCCTTAGACTTTATTACATGGGTCCTATGTTCCGCGCTGAACGGCCTCAAGCGGGTCGTAAACGTCAATTCCATCAAATCGGAATTGAAATAATTAATGAACCTGGAGTTAATGCGGATATTGAATGCATCGGGCTTCTCTGCGATTTTTTGCGTTATGTTGGGGTTGAGAATTTTAAGTTGAACGTAAATGACCTTAGAGATGTTCGGCAAAGCCAAACGATTCAAAAGCTGAGAGCTTATTTTTCTCAAGAAAAAAATAAACTATGTCAAGATTGCCAGTGGCGGTTGGAGAAAAACGTACTTAGGATTTTTGATTGCAAAGCCAAGAACTGCCAACCCGTTATTGAAAACGCTCCCTGGAATGCCTTAAGCACGGATATTTTGGAAGGGTTGAAAAAGCATGATATTCCTTATCAAATCAATCGCCGCCTTGTTCGTGGTTTGGATTATTACACCGGGCCTGTTTTTGAAGTAACTGCAGAAGGATTGGGTGCGCAGGATGCAGTAGCTGGCGGAGGTTCTTATGACAATCTGTATGCCGATCTTGGCGGAAGTACGACGCCTTGCATAGGGTTTAGTATTGGAACGGAGCGTCTTTTAATGACACTTGTGAGTCAAAACCCGGAGGTGTTTGATGAGCTCAAACAACGGAAGGTTTATATCGCACCACTTGAGGACAATTCAGATATCCTCCGAATTTTCCGGGAAAAAGCACTTCAGTTACGCGAAGCAGGGATTCGGCCTGAGACTGCACACGGCATTTTTTCCCTGAGCCAGCATTTGAAGAAGGCGAATCAACTGGGGCTGCGCTTCATGGTGATCGTCGGTCCGGAGGAACTCCAAAAGGAAAAAATAATCGTGAAAGACCTTGAAAAGAGGGAGCAGCAGGAAGTGGATATCGAACAGGTCGTGGCACATTTAAAAAAGGTGATGAGCTCATGCTGAGGACAGTGACGTGCGGGGAGTTGAACAAAAGTTTTATCGGAAAACAGGAGACCTTGACCGGATGGGTGGATACACGCCGCGATCATGGAAACTTGATCTTTGTGGACCTGCGCGATCGCTGGGGCATAACGCAGATCGTTCTTAATCCTCAGGCTAACCCTGAGATGCATAAGAAAGCGGAGTCGCTTCGCTCGGAATTCGTGATCCGGGTGAAGGGAAAGGTAGCCGCTCGTCCGGCCGGCACCATCAATTCCAGGATCCCGACCGGGGAGATCGAACTCCAGGCGGAAGAACTTGAGATCCTGAACCCATGCCTGCCGCTGCCGTTCGAACTCGAAGAAAAAAGCGTGGGTGAGGAGCTCCGTCTTCAGTACAGGTTTCTCGATCTCCGGAGGCGCGAAATGGTGGAAAACCTGACCTTTCGTCATCGCGTACTCAAGCTCGTGCACGAATATTTGGATAAACAAGGTTTTATCGAAGTCGAGACGCCTTATTTGACGAAAAGCACGCCGGAAGGCGCGCGTGACTTTCTGGTGCCGTCCCGTCTGAATCACGGGACTTTTTATGCGCTTCCGCAATCGCCGCAGCTTTTCAAACAGATCCTGATGATCGCTGGTTATGACCGTTATTATCAGATCGCCCGCTGTTTTCGCGATGAGGATCTTCGCAAGGACCGTCAACCCGAGCATACCCAGATCGATCTTGAGATGTCGTTCATCAGCGAGGAAGATATCATGGGTGCTGTGGAAGGGATGATCGCGTATGTGTTCAAGCATGCAAAGAAGATCGACATTCCGTTACCGCTTCGGCGTTTGAGCTATAAAGACGCGATGGATAAATATGGATGCGACAAACCGGACCTTCGCTACGGGATGGAGATCCGGAATCTCACGCCGGTCTTCGAAAAGAGCGGATTCCGCGTTTTCGATGAGACGATCGCAAGTGAAGGCGAGATCCGCGGGCTTTCATTCACACCACCCGCGGGCGTGGAATTCTCCCGCAAGGATTTCGATGATCTGACAAAATGGCTCCAGCAGGATTTTGGTGTGAAGGGACTTGCCTGGCTCAAGGTGACGGGACCGGATACGGTCGAATCGCCGATCCAGAAATTCTTTGATACGACGCGGATCGGGAAAGTGGTTCAAACCTTGGGCGCGAAGCCGGGCGACATTATTTTCGTGATCGCTGACCAGTTTAAGGTCGCGGTTGTGGCGCTCGGTGCGCTTCGATGTTTCCTTGCCGAAAAATACGGCAAGGTCCCGGAGGGGAAATTCGAACTTCTTTGGGTCGTGGATTTCCCGCTTTTTGATTGGAATAAGGAAGAGAAACGCTATGATGCCTGCCATCACCCGTTCACGTCACCCAAGCCTGAGGATGTTCCGATGCTCGATAAAGACCCTTTGAAGGTGCGCGCGCGGGCTTATGACCTGGTCATCAACGGCACGGAAACGGGCGGGGGCAGTATCCGTATCCATGACCGGGCCGTGCAGTCCAAGATCTTTCAACTTCTCAATTTTACTCCGGAACAGGCCGAAGCCCAGTTCGGGTTCCTTCTCAAGGCGCTTGCGTTCGGCGCGCCGCCGCACGGGGGTTTGGCGATCGGCGTGGATCGGCTGATCACGCTGCTTCTGGGCCGGGAATCCATTCGCGAGGTGATTGCGTTCCCGAAGACGCAAAAGGGCACTTGTCTTATGACCGATGCGCCGTCGCCCGCGACTGAACGGCAGCTCAAAGAACTGAATCTTGACGCAAAACGAATGTGGATCGAGCGTCCTAAAGCTTAAAAAAGGGGATGGCCTTGCAAAAACTGATCAAACTGCATTCGAACGAGGAAGCAAAAGCTCTTTACGGCAATCTGGACAAGAATGTCCGGCAGGCTGAAAAGGATCATCGCGTCAAGATCGTGGCGCGCAATGACCGGATGAAGATCATGGGCGACAAAAAGAACGTGGAAGAAGCCACTCGTTTTTTTGTCCGGATGCTCGAGATAATCCGCAAAGGGGGCCGTTTGCCGGAAAAGGCGGGTGCTGAAGGTGGCCCCAAGAGCGAGGCACGCGTGAAGCCTCCGCAAGGCGGAGGGATCCATTTTTTTCATCGCGGAAAAGTGATCCAGGCCCGGAGTGAGAATCAGCTTGCGTATCTCAAGGCCATGCAAACACACGATATTGTGATCTCCATCGGTCCGGCGGGCACAGGAAAGACCTATCTGGCCATGGCCGCGGCCATTGAAGCGCTAAAGAAAAAATATGTGGCTCGTATCATCCTGACGCGTCCCGCGGTCGAGGCCGGAGAAAATCTCGGGTTTTTGCCAGGGGATCTTGCGGCGAAAGTGAACCCCTATCTCAGGCCGCTTTATGATGCACTTTATGACATGCTCGAATTCGACGAAGTGGCCCGGTACACCGAGCGAGGAGCGATCGAGATCGCCCCGATCGCTTACATGCGCGGACGGACGCTTAATGATTCCTATGTCATCCTCGATGAAGCGCAGAACTGTACGCACAACCAGATGAAGATGTTCCTTACGCGTTTGGGACAGACTTCCAAGGTCGTGATCACGGGGGATATCACACAGATCGACCTGCCGTCCCCGAAAAAATCCGGGCTTGTCGAGATCCGTAATATTCTCGCCGATATTCCCGACATCCAGTTCATCTATTTGAACGAGACCGATGTGGTGCGCCACCCTCTCGTACAAGAGATCATCAAGGCGTATGAAAAGCACGAACGCAAAAAAGCCCAGGAAGAATCCTAGGGCTGATTTGTGGAACCCCGCATTTTAAGGATGCCGTTTGGGATGCAGATCACCCGTGAGTGCCGGCGCTTTCAAGGTGTTCATTGAGGTCTTGTCATGGCGTATGAAATTTATCTGAAACAGGATTGCCCGCGGATCAAGGTCTCGGAAGTCACACTCAAGAAGATCGCTACCGATATCTTGAAAGACTTAGGTCTTAAAAACGCGGTTTTGAGCGTGGTTCTCGTGGACGGTCCCGAGATGCGTAAACTCAACCGCCGCTATCTCCGCCACGCGTGGTCAACAGATGTGCTCGCGTTCGGCCAGAAGAAATCTTCCAAGCATCTGCAGGAAATGCTTCCCTCGAAAGTTTTTCGCCGCAAAAATATCGATTTTCTTGGGGATATCGCGCTTTGTCTTCCAAAGATCCGTGCGCAGGCCAAGGAATACGAGCATATTTTCGAAGAAGAACTTCACTACTGTCTCTGTCATGGGATCCTGCATCTTATGGGCTATAAGGATAAGGGCCGCGTCGCGTTCAAGAAGATGCATCGCAAGCAGAGCCAAATCCTCGCGTGCGTGAAAAAGAAAAAAGCCTAGTTTTATGAGCATCCACAAGACCGAAGCTCTTGTCCTGAAGACGATGCCGTTCCGCTCCAGTTCCCTCATCGTGACGTTTTTCACGCCGCAGTTCGGAAAGGTGCGCGGGGTGGTCAAGGGCGTCCACCGGGAGGGGGAGATCCGCCAGGCGGGGTTCGAGCTGTTCACTCATGCGGAGTACCTTTTCTACGAAAAAAAACGTTCGGATCTTCATCTGATCTCGGATGCTTCGATCCTTGAAAGTCATCACGCGCTTCGCGACCGGTTGGGTGGGATCGCGTATGCCAGTTATTTTTGTGAGCTGGTGGATGAGCTGACCGAGATCCAGGATCCGCATCCGAAGATCTTTGACCTGCTAAGGGAAAGTTTCCGTTTTCTGCCCGTGATCCCGCCCCCGCGTCTTGAAACTGTCTTCGTGACCCAACTTCTCAGGGAAATGGGCTGGCTCCCTTTTCTTGAAAGCTGTTTGGCGTGCGGCGCGAAACCCCTTGAGAAGGGCTTTTTTTCTATCCGTCATGGAGCGCTTTTCTGCGAGCGTTGTCGTTCGAAAGATACAGCCGCGCTGGCCGTAAGTCCCGGTGCGCTTGCGGTTCTGCGTTCTTACAGTAAGGACGCGCTGACGGATTGCCTTCGCGTGTCCCACAACTCCGTGATCGAAAGCCAGATCAAGGCTATCATCACCACCTTTCTCAATTACCGCCTCGGAAAAGTCCTCAAAACCCGCAAGTTCCTCGATTCTGTTCGTGCCGTTTTGAAATCTAGCTAATCCATCTCTTCTGCAATATCCCCTTAGAATAGGGTCAAGCTAGACCTATTTTTAATTTTTCTTCAGAAGTTATAACCCCTTTATTTTCAATACGTTATGATGATAAAGTATTTATTTGATGGATTTGACTTTTCTATGTTGCTATGCTATGTTTCTGTTTGTAGATAATAAGTATGAAAAGTATATAGTTGTTATATATTGCTATATTTTAAAGGAGGGGAATGAAATGAGCGAAAAGAAAGAGCTGGATTCGAAAGCACCTTACCTGTATTTCAGTCTCTCAAGCGAGGACCGCGAGTCGGCCATCTATTTTCTCTTGGAATCTATTTTGAAAGCCAAGGACCAAGCGCGTGGCTTGACGCGGGCGCTTTCTTTCGATGAGGATGTGAATATCTATCTTGCGCATCTGCTCTTCGCCGTCTCGCTTCCGGAATACCACGACATGGCGGATCCCTTTCTTTCGACCAACACTCACGAGATTTTTGAATGGGTCCGGGAGACTGACGATCCGATGCTCCGGTATTTTATTTTTAAGGTCAATGCCGACCATTTGCTCGTTCAATCCACGATCTTTAATCCCGATCCTCCATTGGCCAAGCGGTTTCCGCTCAAAAAAGACGCCCCGAATGAAAAAAGCGAAGAACGCTTGTCCGCAATCCTCTATTACAACCAGGCTGCGCGCTTCCATGCCGGAGTTTATGACAAAAAAACAGGGGTAGGGGAAGTGCTCAGCAAAATCGCGAGTCAGTTCGACGTCTACAGACATATCCTTGCCGACGTCAAAGAAGATTATTTCAAATTTATCGAGTGCTTCAGGGAGCAGGCCTTCCAGCATTTCCTTATGGAGATGAGCGGCTATGAAAAAGACCACCTGCGGAACATCAAGATGGAGCAGTTCCTTGAAGCTTATCAGAGATGGCTTTCGACAAAATCCTCAGAACTAAAGAATACGATCCTTCATTTGGTCCTGGAACTGAAACAATTAGACCCCCAATTCAACTTCGACGTTGCTAAACTTAACTAGTCAGCCTGAAGACAAGACAGATCCAAAGCTCAGGCAGGCCGCGAACTCGGTCCTTTGCCCCTCGGAATTTTGCACCGAAGTTTTCTCGTTTTCTTGACTTATACGTTCTAAACCAGTAGTATTTTTTTGCTTATGAAACCGTGCAAGGTTTTCTCCCCACCAGGATGGGCACGCTCGCTCGTGATCCTCGTTCTGTTTTGCGCTGTGGCCGGTTCGGCTTATGCCGGGCCCATGCAGTCCAGCGATTGGACCCAGGAGTCCACTTATCTTGGGAAGATATCCCAGAAGTTGGGATTCGGGTTTCTCAATATCACGGCCGGTTGGACCGCTCTTTTTTTTGAACCCGCCAAAGATAAGAATTTCTTCACAGGTGTGGCTAAGGGGATCGGTTATACCTTCACGAATACAGCAGGCGGTATTCTTCATGCAGCGACGTTCCCCATTCCACTGGATATCCCATTGCCTCAGGGCGGGATTGCTTATGAATATAAAAGATAAGAGATCCCTCTGGGCGTTCGTTGTATTTGCCGTTCTTTTTCTGTTGGGTGCCATGCCTGCGTACGCAGCGTCTCCCTGGATGGCCAAACAAAACTACGGAGGAAAGACTTGGGGGAAATTCTGTTTTGGTATCAAGAATTCTCTCCTGGGCTGGATGACGCCTTGGGCCGAAGCCAAGAATCCAAAGTACCAGGCACAGTGGATGGGTTATTCGGCAGGGATCGGTGAGGGAGTGGTCTACACGGCCGGGGGGTTGATCCAACTGGCTACTTTTTTCATTCCCGTGGATTTTCCGAACATGGGTTATGGATTGCCGATCCCGGATCCGGAAAGAGTCAAGAATCCTCCCAAATCTTACGCTCCTTACAGCAAAAAATAAAAGTATCCCTCCGTGTCTGCGCCCTGTTCCCAAGCTTCCCGAAGTCTGGTATAATTCCGGCCTTGTAGTACAATTATTCTTCAAATTCTCCAGGAAAGGATCCTATGTTTAAACCGCTTACGATCGAACCGACGGGACGATTGCAGAAATTACCGCCTTACCTTTTTGCGGAGATCGACAAAAAAAAGCGCGAGCTCATTGCCAAGGGGAAGGATGTGATCGACCTCGGGGTCGGGGATCCGGACATTCCAACGGCGGATTTCATCATTGAGGCTTTGAGTGCTGCAGCGAAGAATCCCCGCAACCATCGTTATGCTCTCGACCAGGGGATGCCGGAATTCCGCTATGCGATCCGTGATTGGTTCCAACACCGCTTCGGTGTAAGGCTTGATCCGGACAAAGAGATTCTTCCGCTGATCGGTTCCAAAGAGGGTATCGGACATTTGCCGCTCGCAGTCCTGAATCCAGGGAAAGTTTGTTTGATCCCGGATCCCGGTTATCCTGTGTACCGTTCGGGAACGCTTTTTGCCGAAGGCATTCCCTACACGATGCCGCTTCTGGAAAAGAACGGTTACTTTCCGGATTTTGGCGCAATCCCGGAAGATGTTTTGAAGAATACGCGGCTCATGTTCCTCAACTATCCGAATAATCCGACCTCGCAGGTGGCGGACAAAGATTTTTTTGAAAAGGCCGTGGCGTTCGCACACAAGCACGGGATCTTGATCGCCCATGACGCGGCCTATTCGGAGATGTGCTATGAGGGGCTTAAGTCACCGAGCATCCTGGAGATCTCCGGCGCCAAAGAGATCGCGGTAGAGCTTTTCTCTCTTTCAAAAACTTATAGCATGACCGGTTGGCGCGCGGGCTTTGCGGTCGGGAATGCACAAGTGCTTTCGCTTCTCGCGAAAGTGAAGTCGAACCTGGATTCCGGCATTTTTCAGGCGATCCAGATCGCGGGCATCAGAGCACTACAGGACGGGCAGAAGGAACTGGAGAAGAATCTCCAAATCTATCAGGAGCGCCGCGATCTTTTGGTGCAAGGTTTCCGGGACCTTGGCTGGCAGATCGAAGCGCCGAAGGCCACTTTTTACGTCTGGATCCCGGTGCCGGCAGGCTATACTTCCGCAGAATTGGCCTTGAAATTTCTGGAAGAGCTGAATATCGTTGTGACCCCTGGGAACGGCTTCGGACCCAACGGGGAAGGATATTTCCGGATCTCCTTGACCGTCGCCGAATCGCGGATCATGGAAGCCCTCGACCGTATCAAGAAAAGCCATCCGCACAGATCTCAAATTTAACTACCTATTCCAGACCGGGTCTGTCATGACAGACCCGGTCTGGAACGAGGTGGTCCATCGATACAGGGCAGGAATATGACCAGAGTCTACCTCGGTATCGGATCCAATCTCGGGGACCGGAAAAGCAATTTCGGGTTTGCGGCCCAAGAGCTTCTTGTCGATGACCGGATCCGCGAGCTGAAGCGTTCGCCGGTCTATGAAACAGAACCCGTCGGAGGCGAAGAGCAGCCGAGGTATTGGAACGCGGTCTGGAGTTTTGTGACGGATTTGTCTCCGCAGGATCTTTTACAGGAGATGCATGAACTCGAGGCCCGTGCAGGCCGTCAGAGGATCACGAAGAATGAGGCTCGGGTCCTGGACCTCGATATTCTTTTTTATGGAGATGAAACATGTGAAAGAAAAAATTGTATCATTCCACATCCACGGCTTCATGAAAGAGCGTTCGTGCTTGTGCCATTTTGTGATCTTGCTCCCGAATTTATTCATCCGGTATTGAAGAAAACGATGCGAGTCTTATTAAGTGAACTGAACGCAAAGGGCGAAGCTCGGGGCGCAAAGTTGGTCCCTTGACCTTATGCTTTGTATCTTGAGAAGAAAACCATGAAACTCATCCGATATCCCGGAAAACTTCAGCAAATACTCGAAAAAGAAAGAGCCCGCGGAAAAACCGTGGGCTTTGTTCCTACCATGGGGGCGTTGCATGAAGGTCACTTGTCTCTTGTCCGCGCCTCCGATCACGAGAACGATATCACGGTCGTTAGCATCTTCGTTAATCCCACGCAATTCGTCATGAATGAAGATTACGCGAAGTACCCACGCGTTTTGTCCGAGGACATGAAAAAGCTCCGGCCGGTCAAAGTCGATTATCTTTTCTGCCCCTCCGTTGCGGCCATGTATCCCGAAGGTTATACGACTTTTGTGGACGTCAGCCCGAGGCTTACGAATGTTCTTTGCGGAAAATTCCGTCCCGGGCATTTCCGGGGAGTAGCGACCGTGGTGACGAAGTTTCTTAATATCACGGGGCCTTGCCGGCTTTATCTCGGTGCCAAGGATTTTCAGCAAGCCACCGTTATCCGCCGGCTTGTGCGCGATCTGAACTTGCCAACCCGTGTTCGTGTGATGCCTACGGTGCGGGAAAAGGACGGGCTTGCCATGAGTTCCAGGAACCGTTATCTCAGCCCTCATGAACGGCATCGAGCCCTTGCGATCTCACGAGTGCTTTTTATGTTTAAGAAGGACCTCTTACGGAAAAAACGGCGGAGGTTCACGGATTTAAGGACTCGGGCAATCCGGGAATTGAAAAAAAACGTGGATCAGGTTCAATATTTTGAGATTGTGGAACCCGGGACGCTTGCGCCGCTCAAAAAGTACCAGAAAGACATGATTGTCCTGGCGGCTTGCTTTGTCGGCAAGACAAGACTGATCGATAATGTTATAATCCACAACTGACAGCAACCGAAAACAGACTACCGAAATCTAAAAATCGAGGATCTATGCAGAAACAAATGTTGGGTGGAAAGATCCACCGTGTGACCGTGACCGAGGCGTGCATCGATTATCCCGGAAGTATCACGATTGACAAGAGACTGATGGATGAAGCAGGCATTCTTCCGCATGAGAAAGTCCTCATTGCGAATCTTAATAATGGTTCTCGCATCGAAAGTTATGCCATCCCTGGGCCCGTGGGGTCCGGTGTCATCTGCCTGAACGGCGGCGCGGCCAAACACGGAAAAGCGGGTGATATCGCAATCATCCTGACCTTTATGGTACTTACGGCGGCGGAGGCAAAAAAGCACAAACCTAAAGTCGTTTATGTCGATTCCAAGAATCGCATCGTGAGAAGGAAAAAATGAAACGAAGGATCAAGGTCGGGATCATCGGAGGAGGGACGATCGGGACGGCGCTCGCGCAAGCGGTGGTGACAGATCTCCGGGCTTTCGCGCAGCTTAAGTTCTTGTGCGAAAAGCACAAGGAAAAGGCGGCAGCGCTTCAGGAAAAATATAAGTTTTATGCACGTCTGGTTCCGCTGACCGAGTTGGTCCGCCGTTCGGACCTGATCATCGAAGCCGCGTCACCCAAGGTCGCAGCGCAAGTTGTGAAGCTTGCCTGTGAATGGAATAAAAAAGTTCTTATCATGAGTGTGGGAGGATTGCTTCAGCCCCAGGTCGTCGAACTGCTCAAGAAGAACCGGTCCAGGATCTTTTGTCCCTCCGGTGCGATCACGGGCGTGGACGGCGTCTTGGCGGCAGCCAACGGAAAGATTCGGAAGGTCCGCTTGATCACGCGTAAGCCACCGGAGGCGCTGATGGGCGCGGCCTATTTCCTCAAGAAAAAATTCCCGGTCCTCAAAACCTTTTCCGAAGAAAAACGTGTTTTTCGCGGAGCGGCGATCGAGGCCATCGAGCATTTCCCGCAGAACATCAATGTTGCCGCCGTTCTGAGTCTCGCAGGGATCGGGCCCGAGCGTACACAGGTGGAGATCTGGACCTCGCGAGCCTACAAAGGGAACCGGCATGAGGTCCTGGTCGAAGGGGACTTCGGTACATTCACCACGGTGACACAGAACAAACCGGCACCCGGGAATCCAAAAACAAGTTATCTGGCCATTCTTGCCGCGATCGCCACGCTCAAAAAAGCTTTCGCCTCCGTTCGCGTCGGGACCTGAGCGGTCCTGACTCTTGTTTTCTTTTTATGAATGGCAGTCAGGACCGCCCCCATTTCAACGAAGTTGAAATTGACAGGTATGGGGACGGGCCGGCCGGAGGAATTCCGTGCATGGATGAATTCATCGAGGTCCGCGGGGCACGAGAACACAATCTCAAGAACTTATCGCTTAAGATCCCTCGCAACAAAATCACGGTCATAACCGGTCTCTCCGGTTCCGGGAAATCCTCGCTCGCGTTCGATACGATCTACGCCGAAGGCCAGCGTCGCTATCTCGAAAGTCTTTCCTCTTACGCCAAGCAATTTCTCGAAAAGCTCAAGAAGCCGGATGTGGACCATATCTCCGGGCTTTCTCCTGCGATCGCGATCGAACAACGTTCCGTTACGCATAATCCGCGCTCTACGGTCGCAACCGTTACCGAGATCTATGATTATCTGAGGCTCCTTTTCGCCAAGGTCGGCATCCCTTACTGTCCCTCGTGTCATGAGATCCTTCGAAGCCAGTCCCGTGAGGAGCTTTTTAAGGACCTTCTCGAGCGTTTTGCGGGACGTGAAGTGCAGGTCTTGGCACCGCTTGCGCGAGGGCGCAAGGGAGAATTCCAGAAGCTTTTCCAGGATTCACTTAAAAAAGGTTTTGACCGGGCGCGCATCGATGGGAGCGTGAGGCTCATCAAACAGGATATGAAGCTCCGGAAGTCCGTGCGCCACGATATTGAGATCGTGATCGATGAGCTGACGCTTTTAAAGGGTGAGGACAGGCCCAATTCTCCTTCAAAAGATTCAAGGGTTAATTGGACCAGCCCTGGCAACCCTTTGTCAGAAGAAAATAGTCCCAATACTGTTCAATTTCCACATGATGGAAATTGGGGCAATCCTGACAACCATAATGAGAGAGAAAATAAAAGTCAGGATAGATGCCAGGACAAACGTTTCAGGAATTCCTTCGTTTGCGCGTTGGATCTCACTAAAGGACATATTGCGATCCTGGAAAAAGAGGATAACGGGGAGGGGGTCCTTCATTTTTTTTCCACCACCAAAACCTGCGCCAAATGCCAGATCAGCCTGCCGGATCTCGCGCCCAACATGTTCTCATTCAACAGCCCTTACGGAGCCTGCCCGAAATGCAAAGGGCTCGGGAAACTTTCGCAGATCTTTGCCCAGGGTGTGATCTTGGCGCCCCATAAACCGCTTATGAACGCACTCAACAAAGACGTTTTTTTCTCATTCAATAAGTATTTTTTCGAAGATCTTTTGCATGATCTGACGGAGAAATATAACTTTGAATGGGATACGCCGTATCGAGATTGGCCAGAAGAAGCCAAAGAAGTGTTTTTCCTCGGGGATGGGGACATTGCCGGGCTTGTGGAAGAATGGGAGCGACTTTTCCATGAAACGAATTCCGAGGAAGTGCGTGCGAAGGTCCGGAAATTCCTACGTGAGGAGATCTGTCCGGAATGTGCGGGCAAGCGGCTCCGCCAAGAAAGCCTCAGCGTTCTGATCGAAGGGAAAAATATTACCGAGGTTACGGCTTTATCTGTCGAAGAGACGGTGCCGTTCTTTCGGGATCTGTTTTTTCAAGGCGCGCAGGAAGTGATCGCAGAGCCCATTCTCCGGGAAGTTCGTGAACGGCTTTCATTTCTTCTCGATATCGGGCTCGGGTATCTGACGCTTGATCGCACGGTCGCAACTTTGGCCGGAGGGGAACTCCAGCGCATCCGGCTTGCGGCGCAGATCGGACTCGGACTGACCGGTGTGCTCTATGTGCTGGATGAGCCGAGCATCGGTCTTCATCCCCGTGATAATGGAAAGTTGTTGGATTCACTTGAAAAACTTCGCGATCTTAAGAATACGGTACTTGTCGTTGAACACGACGAGGAAACGATCCGGAGGGCCGAGCACGTGATCGATCTCGGACCGGGGGCGGGTATTCAGGGCGGGGAGATCGTGGCCCAAGGCAAGCTTGCCGAGATGAAGGAATGCCCCCAATCGCTGACGCTCCAATATCTTTCCGGCGAGCTTTCAATCGAGGTGCCCAAGGACCGCAAAGGCGCTCGTACGGTCCCGGAACTTATCGTAAAAAGCTGCTGCGAGCATAATCTGAAAAATATCGATGTGACTTTTCCGCTCGGGCTTTTTATCTGCGTGACCGGCGTTTCAGGTTCGGGTAAAAGTACACTTGTTCACGATATTCTCTACAAGGAACTTCACAACCGGATCTTTAAAACAGAGTACAAAGTAGGCCGGTTCGGGACGCTCGAGGGTGCAGAACATATTGATAAGATCATTGAGATCGACCAGGCGCCGATCGGACGTACGCCGCGCTCCAATCCCGCGACCTATACGGATATTTTCGGGTTCATTCGCAAACTTTACAGTGACATGGAACTTTCGAAACTCCGCCGCTATTCCCAGTCGCGTTTCAGTTTTAATCTTAAAGGCGGGCGGTGTGAAAATTGCCGTGGAGCAGGATCCGAAAAACTCGAGATGAGCTTTATGCCGGATCTTTTTGTGGTTTGTGAATCCTGCCGTGGCAAGCGGTACAACGAGCCAACGCTCGAGGTCCGTTACCAAGGAAAAAATATTGCGGAAGTGCTGGACCTTTCAGTCCGGGAGGCGATAGGTTTTTTTGCGAGGCTTTCCATGATTCGCGAGCGATTGGAAGTTCTTGAAACGGTCGGGCTGGGTTATCTAAAACTCGGACAATCGTCGACCACGCTTTCAGGCGGGGAAGCTCAGCGCATTAAGATCGCCTCCGAGCTTATTAAGAAAGCTACGGGAAAAACACTTTATCTTTTGGACGAACCCACGACAGGGCTTCACTTCGGGGATATCCAGCATCTTTTGAAGGCGCTCTTTGATCTTCGGAACCAAGGTAACACGGTCGTGGTGATCGAGCACAATCTGGATGTCATCAAGATGGCAGACTATGTGATTGATCTGGGGCCCGATGGCGGAAAGGATGGCGGGAGGATCGTCGCTTGTGGCTCTCCGGAAGAGGTCGCCGGAGTCCCGGGCTCCTATACAGGACAATTTCTCCGCAAGGTTCTCGGAATGGGAGCCGGATGAGTGTGATCGGTTGCTCAAGGGGGAAACAATAAAGTTCTTTTAAATGGAATCGTTTCTTGCTATATTGTGCACGCCATTTGATGTAAATTCAGTCTCAAAAGGAGTCCCCCCATGATCATGGAAATTGGAATTGTCGCCGGAGAGATTTGGCATTTCCTTGACGATAAAAAAAATGCTACTGCGGATGAACTTACCAAAAGTTTAAAGCGCCCTCACGAACTTGTGTTGATGAGCCTCGGATGGCTTGCGCGCGAAGGTCATATCACTTTGGGGGCTCCCGAAAGCGGTTATTCGGCGACGCTCAATCGAAAATAGTTTGTGAGCGCGAAGTATTGTTGCGTTCTCAACACCGTTCCCAGCATTAAAAAGGCCCGCACCCTCGCGGGCCTTTTAGTTTCTAGACGGCTTGCGGCCTGCGTCCAGATCCTTCCCGGCCTTGAATCCCATTACCGCTGGCGTGGCAGGAAAGAAACTTCCAAGGAAGTTCTTCTCCTTATCAAGACTCAGGTATCGAATTACAAAAAACTCGAAAAGACTCTCCTTAAAAATCACCCCTACGAAATTCCCGAGATCATTTGTTTGCCTATTACTCAAGGCAGCAGATCCTATCTGGATTGGATCTCAAAAGAAGCGGCCGTTTTTTAGGGAATTGCAAGTCCTGCTGTTGAGATTACTTTTCTAAGTTGTTTTGCTTTGCGAGGCAAGACGGTGGAAGTTGCAATAACGAGGGCAGGTGATTAGATCTTAGAGGGTGAAACGGCGATAAAGACCTTGGCGGTCTTCTGGCCTTCATTGGCGATCTGATGGGGGAAAGAGGCGTCGAAGTAGAGGGTTTCCTGCGCGCTGAGGTCGTATTCCTGATTCTCGAGCTTGATCTTGACGTGCCCGTCAAGGACCCAGGCGAATTTTTCTACCCCGCGTTCGTTGTGCTCCTTCTCTGTCTTACCGCCTCCCTGGAGGGTCAGGAGGAGGGGGGTGATCTTCTTTTTGGAGCTTTCTTGCGTAAGTACTTCTACATGAACGTCTTTGGTATGGTGCGTGGCCGTGCGTGCTTCCTTGGCTTGATGGCTGATCTGTTCGTAGCGACGGTCGACCCCCGTATAAAGATCGGACAATCCAATGCCGAGCGTCTCGGCGATCTTTTCGTGGCTCTCAACCGTTCCGATCATGGTGCCGGTTTCGATGCGGGAAAGAGTGGCTTGGGCGATACCGGTCTTCTGGGAGATCTCGACTAAGGTGAGACCTCTTTCCCTGCGAAGCGTTCGTATGCGTTGTCCTAAATTCTTCAACATGAGCATATTTTAGCGGTAGGGCCTCGTTCGTCAAGGAGAATATAATAATAATGAATAAAATAACTTATGCATTTTATTAAATAAGATATTGACATATAATCATATTTATGTTACCCTCCCGCTAACGTCAAAAACGGAGGTGTCACAATGATGTACAGAGCAGAAGTGAAACGCGCATTGGGGGTGCTGGTTATCACTACGTTTTTCTTCGGGGGTCTTTCCATGATCGCCGCAGAGAAAGTGCTAGCCGGCCAACCCAAGGCGACTTTGCAGCTTCAAGGTCAGCCGCAGCCCACGGTGATGGTGAATGTCAATAAGGCCACCACGGAGGAGTTGGTCAAAGTCCGTGGGATCGGTCCCGTGATGGCCAAGCGGATCATTGAACATCGCGATAAGAACGGTATGTTCAAATCGATCGATGATCTGAATCAGGTCCAGGGGATCGGCGGCAACAAGCTGCAACGCATTAAAGATCAAGTGACGGTCTAATACCGGAGCTTGAGACCCGCTTGCCCCGTAAGCAACCGTTAAATAAGGCGTATGGGAACGGATCAACCTGGGGAATGTTCTCGAAGAGTTTCCATAAGGAGTGGGACATGTTTAACGGTGCTACGGGGTAAACGAAGGGACGGTCCTGACGGTCGTAGATCGAAAGAAAACGAAAGCCAGGACTGTTCCTTCAGTGGTTCCGGAGCATGAAAATGAGAAATGTCGAACATGAACAAACAGAAAACAAGGAAAGCGGTTATCGGCGATGCCTTGCGAAAGCGATGAACAGGACCCAGCAGCTGCTTCGTGAGAATGACGTGTCGCATGACTACGAAAAGATCCACGCCGTGAAATCCATTCTTTATGCAACGATTGAGCAAGCGGAGATGGAAACGGATCGCTTGATCTCGGCCCAGGAATTGCTCCGCGAGCTTTTGACACTTGTCGCCCTTCAGGCCGATCCTCTCCGGCGCGAACGGCAGGAAGTTCTGAAGGTCTTGGAGGAGCTACAAGCCCGGCATCACCGTCCCTGACGTTTTTCCTTCCGTAACTTGATTCGTCAGTGGGTTTTTGTTACAATGCCGCCTCTTTGAAGAAGTGTTTTTAACCCGCTAAAGACCTTTCAGGGAAGGCGATGCCTAAACCTTTGACGTTCCAGGAGTTAATACAAAAACTGAATGACTATTGGGCGAGGCAGGGCTGTCTCGTGATGCAGCCTTATGATATCGAAGTTGGCGCCGGCACTTTTTCCCCCCATACATTTCTCCGGGCCCTGGGTCCCGAGCCCTGGAAAGCCGCCTATGTCGAGCCCTCCCGTAGGCCCACGGATGGTCGCTACGGCGAGAATCCGCACAGGACCCAGCATTATTATCAATACCAGGTTATTTTGAAGCCGTCCCCGGGAGATCCCCAAGAGCTTTATCTGAATAGCCTTCGAGCGGTCGGCATTGACCCGCTTTCCCACGACATCCGTTTTGTAGAGGACGATTGGGAATCTCCGACACTTGGCGCGTGGGGCCTTGGCTGGGAGGTATGGCTCGACAGTCTCGAGATCACACAATTTACTTATTTTCAACAATGTGGTTCGATCGATCTCGATGTGATCTCTTGCGAGATCACCTATGGCCTTGAGCGCATCGCCATGTTCCTCCAGCAGAAAGAGTCTCTTTTTGACATCCGGTGGAATGACAAGGTCACCTATGGCGACGTCCATTTGCAAGGGGAGCGGGAATTCTCAAAATTCAATTTCGAGGGATCAGATCCCGAGATCTATCGCCGCCATTTCGAAGATTATGAAAAACAGGCCGAACGCTTGCTCGAAGGCGGGATGGTCCTGCCGGCTTATGATTGCTGCCTCAAGACCTCGCATATTTTCAATCTTCTGGACGCGCGTGGTGCCGTAAGCGTGAACGAACGGCCCCGCTACGTCGCTCGCGTCCGGGCTTTGGCCCGCCGTTGCGCGGAAGGGTATCTTGAAAGCCGCAAGGCGCAGGATTTTCCACTTATCGGAAAGAAGAAATGACCGTGCCTAATTTATTGATCGAGATCGGTGTTGAAGAGCTGCCCGTCGGAAGTTTGGATGTTATTTATGACGAGTTGGTCGTGAGAACGCATCAAAAGCTTGTGGATGAACGCATCGCTTTCGAGGATGTGAAAGTCGAAGCAACGCCGCGCCGCATCGCGCTTTTTGTCCAAGGTATTGCCGCGGTGCAGCCTGACCGGGAGCTCGAGATATCGGGTCCTTCCCATGAGAAATGCTATGATGCTCAGGGGAAATCCACGATGGTGTTGCAGGGTTTCCTCAAAAGCAAACAGGCTACCGAAAAAGATATCAAGATCCGGGACACCCCCAAGGGGAAGTTCATCCTCCTGAGGAAAAAAGAAAAGGGCGGGGCCGTTTCGACCCTTCTTCCGGATCTGATCAAGGGGCTTCTTGCTTCACTTTCCTTTCCTAAACTCATGCGCTGGGAAGCGTCGGGGTTCCGTTTCCCTCGTCCCATCCGGTGGCTGGTCGTTCTGATGAACACCAAAAAGGTGCCGCTTGTGCTTGCGGATGTAAAGTCCGGCAATAAAAGCTTTGGCCACCGTTTTCTTTCGCCTCAAAGTTTCACGATCCCGAAAGCCGATTGGAAAGCTTATGTCGCGCTTTTGAAAAAGAAACATGTTTATCTGCCGATCGGAACGCGTGAGGCCTTGATTCGCGGGGCCCTCAAAAACCGCTTCGGACAAAAACAAAGTGACAAAGAATTGGCGCACGTGAACGCCCAGCTTGTGGAAGAGCCGTTCTTTTTGGAGGGGACCTTCTCGCAGGAATATCTCGAGCTTCCCGCGGAAGTGCTCGCAAGTTGCATGAAAAAGAACCAGAAAGTTTTTGCCTGTTGTGACGCCAAAGGAAAGATGAAGAACCGGTTTGTAGCCGTGATGAACGGCAAGCACAAGGGCCTTTCCAAGATCCGTTCGGATTATGAAAATGTTCTGGACTCGCGGCTCAAGGACGCCCGTTATTTTTATGAAATGGACACGCGCGAAACCTTCGAAAAGAAAAAGCCGAAACTCGCCGAACTCGTTTACCTTGGCAAGCTTGGCTCGGTCCTCGACAAGACCAAGAGACTTGAAAAGATGGCCGCGGAGTTCGCCGTAGCGGTAGGGCAAAAAGAGCTTGCGCGGGACCTCGCGCGCGTTGCCGCGCTTTCCAAGATCGATCTTGCGACCCATTTGGTTTATGAAATGCCGGATCTTCAAGGGATCGTGGGCCGGGAATATGCCCTTGAGGCCGGAGAAAAAAACGAAGTGGCCTTAGCGATCGGTACTCAATACCTGCCCAAGAACCTGACGGAAGATCACGTGAAGGTCAAAAAATCCATGAGCCTCCTCGGAGCACTCTTCGGGGTCATGGATCGCCTCGACCTTTTGATCGGGGCCCTGGGCTCAGGGATTGAACCCACGGGAAGTCAGGATCCCTTTGCGTTGCGCCGGGCCGGTGGCATTGTGGTAAAGCTTGTTCGGGCATTTGGGATCTCCTTTTCGCTGGAGCAGGTTCTCGAGACGAATATGAAATGGTACGGCAACAAATTGACCGAGAAAGAAGACTTGAAGCCGAGATTTTTAAAATTTCTTCAGGAGCGTGTGTCGTTTGAATTGAGCGTCAAACCCGGCACGCGGCCTTTTGAGGTTCTTCAGGCGGTCATGCGATCTTCCTTTGAGGATATCTCGGGCGCGTTTAAAAGGTTTGATGTCCTGACCGGAATGGATCAGAAAATCCTGATCAAGGCGGCCAAGGTGGTCCAGCGAACGGCGAACATATTGAAAGGTTATGGCAAAATGCCCGGGGAACCGAAAGAGGGACTTTTGATCGAGGCCGGGGAGAAGAGGCTTTTTGAATTATTTTACACGAGAGCAAAAGACGTTATCGGGTTTCTCGAAACGGAGGCATATGAAAAAGCGACGCGGCTTTTTGCGGATCTTTTTGCAGGGCCTCTGGACGATTTCTTTGACCATGTTCTGGTGAATGCGGAGGACGCGGTTTTGCGTGAGAATCGGATGGCGCTTGTCGCAAAGATCAATCGTCTTTATACGGCAAAGATCGCCGATCTTTCGGCACTTTCCAGAATCGACGAAGAGTGATATAATCCGCGCTCTTCCGTCCTTGTCTGAAGCTTCATTTCCAGGATATTGACATGGAGGGCCCCAATTTCAACTTCGTTGAAATTGATATGTATCGGGACCAAACCTCTTTTAAGACCCCTGAAGGTCCTTCGGAGGGTTATTTTTTAATCGTAATCCATCAAAAATCAACAAGAATTAAAAAGGAGCAATTATGAGTACCGCAACATGCAGGAGATCCTCGAAATCCAAGTCTAAATCCAAATCCAAGTGCTCGAAATACGTTTATTTTTTTGGCAATGGCAAGGCTGAAGGGGACGCCAAGATGAAAGATCTTCTGGGCGGCAAAGGCGCGAACCTCGCCGAAATGACGAATATCGGCATTCCCGTTCCGGCCGGTTTTACGATCACGACCGAAACATGCGATCTTTATAATAAAAACGGCAAGAAATGGCCTGCGGGTCTTGAGGAGCAAGTCCGCGAGAATGTCGCCAAACTCGAAAAAGCCATGGGCCTCAAGCTCGGTAACCGGAATAATCCCCTCCTCGTTTCCATTCGCTCGGGCGCCGCGGCTTCCATGCCTGGCATGATGGACACCGTGCTCAATCTCGGGCTTAACTCGGAGGTGGTGCAGGGGTTGATTGTGAAGACTGA
This sequence comes from Candidatus Omnitrophota bacterium, assembly GCA_043821445.1. Taxonomy (GTDB): domain Bacteria; phylum Omnitrophota; class Omnitrophia; order Omnitrophales; family Aquincolibacteriaceae; genus Aquincolibacterium. Next base: position 14,462 of record JBDRCT010000034.1, on the reverse strand, counting down.
GAATGAGCGTTTTGCGTGGGATTCCTATCGCCGTTTCATCCAAATGTTCGGGGACGTTGTGATGGAGGTACCGCATGATGATTTTGAGCATGTGCTTGAAAAGAAAAAGCAGCAGGTCGGTGCAAAATCCGACACTGAGCTCAATGCCAATGATTTGAAGGATGTGGTCCGCCAGTACAAGAAGATCTACTTAGACCATACGAAAGAAGAATTCCCTCAAGATCCGTTCGAGCAGCTTGTCAAAGCCACAAACGCGGTCTTCAATTCATGGAACAATCCCCGCGCGATCAAGTACCGCCAGATCAATGAGATCCGCGGTCTTCTTGGCACAGCCGTGAACATTCAGGCCATGGTGTTCGGCAATATGGGAGAGACTTCCGGAACCGGTGTTTGCTTCACGCGCAACCCTTCGACCGGTGAGAACAAATTCTACGGCGAATATTTGATCAATGCCCAAGGAGAAGATGTCGTGGCCGGTATCCGCACGCCGGAGCCGATCGAAGTGCTTGCCCAGAAATGGCCGGCAGTTTACAAACAGCTTAATTCTCTCCGTCTGCGTCTTGAAAAACATTACAAAGACATGCAGGACATTGAATTCACGATTCAGGAAGGGAAGCTCTATATCCTTCAGACCCGGAACGGCAAACGGACTGCCGCGGCGGCCGTTCGTGTTGCGGTTGAACTTGTCAAAGAAAAAGCGCTGACCCGGGGTCAGGCTCTTTTGAGAATAGATCCCAAACAGCTGGATCAGTTGCTTCATCCGACGTTTGATCCGAAACAGAAAAAAGAGGTCATCGCTAAGGGACTGCCCGCGTCTCCGGGCGCCGCGACCGGTAAAGTGGTGTTTACGGCCGAGGACGCCGAAGCTTGGGCAAAAAAGGGCGAGGTGGTGATCCTGGTTCGTATCGAGACCTCGCCGGAGGATATTGGCGGCATGCATGTCGCGAAAGGTATCCTAACGGCGCGCGGTGGCATGACCTCGCACGCGGCTGTCGTGGCTCGCGGAATGGGGAAATGCTGTGTGGCCGGTGTCACGGACATCCAGATCGATTATAAGGCCCGTCAGTTCACGGCCGGAAAAGTGGTCGTGCAAGAAGGAGAGTTTATTTCTCTCGACGGCAGTCTCGGTCAAGTCTATCTCGGCAAACTCAGTACCATCGAATCCAGACTTTCCGGTGATTTTGCGACCCTGATGAAGTGGGCCGATGAGACCCGTAAGCTCAAAGTTCGCACCAATGGGGATACCCCCCACGATGCGGAAGTGGCCCGCCGTTTTGGCGCCGAAGGGATCGGACTTTGCCGTACGGAGCACATGTTCTTTGAAGGCGATCGCATCATCGCGGTCCGTGAGATGATCCTCGCGGACGATAAAGTCGGCCGTGAGAAGGCTCTGGCGAAACTTCTGCCGATGCAGCGCGGGGACTTTGAAAGGATCTTCGAGGCGATGAAAGGTTTTCCCGTGACGATCCGTCTTTTGGACCCACCGCTTCACGAATTCCTTCCTCAGGAAGCCGCCAACCAGCAGGAAATGGCGGACGTCATGAAGGTATCCGTCGAGATCGTTAAGAAGAAGGTCGAAGCGCTTCATGAATTCAACCCGATGCTCGGCCATCGAGGCTGTCGTCTCGGGATCACGTACCCCGAGATCTATGCTATGCAGGTCCGTGCCATCATTGAGGCGGCTTGCAACTTGAAGAAAAAAGGCATGAAGATCGTTCCCGAGATCATGATCCCGCTCGTCGGGACCAAGAGGGAACTCGAGATCCTGAGGGACCTTTCCATCGAGACCATCAACAAGGTTTTCACGGAAAAGGGGACCAAAGTCGAATATATGATCGGGACCATGATCGAAGTGCCTCGAGCGGCACTCACGGCGGACCGCATTGCGGAGGTCGCCGAATTTTTCTCATTCGGCACGAACGACCTTACGCAGATGACACTCGGTTTTTCTCGCGACGATTCCAGTTCCTTTATGGGGGCCTATCTTGATCAGGGCATTTACGAGAAAGACGTGTTCCAGTCGATTGACGAAGAAGGTGTCGGATATTTGATTCAACTTGCCGTGGAAAAAGGCCGTAAAACGAAGAAGGGTTTGAAGATCGGCATTTGCGGCGAACATGGCGGCGATCCAAGTTCGATCGCTCTCTGCAACAGGGTGGGGATGAATTATGTCAGTTGCTCGCCCTATCGCGTTCCGATCGCGAGGCTCGCGGCAGCTCAAGCGGTATTGCGTCAGAAGAAATAGGCCAGCGTTCCCTTAGGAGCTTTTCCTGTACTTCGCCGTCGGCGGAGCGCAGGAACCTTGATCTTATGGCAGGTAAAAAAAATAAAAAAAAGAAAGCTCGTCCAGGTCGCAGGACGAAGCCGGAACATTTCAAGAAAAAAACCGGGCGGAGGCGCCTCGAGCGTTCCCGTCCGGTTTCTCACGTCCGTAAGCCCTCAAGGTCCAAGAAAAATTCTCCGAAAGCTCTTCCCACTTCCCTCGAAGAGACAGAGGCGCTTCTGCGCCGTGAAAGAGAGCTTCAGAAAGAGGCGGAGGATATCCTCAAAGTTGATGGGACCCTCGATCGCCGAAAACGTGAACGTGAAGACGAAGAGCTCGATGTCCATGCGGATGACGCAACGGATCAAACCCTTGACCGCACGGCGATGAGGATTTATCTCGACCAGATCGAGCATATCCCGCTCCTGACCCCTGAAGAAGAGATTTCCTTAGGACAAAAAGTCCAGGCGGGCGGCGCGCGGAGCGAAGAGGCACGGCAGCGGATGATCCGCTCGAATCTTCGTTTGGTGATCGCGCTTGCGAAACGCTATGCCCACATGGGGCTTGCTTTCTCGGATCTTGTGGAAGAAGGCAACATCGGTCTCATGCGCGCGGTGGAAAAATTCGATCCGAAAAGGGGCTACCGTTTTTCCACGTATGCCTCTTGGTGGATCAAGCAGGGCATGATGCGCTCTCTTTCCAATCATGGGAAGACGATCCGTATCCCGGTTTATATGTATGACATCATTTCCAAGTGGAGACGGATCCGGGATGCTTTAACGCAGCGTCTCAGCCGGGCGCCGACGAGACGCGAGATCGCAAAAGTCCTTGAGATCCCCACCTCGAAAGTCAAAAAGATCGAGAGTATCGTAAACCGTCCGAGTTCGCTCAATGCGCCGCTTAGCCTCGACGGCAAGGCCGAACTGATCGATCTGCTCGAAGACGACAAAGAGCGCAATCCGGACTCGCAGGTCGGGGAAATGCTTAAAAGCGACCGGATCCGCAAGCTGCTGGGGGTCCTGGATGACCGGGAGCGCGAGGTCCTGGAGCGCCGGTTCGGGCTGGTCCATCATGACCCGCATACGTTGGCGGAGGTTGCTCACCATTTCAATGTCACGCGGGAGCGTATCCGGCAGATCGAGAACACGGTGCTTAAGAAGATCCGCGCTCAGCTTGCTTTGGAAGGCGACCAGTTCGAAAATTATCTTCCTCGCTAGGTATTCCGCTTTTTTCAAAGCCGTTCAACTATTTCAAAAGGAGCTTTTATGAATCTGAAAACGTTGAAAGCCAAAGTCCGCAACATTCCTGATTTTCCCAAAAAAGGGATCCTTTTCCGGGACATCACACCGCTCCTGAAGGACGCGAAGTCGCTCCGGGAGATCATTGCCCGGTTGGCAAGGTCTCTAAAAGGGAAAAAGATCGGCGCGGTGGTGGGGATCGAGTCGCGTGGATTTATCTTTGGGACAGCGCTTGCGACAAAACTCGGGGTGGGTTTTGTGCCCATTCGCAAAAAGGGCAAACTTCCCTGGAAGACCCAGAGTATTGCTTGCACACTTGAATACGGTGAAGAGATCCTTGAGATCCATCAGGACGCGGTGAAACGCGGGGAGAAGGTGGTCATCGTGGACGACCTCTTGGCGACGGGGGGGACGGCTGCCGCGGCTGTAAAACTTGTGGAAGCCATCGGCGGCAAAGTGACGAAACTCGCGTTCGTGATCGAATTAGAGTTTCTGAAAGGGCGGCAAAAACTGAAAAACCGCGATGTGTTTTCACTCATAAAATATTAAAAAATGCCCCCAGCATGAATCGAACATGCAACCCTCTCCTTAGGAAGGAGATGCTCTATCCAATTGAGCTATGGGGGCACGAAACATCAGCGAAATCATAACATGATAAAAAAGAGAAACTAGGTTATTCCAATTGTCCGCCTCCGGTTAATCCGGAGGACGGATCCATCCTCGCCCCTGGCGAGGCGGAAGCTATGGAGGCATAAGACCTGCTACGGGCTGGCATTATAGCAAGAGGCGCAGGAAGGCAGAAGGGAAAATGCGAAAAATTTAATAAACTGCTTCTTTCGAATTCTTGAGGAAACAATATCTTTACCGTTCAGCATGTTGTTTTTTTGTTGTTGGAGGTGTTCCAGAAAATGGTAAAGGGATGCAAAATGCGATCGCATGAATATAGTCGAACCCCCTTAGGTTCTTTTTTGTGTCCAAAATCAACGTAATAATATCCCTGATTGCGTGCAGCTTATTTCTTAGTGCTGGAAGCATCGCGCTTTCGCGCCAAGGACTTTATTGCGATGAAGTTTTTCAGGCCCCCGCCTCTTTAGCTAAAAGCCCAAAAGATGCATTTGGTGGTTTTTGTATTTCCATAGGTCGTCAACACTTTCCACTATTTAATAATTCCTACATAGGCGCGATCAAAAGTACCATTTATGGTCTTTATTTGCGGATATTCAAGGCGTGTTTTTCGGTGGTGAGTTGGAGGCTGCTCGGAGTGTTTTTTGTGAGCGTGGCGATATTCCTCTTCGGCTGGCTTCTTCGAAAGGAATGGCCTCCCTTGGGACTTGTTATTTTTTTTGTTTTTGTCATTCTGGATCCTAGTGTTCTTCTAATGACACGACATGATTGGGGATCGGTTGCGTTGATCCTAGCCCTCCGTCTTTTGTTCATCGGAGTGTGGCTTCGCGGAGAAATAAAGGGAGTCCCCCATGTCGCAAATTCATTTTGGCTTGGCGTTATAGCGGGTGTTGCGCTTTATGAAAAATTGAGTTCGGTTGTGTTGCTGGTTCCGCTGTTAATGTTCATGTTTTTTTCTGGGCCTCGCCGAAAAATTCCGCACCTATTTGCTTGTGCTGCAGGATATTTTTTAGGTTGTTTCCCTCTGATCCCGGTCAATCTTTATTCGTGGGTTCATGAACACAAGCTATTCTCCTTAAGCGCAGTGGCGCATTCTTCCATTCGTTTATCCTGGAGCGATCATGCCTCCTATTTTTGGAAGTACCTCTGTCTTGGGAATGGTGCCTTGGTAAAAGCTATTATATGTGGTGTCCAGACGGGGTGGCGCTTGTATTGCGTAGAAGGTATATGCATTCTACTCATTTCGAGTTTAATAGCGAGTCTATGGGTTTTTGCGCGGAACAGCAGCCGGTGGTTCAAGTGGGCCGGTATTTCCTTGCTGGCCTATTTGGCTATCGCTGTTGCGATCCGAGTTTTGCCTCAAACAACCTGGGTTTACCACTGGATCCTTGGCACGCCCTTTCAATATGTTGCAATGGCTTTAACTTTTACAGGGCTCTACGACAAAGGGGGTAGGCGGACGGTTTTGACAAAAATCCTGCGCTGGCTTTTTCTGATAGTTCTCTCAGTATTTTTTTTATATCGCATAATTGTCTTCAGCTCGACAGAACGATCTCTTTTGACTGGAAAGACCTCGCCTGAGTGGAGTCCCGAATATACCCAGATGGCGGAGTTTTTTGCCCAACACGTCGAAAGCGCGATTTTCATAGCAGCTGACTGGGGGTTTATTCCTCAAATAATTTGCATGGCGAATGGAAACGCGCCCGTGTTCGAGTTATACGTCGATTTTAAAGGAATGTCAGATCTGAAACAAATTATTGACCAAGTTATACCAAATAAAGTATATATTATTTTTCTTCAAAGAGTTCCCGAATGGCGGCAGTATGAAAACACCGCAAAGATTTTGTCAGACATGGAAAGTCTTGAGGGTTGGCAGGAGGCCGAGCTTGATTCTGAATTGCGAGGATTGAAGCTTATCCGGATCCGCAAGTTTTTAAAAAAGGAAAAGGTTTAAATGTCAGGAATTTGAACGGTACCGGTGCCATTCGTCGCGAACCCGGCTATGACAAATCAAAGAGAAAGAGCAGAAGGGAAAATGCGAAAATTTAAAAGGACCGCTTTTTTTTGGATCTTGGCCGTTCTTTTTTTGTCTCCGGCGGGATTTGCAACCGGCCAGGCCGCAGCGGAGGTTTCGGAGAAAGCCGGGGAGCCGGTCCCGCAATCCGAGCTTGATAAGCTGAAGACGGAATGGGAAGCAGTTCGCGATCAGCAGGTCCAGATGATCCGTGAGAAACAGGATCAGCTGGAAAAGCTCAAAGAAGAGATTTTCTCCAAGATGCAGACCCTCAACAGTCCGGACACCGCTCAGGACGAAAGCCGGGAACTTGAGGCTCAAAAAAAGACTTTCCAGGCCGAGCGCCAGAAGTTCTCCGAGGAAATGGATCGCCAAAAAGAAAATCTTCGCCAGCTTCAAGCCGATCTTGATGAAAAAGCTGCAAAGCTCGAGGCGGAACGAGCCCGCTTCGAACAAGAAAAAAAGACGGCAGCCCGCTAGGTCCCTTGATCCATGCTGGAAAAGAGTTCTCTTAGAAAAGCACTCCTTGAGAAAAGGAGAAATATTCCGCGTCTCTCGCGGCATGTGAAAAGCCGTCGCATTCTCAGGACATTATCCCGGGAGCCCATTTTTCAAAGAGCTGAGCATGTCGCGCTTTATTATGGGATCGCACCCGAGGTTGAGACAAGGCCCTTCCTTGAAAAGGTTTTGAAAAATAAAAAGATCTATCTTCCGAGGATCGATCCGAAAAGATCCATGGTATTGTGCCGGGTCCGTTCACTTTCCAGGGACCTCAAAAAGGGCGCTTACAACATCAGGGAACCCAGGGCATTTTGTAAGAAGTGGCCGGCCCGTCAAATGGATATCATTATTGTCCCGGGCGTGGCTTTTGACAAAAGCGGCGGACGTCTGGGGCGGGGTGGCGCTTACTATGACCGGCTTCTCCGGAAGGCCCAAAAAGCAGTTAAAGTCGGGTTGTGCTTCCGGGAACAGATCGTAAAAAAAGTTCCGATGCAGATACATGATGTGAGGATGGATCGAGTCATTACCGACTAAAATCCGCTCAACGCACAACGGGCAACGCTCAACGCGAATACTTTCACGTTGCGCTTTGCGCGTTGCGCCATTTGGAGTGATGTATGAAAGCCGCAGAAATGCACGATCTCGATTTGAATAGCAAGGAAAGAAAAATTTATACGGTCAGCCAGCTGAACCGGCAGAGCCGCCTGCTCCTGGAATCCCGGATTTCCGCGGTCTGGGTGGAAGGGGAGATCTCGAACTTCAAGCATCACAGCTCCGGGCATATCTATCTGACGCTCAAAGACGAATCGGCACAGATCCAGGCGGCTTTCTTCAGCCAATATCAGCGCGGACTCCGGTTCGAGCTCAAGGACGGACTCAAGGTCCTCGCGTTCTGCCGTGTTTCCATTTACGAAGCGCGCGGGCAGTACCAGCTTTATATCGAACGCGTAGAACCGCAGGGCATCGGGGCGCTCCAGCTTGCGTTCCAGCAATTAAAAGAGAAATTGGCTAAGGAGGGTCTGTTCGCCGAAGAGCGGAAGCGGCCCGTCCCGAAGTTTCCGAAGATCGTGGGCGTGATCACCTCGCCGACCGGGGCCGCGATCCATGATATTTTGAACGTGGTGAACCGCCGGTTCTGCGGGACCCATGTTCTGCTCTGCCCTGTCAAAGTGCAGGGAGAAGGCGCGGCCGCGGAGATCGCGGCTGCTGTCGGAATGATGAACGAGCAAGCAGAGGCCGATGTCCTGATCGTGGGACGGGGCGGCGGAAGTCTCGAAGATCTTTGGGCCTTTAACGAGGAGCCTGTCGCCCGTGCGATCTTTGGGTCGAGGATCCCCGTTATTTCTGCGGTGGGACATGAGAGCGATTGGACGATCTGCGATCTTGTAGCGGATCTTCGGGCCCCGACGCCTTCAGCCGCCGCGGAGCTCATCGTCTCAAGCCGTTTCGAACTTGAAGACCGTTTGCACGAACGTAAGGAGAGAATGGATCTCATAGTGACCGGGATCTGTGAGCGGTATCAGGAGCGGCTTTCGGGTCTTGCTTCAAGCGCGGCGTTCCGGCAGCCGCGGTATCTCCTGGACCAATTTACCGGACGGGTGGATGATCTGGGCCGGCGGATAGAAGGTTGCGTGTCAAACTTTATGGGTTCCAAGAGCCAGGTCTTTCAGGGTATCATGGGCCGGTTGAATGCACTCAATCCTCTCGCGATCCTTGAGCGCGGTTATTCCGTGAGTTTTAATGAAAAAGGCGACATCCTCAAAAATGTCCGGCAGATTTCGGAAGGGGATGTGATACGGACCCGGCTTCATAAAGGTTCTTTAGTCTCGAAGGTTTCTGCTATAACCCAAAAGGGGGATATTCCATGACCGAAAAGTTTCAATTTGAGAAAGCGTTGGAAGACCTTGAAAAGATCGTGGAAGCGATGGAGAGCGGGGAACTGACGCTTGACCAGGCGCTCAAGAAATACGAAGAGGGTGTCGGGTTGGTGCGCTCTTGCCAGTCCAAGCTCACCGAAACGGAAAAGAAGATCGAGGTTCTGACCCGGTCCCTGGACGGGTCGCTCAAAAAAGAGACGTTTGACCCTGACGAACCGGCCCCGAGATCGAAAAAGAAAAAAGTTTCTGGTGAAGGGGCCTAACAAAGCGTATATGACCTACGAACAATACTACAAATGCTATCTGGGGATGATCGAGCATAAGCTGAGAGGCCTGCTGCGCGCCCGGGAAGCCCGTCCGCTCAGCATTCACAAGGCCATGCAGTACGCGGTCTTTACGGGCGGGAAAAGGTTCCGGCCGGTGCTGGTACTCTCGGCTTGTGAGGCGTGCGGAGGAAAGCCCCGGGACGCTATGGGGACGGCCCTGGCGATCGAGCTCATCCATACTTATTCACTCGTGCATGACGATCTTCCGGCGCTGGACAATGACGATACCCGGCGCGGAAAACCCACCTGCCACAAAAAATTCGGCGAAGCGAACGCGGTCCTGGCCGGCGATGCGCTCCTCACCCTGGCGTTCGAATGGATCGCGGAGATCAAACCCGCGCACCGGGCCGTCCACGTTCTGCGCGAAATATCGAAGGCCGCCGGGACGCAAGGGATGATCGGAGGGCAGGTCGCGGACCTGGAAGCTCCGGCACGGAAAAAGACGCTCGCGGAGCACGATTTCATCAGCCGCTCTAAGACGGGCGCGTTGATCCGTGTCAGTGCCATGGCCGGAGCGATCGCCGCGGGCGCTGCCCCGCGCAAGCTCAAAATAATGACCCGTTACGGAGCATGCTTGGGGCTTGCGTTCCAGATCGTAGATGATATCCTGGATAAAGACGGTTATTGCAAGGTGATGAGCATCAAGGCGGCCACCCAGAAAGCGCTCGGTCTTATCGGCCGGGCGAAAAAAGAAGCAAAACGATTGGGCGCTGAAGCCAAAGAACTTATCTTTTTGGCGGATTTTTTAAGATCACGTATTCCGTGAAATAGGAAAACCATGACAAACTGGATCGACCAAATAAAGAGCCCGCAGGACCTGAAGCAGGTGCCTCTGGAAAAACTTCCGGAGGTTGCTGAGGAGTACCGCCAATTTCTGATCGGATCCGTGGCCAAGACCGGCGGGCATCTGGGCGCGAGCCTGGGTGTTTTGGAGCTCTCGATCGCTCTCCACTATGTCCTTCATTCTCCCGAGGACAAGATCTGCTGGGATGTCGGCCACCAGGCCTATGTTCATAAAATGATCACAGGGCGCAAGGACCGGATGAACACCCTGCGCCAGCCCGGAGGCCTGAGCGGTTTTCCCGCCCCGTGGGAAAACGCGCATGACCCTTTCATCGTCGGCCATGCCGGTACCGCGATCTCGCAGGCTTTGGGACTCGCCGCTGCGCGTGACATCAAAAGAGGAAATGAAAAAGTCGTGGCCGTGGTCGGAGACGGAGCCATGACCTCGGGACTTTCCTTTGAGGCCCTGAACAGCGCCGGGCATCTCAAGAAGAACATGCTCATCATTCTGAACGATAACGAGATGTCGATTGCGAAGAACGTCGGAGGAATGAGCCGTTACCTCAACCGGGTCATCACCAATCCCCTCTACAACCGCATTCGCGGGGAAGTCGAAAAACAACTCAGCCGTTTTCCGCGTCTCAAGAGATTCTCCAACGCTTCGCTCGAAGGCATGAAACATCTTTTTGTGCCCGGGATCCTTTTTGAGGAGTTGGGGTTCCGGTATTTCGGCCCTGTGGACGGGCATGACGTCGTGGGTTTGGTCAAAACCCTGCGCGATGTGCTGGCCCTCAACACTTGCAGTTTTCTTCATATTCTTACAAAAAAAGGAAAGGGTTGTGCGTTCGCGGAAAGAGACGAGGAAAAAGGGCATGGCGTCGGCCCTTTTGACGTGGAGACCGGAGAAAAGATCGAGATCGTGTCATCAAAGAGCGACGCCACAGGCGTCTCCTACACCCAGGCTTTTGCCGATGCTCTTTCCAAACACGCGCGCCGGAATCCCAAGGTGGTCGCGATCACGGCGGCTATGCCTTCGGGGACCGGGCTCGTCCAATTCCAGAAGGAATTTCCCGAGCGCTTTTTTGACGTCGGGATCGCGGAACAGCACGCCGTCACTTTTGCGGGAGCCCTTGCGCGGGGCGGGCTCAAACCCGTCGTGGCCATCTATTCGTCTTTTTTGCAACGTGCCCATGATTCCGTGATGCACGATGTCGCGTTGCAACGCCAGAGCATCGTGATCGGGGTCGATCGCGCTGGCCTTGTCGGCGCGGACGGCGCCACCCATCAGGGGATCTTTGATCTCGCCTACCTCGGGTCCGTTCCGGGCATCGTGCTGGCTTCTCCCATCGATGAATATGAAATGGAAAAAATGATGGAGCTTGCCCTGAACCACGCGTCGGTCTTTGCGATCCGTTATCCGCGGGCGAACATCCCCAAGATGTTCGACGCTTTTCCGAAAAAAGTCTTTGAGGTAGGAGAAGGGGAGTTGCTCTTTGACGGCGAGGACATGACGATCCTTGCCCTTGGGAACATGGTGGAGACCGCCTGCAAGGCGCATGCACTTCTCAAGAAAGAAGGCGTTTCCGCCCGGATCGTGAACATGCGTTTTGCCCGTCCCCTCGACGAGCAATTGATCCTGGACTCCCTCAAAAAAACGAAATTCCTTTTCACCCTGGAAGAACATGTTGCTGCGGGCGGGTTCGGTTCCAAGGTCTTGGAGTTCCTGGAAGAAAAGAACCTCCGCAACGTTCCGGTCAAACGCTTCGCCCTGCCGGATGAATTCATCGAACACGGTTCCCGCGACACCCAGCTTGACGAATTCGGCCTTTCTCCCGAAAAGATCACCGCGTCGGTCTTGAAAGAACTTCACCTCCAAAAGAAATGATGTCCCGTTTGCAGTCCTTCAGGTTGGTGTACCTGCTTGCCCGCCTCTGGCGGGGTGGCTTTTTGATGAAAAAACTTTCCTTTTTGATCCTTTTCATGGTGCTGCTTTCGCGGGCCGCGGCTTGCGAAGAGCCGGAGCTGTTCCGTGACGGGCCGGCCCCGGGATGGGACCGTGACCAGACCGAGTTCCGCCAGGAACTCAGCCTCTCGGCCCGGAAAGCCGTGGAACTGGCGCGGAGACGGTTTTCCAGGGTCAAAAGCATCAACGATTCCTACCAACTGACCGCGGAGGCCGTCCTGCTCCTGGCGGACCGGGGGGACATCGACAGCGCGATCCCGCTGCTCCGGGAGGCCTCGGAAAAATTCGACGGAAACCGGCTGGCTTATTTATTGCTCGGGGCCGCGCTTGAGAGGGCCGGCGCGCGCGAAGAGGCCGCCCGGGCTTACGCCGGATTTTACAGAAACAGCCTGACGCTTGTGCGCGAGGAAAATGAGCTGATCAACCGGTCTGCTTTGCGGGTCTTCCGGGATTATGTGGAAGCGCGCTTTGCGGCCTGGGAGATCCCTTTGCCACAATCGAAGATCGGGTTCGACCTGCGCCGGGAACGCTCGATGGCCATGCTCGAAGGATCGCCGGCCGGCCAAAGGATCAATCTCATCCTGCCCCTGGTCGTGGTGGGCGGTGTTCTTGTTTTGATCCTCTTTCGCCTGACCGGCGCCGAGTTCCCGCCTGTGGTCTCTTATTTCTTTGTGAGTTTTTACGTCCTTTGCGTCCTGGCGTACGTGCTCTGGGCCGCTCATCTTTTTGCGGGACTTCCTTTTTTTGTTTCGCCGGAGACCGAATTCAAACTTTTCTTCACGGTCGGGGCCGTCCTGATCTTCGTTTTTTACGCGGCCCGCCGTTTTCTCGCTCTCAAAATGAGAAAAAAGATCGAAGGCGCCCGGTATTGCCCCTCTTGCGGTGCGATCATGCTGGACGTGGAGAGGGAATGCCCGGAATGCAGGCACCGGATAGAAGAGTGAACGATGGACCTTAAAACCAACGCGAAAAAACTAAAGATCGCGCTACTGATGGCGGCGCTCATGCTCTGCTTCGCGGTCTTTCCCACGATGCCCTACGCCTTTTACCTCCTGCTCAAATGGGTCGTTTGCGGGGCCGCGGTCTACGGGGCCTTAAATTTCAGGGACGAACCGCGGCTGAACCTGCACTTCTGGCCCCTGGGGGTCCTGGCCCTGCTCTTCAACCCCTTTGTCCCAGTCCTCTTGACGCCGCTTCTCTGGCTGATCCTCGATCTCGGGACGGCGGTTTACTTCCTTACCCTTTCCAAGAAGTTTTAAATCGGAGAAAAAATCTTGAAACTTCCCCCTCAGGAGCAAACACTTTACACGTTCAATAACCTGGAGAGCAGGATTGAAATAAATCAGGACAGGTTGAATGAGGGACCCTAATGTCGGTAAAATGGAAAAGGTGGTCTCCCCGAGGAGTGATCCTCGTTGAGCTCTGAATGTTTCTAAGATAGAAACATTTGGCTATCATAGTGAAGGCGTCTGAAACCTCACCATGAAAAGGAGACCACAAAATGTACGACCATTACATTGCAGTAGACTGGGCGCAACGCAATATGGCCATTGCAAGAATGACGAAAGAAGCGTCTGCCGTTAAGGTAATTAATGTAGCATCGTCATTGAAAGAGTTACAGATTTATTTGGGTCACCTGAGAGGCAAAAAAATCCTGACTTTTGAGGAAACGAGTACTTCGCAATGGTTGTATGTGGAGCTTAAAGATTACGTGGATGAGATCGTAGTCTGTGATCCGTATCGGAACCATCTTTTAAGTGACGGCCCCAAGACCGACGAGTTGGATGCGAGTAAATTAGTGCGACTGCTCAAGGAAGATTTTTTAAAACCGGTGTTCCATAGCGCCGATGAGTTTATATATCTGAGGAAGCTGATCAGCGGGTACGAAGATCTGATTAAAGCGGGTGTTCGTTTAAAGAATCAGCGATCATCGTTATTTCGGTCTCAGGGCAAAAACAAGAATCAAAAAAACCTGCAGCAAAAGGTTGAGAGCTTTGTGCTTGAAGGAGTAGATCGCGGTATCGGTGCCTACGAAGATGAGAAGACGCGTTATGAGGCCGAGATGGAAAAACAGCGCAGGAAGCATCTGATGATTCGAAACCTGGATGGGATCTCTGGGATTGGAGTTATCGGAGCCGTGAAGATCGCGGCTCGGGTAGTGGATGGCCGGCGGTTTGAAGACAAAGGGAAATGGTTGAGCTACTGCGGTCTGGTACGCCAAGAGAAACTAAGCGGAGGGAGAAGTTACGGGTGGAAGAAACCACGATATTGCCGAACACTGAAGGGCGTGTTTAAGACAGCAGCCATGGCTGTTATTGGAGGCGAAAATAGTTTCAACGGATACTACGACTTCCTTTTAGGCAAAAAGCATTACTCGGAACATAACGCCCGACATGCTGTGGCTCGAAAAATCGCCACCATCGCCTGGGCTGTGATGAAGATCGGGAAACCCTTTGATCCGGAGATGATGGATCAAGGGACTCAAAACTAGGCAGCCTTGGAAGGCCCTAAAAACAGAATATCCTCTGAAGAAATTAAAAGGGACTTGCAAGGAGCGGAGAGAGTTCAAAAAAGCGATCAGCCCACCTTTTCAAAAGGCTGAGGCTGCAAAATGTCGGCTAACCCTCTGCTTATTTATCCTTGAAATTTATTGTAGCCCCAGGGCAAAGAGAACCTTTGCGCTGAGAGAGCTCAGATAGACGCATAGGAATGCTGCCAATAAAGAAAAGATCCTTGGAGTTTTAACTTCAGACGAGGATGTTAATAAGGTTTTTGGTGCCTTCGCAGCAGGAAGACCGTAAGACAAGGAGCAATTTTGATATCAAAAATTGCTAAGAGGAAAGCTTTTACCTTGACTTACTTTTCCATAGACG
>JBDRCT010000033.1:0-149500 GCA_043821445.1 Candidatus Omnitrophota bacterium | reverse complement strand
GACCCCATCTCCTCGGCTTCTACACCCCCAATAACATCTCCAAAACCTCAAAGAAAGAACAAACCTTATGTCTTGTCTAAACACCCTAAAGGGGACATTTCATGTGCTAACAAAAGGGGACATCTTGACGTGCTGCCAACAGGAAACTTGTGAGGAAAGGCTTACGGCGTACGGAGTACGGAGTACGATGAAAAGGACTTCGCATAACGCCGTACGTCTTACTCCGCACAAAAGTTAATTTTAAATGGATTTTTCTAAAACGTGCCGATAAAGTAAAGTCTCGGTCAGACAGCATAAAAGGAGGCATTATGATCAAAGGACTTTTCAGGCTTTTCTTTGGCCTGATACGCTTGACGTTTTTTCTTCTCATATTTATGGTCATTTTTCATACCTGGGTGATTCGGCAGGCCCTCACTTTTTCTTTAAGTTATCAGTTGGGCGCGGATGTCTCGATCCGGAGCGTGAAAATGGACTGGAAGAATACCGGTTTTGAGATCCAGGGTCTTGAGATCGGGAATCCCTACAATTTCCCAAAAGGAACCTTGGCGAATATCCCGCTTGCGATCGTTTCGGTGGATCTTCTCGGAATTTCCGAGGGCATTTTTCGGCTTAAAACCGTGGGCATCGATCTTCGGGAGCTTCAGGTCATGAACGTTGCACAAAAGGGTTTGAATATACTGGCGCTGAAGCCCTTGCAGAAAAGTCATGAGGAGAGATCCTCATCTTCGCAGGAAGCCGTTCGAACAAAAATCAAAAAATATGCGTCCGAAGTGATCATCGACGAACTCATTTTCTCCATAGGAGATATCAGCTATTTGGATACGAGCGGTCCCTCGATCAAACAAAATCGTTACCGGGCTGGGATCCGGGGCGCGACCTATTACAACATTCGCGGAACTCAGGACGTGATCACAATCTTGGTCGGAGAAGCGTTAAAGAAAATGGGTTTCGGTTATCTTGAAGCTCAATTCAAAAAATTTCAAGGCGGCTCAGCGTCTTTCGGAGCCCAAAAGAGCAGTCTTTTAAACCAGGTCCTGGCGGTCCTGGGCGACAATTCGCCCTTCTAATTGCACCACCCACTCCAATAAACAAGTTGTAAGTTTCCCCTAAGGCGCGGATCAATTCTCCTGGAATTTCACGAGCCGTGCTTTGACTGGCAGTGGCTTCAAAAACAGGTGGTGAAAAGATTTTTTAAAGCTTGACACGATTTTCTTTTTCAATAGAATATGCACTCTTTCCTAAGAGGAGAGCTGTCTCCGCGTAAGGTGATTTCTGTCTTTAAACGCGAACGATTTTTCCGAAGGAAAAGGCTTTTTATTTTTGCTGTGGTAAAAATGTTGTGGCGAGCGATCGAAAGCGCTAAATAGGGTCAAGCGCTGGAGTAGCTCAGTTGGTAGAGCACATCCTTGGTAAGGATGAGGTCATGGGTTCAATTCCCATCTCCAGCTTAGGATGTGAAAAACAAACTTCAATAAGGGAGAACTCCTATGGCAAAAGAACAATTTAAACGTACGAAACCTCACGTAAACGTCGGAACGATCGGACATGTGGACCACGGTAAAACCACCCTGACTTGCGCAATGACAAAGGTCCTTGCGGCAAAAGGGTTGGCAACAGTTCGCGAATATGCGGATATCGCCAAAGGCGGGACGGTCCGTGACGATTCAAAAATCCTTACGATTGCAGTTTCCCACGTGGAGTATGAATCCGAAAAGCGCCATTACGCTCACGTCGACTGTCCGGGCCATGCTGACTTCATCAAGAATATGATCACCGGCGCTGCGCAGATGGACGGCGCCATCCTGGTCGTTTCTGCCGTGGATGGACCGATGCCTCAGACCCGTGAGCACATTCTGCTCGCCCGTCAGGTCGGTGTGCCTGCTGTTGTGGTGTTTCTCAATAAATGTGATCTTGTTGAAGACAAAGAACTGCTCGATCTCGTCGAAATGGAAGTCAGGGATCTTCTCAAGAAATACGATTTTCCCGGAGATAAAATTCCCATTATCCGGGGCTCAAGTCTTCCCGCCGTTCAAAATCCATCCGATGCAAAAGCCAATCAATGCATTCTGGATCTCGTCACGGCGCTGGATGAAAGCATTCCGGAGCCGAAAAGAGACATTGAAAAGCCTTTTTTGATGCCAGTCGAAGACGTGTTCTCCATTTCCGGACGTGGCACGGTCGCAACGGGCCGTATCGAGCGCGGGATCATTAAAGTAAATGAAGAAGTAGAGATCATCGGTTTGCGTGAGAAATCCCTGAAGTCGGTCGTTACGGGCGTTGAAATGTTCCGTAAACTCCTCGATGAAGGACGTGCAGGCGATAACGTCGGGTTGCTTTTGCGCGGCATCGAAAAAGACCAGATCGAAAGAGGAATGGTCATTGCGAAGCCGGGTTCTGTGACCCCTCACAAAAAGTTCAAAGCGCAGATCTATGTGTTAAGCAAGGAGGAGGGCGGCCGTCACACGCCGTTCTTCAAAGGGTATCGGCCTCAGTTTTATTTCCGCACCACCGATGTTACGGGGATCGTGACTTTGCCGGCCGGCGTTGAGATGGTCATGCCGGGCGACAACGTCGCAATCGAAGCGGAACTGATCATGCCGGTCGCAATGGAAAAAGAGCTCCGATTCGCCATCCGCGAGGGTGGGAGAACGGTCGGCGCCGGCGTTGTCAGCGAGATCATCGCGTAACATCTCGTTCGGCCCAAGTCTAGCATTTTTGGCGAAGCCCTGCTGGCTGTAAGGCGTTTATTTTCGCCGTAAGAAGTCTTACAAGCCGAAATTATAATTTTGAAACCGTGTTTTTTTACGCGGTTTTTTTAAGACAAAGGAAAAGGTTTTATCCCGATGCAAGAGATCATTTCCCTCGTGTCGTCTTGTGATCATAAGTCGACCTATTGGACGCGGAAGAACAAGAAACAAAATCCGGACAAGATCGAGCGGAAAAAATATTGCCCGAGTTGCCGCAAGCGCATCCTTTTTCGGGAGAAGAAATAAATTTTTTCGGAGCACACGGGACAGAGGCCTGTAGCTCCAATTGGTAGAGCGGCGGTCTCCAAAACCGCATGTTGCAGGTTCGAGTCCTGCCAGGCCTGTTTTTCAAGGCTGTTTTGGCAGGACATTAAAGACTCGATATAACACGAGGATGGAATGGTGCAGAAAGCAGCAAACTTTTTCCGGGAGACACAGCAAGAGCTTAAAAAAGTCACTTGGCCGACTTGGAATGAGTTGTGGCAGGCGGCCGTGGTGGTCATTGTGGTGACTTTTTTCGTCTCTGCGTTTATCGCCCTTGTGGACTTCTGCATCTCGAATATCCTCCGGATGTTGATCGGTTAAAGTTATGGCCGACGCAAAATGGTATGTAGTCCATACGCAGACAGGAGTAGAAACTAAGGCTCGCGCCAGTTTGATCAGTCACGCGGAGACCGCGGGGCTTTCGCATTTGATCCACGAAGTGTTGATCCCCTTGGAAAAGATCAGCGAGGTCAAGGGCGGCAAAAAAAGAATCAGCGAGAGGAAGTTTTTCCCCGGCTACATTTTGGTCAAAATGGAATTGACCGATGAAAGCTGGTATCTGGTTCGCAATACGCCAGGGATCTCGGGGTTTATCGGATCGGGGAAAAATCCGATCCCGCTAACGGAAAAGGAAGTCGGCGCTATCATCCGCGAGCAAGAAGAGAAACAGACGAAACCCAAGCCGAAAGTTGAATTTGAAGAGGGCGAAAGTGTCCGGGTCAAAGAGGGTTCCTTCGCCAATTTTAACGGCACGATTGAGCAGATCAATCCGGACCGCGGCAAGATGCGCGTGATGGTCACGATCTTTGGCCGGTCGACGCCCGTAGAACTCGAATACTGGCAAGTAGAAAAGATTTAAAATGGCTAAAGAGATTAAAACGAAAATCAAGTTGCAGGTCCCGGGCGGGCAAGCGAATCCCGCGCCGCCGATCGGTCCCGCGCTTGGTCAGCACGGCGTCAATATCATGGAGTTTTGTAAGCAATTCAATGAGCGCACCAAAGACCGTCCGGGGACGATCCTGCCGGTGGTGTTGACCGTTTACAAGGACAAGTCTTTTACGTTTATTCTTAAGTCTCCGCCGGTGGCGGCAGAGATTAAAAAGGCCGTGGGTCTCGCGAAGGCTTCTTCGGAACCCGGCCGTGTGATCATCGGTAAGATTACCCGTGATCAGATTCTCGAGATCGCACGCAAAAAAATGGTAGATCTTAATACGACCAAGATCGAAAGCGCGGCCCGTACCGTGGAAGGTGCGGCCCGGAGCATGGGCATCGAAGTCGTAAAATCAAAGTAAAACGGGATAGACGATGAAACGCAGCAAGCGGTATCAAAAAAGAGCGGCTCTGGTAGAAGAAGGAAAGCTTTATTCTTTGCCTGAAGCCGTTAAGATCCTGAAAAAAGTCGAAAAAAGCAAAGCGGATGAGACCATTTCGCTCAGTTTCCAACTAGGTGTTCGCGCAGAACAAGGCGATGAGAACGTCCGTGGCACCGTCAGTTTGCCGCACGGCAGCGGACGGTCTTTGCGAGTGCTTTGCTTCGCCAAAGGCGAGAGCGCCCGGGATGCCGAAACGGCCGGGGCAGATTTTGTCGGAGCGGAAGAGCTTGTTGAGAAAGTAAAGAACGGTTTTCTTGATTTTGACGTCGTTGTGGCGCACCCCGACATGATGCGAGAGGTCAGCAAGCTCGGGCGCGTACTGGGGCCCAAAGGTCTTATGCCGACGCCAAAAACCGGTACAGTGACGCCCCAGGTCGGTAAAGCGGTTAAAGAGGTGAAGGCGGGGCGCATTGAATTCAAAAGCGATAAAACCGCGGGGTTGCATGCAGTATGCGGCAAATTGTCCTTCGGCGAGGAAGCGCTTCTGGAGAATGCGCGGACGGTCATTAAAGCCGTGAAAGATTCCAAGCCTGCGACGAGCAAAGGGGAATATTTCCGGACGATCCATATCGCGACGACTCATGGTCCCGGTCTCAAACTTAATACGGGAGCGCTCTAAGTCATGCCTTCTTTTGAAAAAAAATTAATGTTCCAGGAGATCGTCAAGGAATTCGAAAAAAGCCCTTACGCTTTTATTTCTAATTTAAATGGGATCTCGGTTCTTGATATTTCAGAGGCACGACGGAGCCTCGAAAAGGTTTCAGGGCGTTCGCTGATGGTCAAGCACGCGATGGCCCGCAAGATATTTGCGCAGTTCAGCGTGGCGGGCGCCGAGAAATACTTGAGCGGTTCCGTAGTGATCACTTTTGGGGACAAAGATCCGCAAGAGATCTCAAAAAAGCTCGTTGATTTTTCCAAAACAAATGAAAAATGGAAACCCGCCGGGGTGATTTTCGAAGGACAGGTCTACGGCGAGGATTTCGTCAAACAGCTTGCGAAGCTCCCGTCGCGCAGAGAGCTTCTGACGCAGTTAGTGTTGCGCATGAACTCTCCGATCCAGGGTTTCGCGAATGTTCTCGGAGCTCTCACGCGCAATCTCGTGGTCGCTTTGGAAGAGGTCCGTAAGAAAAAAGCAGCCGCTGGCGCTGCATCTTAAGAACGCCAGAACACAACGAATGTCCTGATAAAGGAAATTCAATCAAGGAGGCATTAGCCATGACAGAAGCAACCGAAGTAAAAATTTCCGAAAAATTACAAACCATCCTTACCTCGATCGAAACGTTGACGGTATTGGAGCTCGCAGAGCTCGTCAAAGCGCTCGAAGTGAAATTTGGCGTAAGCGCGGCGGCTGCGGCCCCCGTGGCAATCACGGCCGGGGGTGGCGCTGTGGCAGGCGGTGCGGCTGCGGCGGAAGAAAAGACCAGCTTTACGGTCATTCTTGCCAGCGCGGGTGACAAGAAGATCAACGTGATCAAAGAGATCCGTACGGTCACGAGCCTTGGACTTAAAGAAGCCAAGGACCTTGTCGAAGGCGCTCCGAAAACCATCAAGGAAGATGTGAATAAAGAAGAAGCCGAAAAGATCAAGAAGATTCTAGAAGCTCAAGGCGCCAAAGTCGAGATCAAGTAGGATTCCGGTATAAACAGGCGAACCGAGAACGCTGTCCTTAAGGAGGACAATTCATAATGCTGCCTTTGATCAAGAGAAAGAGTTTCACAAAGATCCAGGATACAATGGATTTGCCGAACTTGGTCGAGATCCAGATCAAGTCGTATGAGGAATTCTTGCAAAGTGGCCGTTCCAACCGTCGACGTAAGAGCCAAGGGTTGGAGGCGGCGTTTGCGGACTGTTTTCCCATCGAAAGCTTTGACGGGACTTGCAGGCTTGAATATCAAGGCTATTCTCTCGGTAAGCCCAAGTATTCCATTCCCGAATGCCAGAAGCGAAGCATGACCTATGCCGCGCCGCTCAAGGTGAAACTCCGTCTTGTTCGTAAAGGCATTGCCAAAGAGCAGGAAGTTTATATCGGAGAACTTCCGCTGATGACAGAGACCGGCACCTTCATTATCAATGGCGCCGAGCGTGTTATCGTGAGCCAGTTGCACCGTTCTCCGGGCATGTCGCTTGAAGAAAGCCTGCATCCGAGCGGCAAAAAAATGTACAGCGTTCGCATTATTCCGTACCGTGGTGCGTGGCTTGAGTTCGAGTCCGATGCGAATGATGTGCTTTATGCTTACATTGACCGCCGTCGCAAGATCCTAGCTACCGCACTTTTGAGGGCGTTAGGTTATTCTTCGACCTATGATATTTGTAAGGAGCTTTATCCGGTCGAGAAGATCCGTGGATTCGATCGCTCCAAAGTGAAATCTTGCGAAGACGAGATCCTCGCTGAAGACGTTTTTCATCCGGCGAGCAAAGAACTGATCGCCGCCGCGACGACCAAGCTGACCAAAGAAGTACTTTCAATTTTTCTTTCCAATGACGTGACCTCCTTCTCGATCGTGAAGCTTTCCAAGGAAGATCGCTCTCTGATCAACACGCTCGAGCGGGACCCTTACCGTAACTCTCAGGATGCGCAGCTTGCGATCTACCGCCGCGTTCGCCCGGGCGATCCGCCGACGGAAGCAAGCGCTAAAGACCTCATCCAGAAACTTTTTTTTGATCCCCAGCGTTATGACCTCGGCCATGTCGGCCGTTTCATGCTCAATAAGAAATTGGGCCTGGGCACCAGCGCCGCGGACACAAAGAACACGACACTTCGTCCCGACGATGTCATGAAAGTGATCGGCAAGCTCCTTAAACTCCGTTCCGGGGAAGTGAGCATCGACGACATCGATCATCTTGGAAATCGCCGCGTGCGTTCCGTGGGTGAGCTTTTGCAGAACCAGTTCCGTGTGGGCCTCGCGCGCATGAAACGTTCCTGTGTGGAGCGCATGTCCATTTATGACCTGGAGGCTGCAATGCCGCACAACCTGATCAACCCGAAGCTTATTTCTGCGGCGATCAAGGATTTCTTTGGACGCAGCCAGCTGTCGCAGTTCATGGACCAAACGAATCCTTTGGCAGAACTGACGCACAAACGCCGTCTTTCCGCGCTCGGTCCCGGTGGTCTTTCAAGAGAGCGCGCGGGGTTCGAAGTCCGCGACGTTCATCCTTCGCATTACGGCCGTGTTTGTCCGATCGAAACGCCAGAAGGTCCGAATATCGGCTTGATTTCGTCTCTCAGCACGTTCGCCCGCGTCAACGATATCGGGTTCTTGGAGAGCCCGTATCGCAAGGTTGTGAGAGGCCGCGTGACAGACCAGATTGATTATCTTACTGCGGATGAGGAAGATAAATATGTGATCGCGCAAGCGAACGCACCGCTTGATAGAAGCGGTCATTTCACGTCGGACGCTGTTTCGTGCCGTGCTCGGGGCGATTTCCCGAAAAAGAAACCCGAAGAGATCGATTATATGGACGTGTCGCCCCGCCAGCTTGTGAGCGTGGCTGCGGCGTTGATCCCATTTTTGGAACACGACGACGCGAATCGCGCTCTGATGGGCTCAAACATGCAACGTCAAGCCGTACCCCTTCTTATTCCGGAAGCTCCTTTTGTGGGAACCGGGATGGAGCGTCATGTGGCGAAGGATTCCGGGGCGGTCGTTCAGGCCAAATCCCGCGGAACCGTGAAAGCGGTCTCCGCAGACGAGATCATTATTGATGACTTTGTTTACAAGCTCCGCAAATTCAAGCGGTCCAACGCCGGTACTTGTATCAACCAGCGTCCTCTCGTCGAAATCGGCGATAAGGTGAAGCGTGGGGATATCCTCGCGGATGGCGCGGCAACGCAAGGCGGCGAGCTTGCGCTTGGGCGGAACGTGCTCGTGGCGTTCATGCCATGGCGCGGTTATAACTTCGAGGATGCCATTATCGTAAGCGAAAAGTTTTGCAAGGAAGACGTTTATACCTCGCTCCACATCGAAGAGTTCGAGATCGAAGCGCGGGACACGAAGCTTGGCAACGAAGAGATCACCTGCGATATCCCGAACGTAAGCGAAGAAGCCTTGAAGGATCTCGACAAAGAAGGCGTGATCCGTATCGGCGCAGAAGTGAAGCCCGGTGATATTCTGGTCGGGAAGATCACCCCGAAATCCGAGATCGAACTTTCTCCCGAGGAGAAACTTCTCCGGGCGATCTTTGGCGAAAAAGCCGGGGACGTGCGCGATGCGTCCCTTTCTGTTCCCCCGGGCGTGGAGGGTGTCGTGGTGGACGTGAAGGTGTTCGCCCGCAAAGAATCAGCCGCCAAGACCAAGGAGGAACGGCGTCAGGAAAATAAGGATATTAATGAGATCAAGGAGCGTTTTAACGAGCGCATTGATCTTCTAAAACGCGAGCGCTTACACAAGATCTCCGACATGATCATCGGGAGAAAACTTTCCGAAGACCTGCTGGATGACGTTTTGGGCGAAGTGCTCATGAAAAGCGGGCATGTGATCACGAAAAGCGATCTCAAGAAACTGGACACCTGTGATTGGGATTCCTTGCGCATCGATGAAGACCCGGATCTTGAAGAGAATATCAAAAAGATCGCCCGCGTTTGGGGCGACGAGATCGATGAACTCGTGGCTGAACGGACTCGCGAGACCGACCGTGTGAGAAAAGGCGACGAGCTCCCCCCGGGGGTCATCAAAAAAGTCGTGGTGTATGTTTGTTCAAAACGCAAGATCTCGGTCGGCGACAAAATGGCCGGTCGTCACGGGAACAAAGGTGTGATCGCAAAAGTCCTCCCGGAAGAGGATATGCCGTTCCTCGCGGATGGAACTCCGGTGGAGATCATCCTGAACCCGCTTGGCGTGCCCTCCCGCATGAACGTCGGTCAGATCCTTGAGACCCACCTGGGATGGGCGGCCAAAACGCTCGGGTTCCATGTGGAAACGCCGGTCTTTAGCGGCGCCACGGAAGAAGAGATTCGCCAGGTCATGAAAGAAGCGAAGATCCCCAACGACGGGAAGATCGCGCTTTTCGACGGACGCACCGGCGAGAAGTTCGATGAAAAGATTACGGTGGGCTACATTTATATGTTGAAACTCGCGCATCTCGCGGATGATAAGATCCACGCGCGTTCGATCGGGCCCTATTCACTCGTGACGCAGCAACCGCTTGGCGGTAAGGCGCAGTTCGGCGGGCAGCGTTTTGGAGAGATGGAGGTGTGGGCGCTAGAGGCGTATGGCGCGGCTTTCACCCTTCAGGAACTTCTTACCGTGAAAAGCGATGACGTGGTCGGCAGAACTCGCGTCTACGAAGCCATCGTCAAAGGCGAGCCCGCGCTCCACGCAGGCACGCCGGAATCTTTCAACGTTCTTGTCAAGGAACTTCAGGCGCTCGGGCTCGACATCGATCCCGAACGCACGGCGGGCGTTAAATTGCCGCACTCCGAAACCAAAGAAAAATCCGCGGAAGACAAACAGGAAGAAGCTAGGGAGAAACTCAAAGTATGAACTACAGCGTGAATACTTTTGATTCCGTTTCAATCCGCATCGCATCCCCCGAGTCCATTCGTAAATGGTCCCGTGGCGAGGTCAAAAAACCCGAGACGATCAACTACCGGACGCTCAAGCCGGAAAAAGACGGACTTTTTTGCGAGCGTATTTTTGGTCCCACGAAAGATTACGAATGCGCCTGCGGCAAGTACAAGCGCATCAAGCACAAGGGGATTGTTTGCGACCGCTGCGGTGTGGAAGTGACTCAGGCCCGCGTCCGGCGTGAACGGATGGGACATATCGACCTTGTCACACCGGTTTCCCACATCTGGTTTTTCAAGACCATGCCGTCGCGCATCGGGAATCTTCTCGACCTGAGCGTCCGCGCTCTTGAAAAGGTCCTCTATTACGAAGAATACATCGTTCTCGATCCGAAGCAGACTCCGCTCAAGCCCCGACAGCTTTTAACGGAAGACGAATACCTGAAAGCACAGGAACAATACGGCCCCGAGAATTTCGTGGCCCAAATGGGCGCTGAAGCCGTCCAGACGCTTTTGGCGGAATTGGAACTCGATAAGCTGACGGCGAAATATCATCGCCAGTTGAAGGCCGCCAAATCCAAGCAGTCTCGCGCTCGTGCCGTCAAGATCCTCAAGATCGTGGAGGCGTTCTACAAATCCAGCAACCATCCGGAATGGATGATCCTGAAAGTAGTTCCCGTCATTCCGCCCGATCTTCGTCCGCTTGTGGCCCTTGATGGGGGACGTTTTGCGACGAGCGATTTGAACGATCTTTACCGGCGCGTCATTAACCGCAACAACCGTTTACGTAAACTTCTAGAATTGAAGGCCCCCGATGTCATTATCCGTAACGAAAAGCGCATGCTCCAGGAGGCCGTGGACGCGCTTTTTGATAATGGCCGGCATGGTCGTCCGGTGCTCGGTGCCGGCAACCGGCCGCTCAAGTCCCTGAGCGACATGCTCAAAGGGAAGCAGGGTCGTTTCCGGCAGAACCTACTCGGAAAACGCGTGGACTATTCCGGGCGTTCCGTCATCGTGATCGGGCCGGAGCTTAAGCTCCATCAGTGCGGATTGCCCAAAAAGATGGCGCTCGAGCTTTTCGAACCTTTTATTATTCGCAAGCTCAAAGAGCGCGGTCATGTGCACACCATCCGTTCGGCCAAGAAAATGGTTGAGCGTGTGAAGCCCGAAGTTTGGGACATTTTGGAAGAAGTCATCAAGGAGCATCCGGTGATGCTGAACCGCGCGCCGACGCTCCACCGTCTCGGCATCCAGGCTTTCGAGCCCATGCTGATCGAGGGGAATGCCATCCGTATTCATCCGCTCGTTTGCACGGCTTTTAATGCCGACTTTGACGGTGACCAAATGGCCGTTCACGTGCCGCTTTCCATGGAAGCCGTGATGGAAGCGCGCATTCTCATGCTTTCGGCCAACAACATTTTCTCGCCCGCGAGCGGGCAACCGATCATGACCCCGACGCAGGATATCGTGCTCGGGATCTATTATCTGACCAAGGTTCGCGATAAGATGTTGGGAGAGGGTCTAGCATTCAGCAATGAGCAGGAAGCAATCCTGGCCTACCAGGACCATCAGATCCATAAGCACGCGAAATGCAAGCTCCGCTTGAAAAATGATGAGATCGTGGAAACAACCATGGGGCGCATTCTTTTCAACGAGGTTCTGCCCGAGGGATTCCGGTATGTCAATGATATTGTGAACAAAGGCAAGCTTTCCAAGATCATCGCTGAATGTTACAACGCATTCGGCCATGAAGAGGTTGTGAAGCTTCTTGACAGATTGAAAGCCCTTGGTTTTTCGGAGGCCACCAAGGCCGGTCTTTCGATCGGGATCGACGATATCCAGATCCCGGACGCCAAGGAAGGCATTCTCAACGAGGCCCGCAAAGAAGTCAAAGCGATCGAAAGCCAATACAAGCAGGGCGTTATCACCGATGGGGAGCGTTACAACAAGGTAATCGATATCTGGACGCACACCACCGACCGCGTCTCAGACGTGATGTTCGAGGCTCTCGATGCCTTCAATCCTATTTTCATGATGGCCGATTCCGGCGCCCGTGGCTCCAAGCAGCAGATCCGTCAGCTGGCCGGTATGCGCGGTTTGATGGCAAAACCTTCCGGCGAGATCATCGAAAGCCCGATCACCGCGAATTTCCGCGAAGGTTTGACCGTGCTCGAATATTTTATTTCCACGCACGGCGCCCGCAAAGGTTTGGCGGATACCGCTCTTAAAACCGCCGACTCCGGGTATTTGACCCGTCGTTTGGTGGACGTGGCACAGGATGTGATCGTCAGCATGGACGACTGTGGTACCTTGAACGGGATCGTGATGGAACCGGTATATGAAGGTGAGGAAGTTATCGTGTCCCTCTACGACAGAATTCTGGGACGCGTGGCTCTGGATAACGTTGTGGACGTCATCACCGACCAAGTGATCGTGAAGTCCGGCGATCTTATCGATGAAGCGACCGTCAAAAAGATCGAAGAGGCCGGGATCGAGAAGATCCGCGTTCGTTCCGTCCTTTGCTGCGAATCTCAGAAAGGTATCTGCGCAAAATGCTATGGTCGCGATCTTGCCACGCGCCGTCTCGTGGAATATGGGACCGCGGTCGGTATTATTGCCGCGCAGTCCATCGGCGAGCCGGGTACCCAGCTAACCATGCGTACGTTCCACATCGGGGGTACGGCGTCCCGCGTGGTCGAGCAATCCTATTATCGTGCTCGCAACGAAGGCGTGCTTCAATCCCATAATTTAAAAACGGTCGTCACAAAAACAAGTGAAACCGTGGTGCTGAATCGTAACGGGCAGCTTTCGCTTCATGATCCGACGGGCCGCGAGTTGGAACGTTACACGATCCCGACGGGCGCTTTTATCCATTTTAAGGATGGCGATAAGGTCAAAAAAGGCGAGATCTTCGTGAAATGGGATCCGTATACAGTTCCGATCTTGACCGAGGTGTCCGGTAAAGTCCGTTTTGAGGATATCAAGGCCGGCGTCACGATGAACGAGGAGCTCGACGCGACCACCGGTATGACCGAGCGTGTGATCATCGAACATAAAGAGGATATGCACCCGCAGTTACTTTTACTCGGAGATAAAGATGAGATCCTTGCGTTCTACCCGATCCCGACCGGGGCGCACATTGTGGTGAAAGACGGTCAATCGATCACGGGCGGAACGCTTCTCGCGAAGACGCCGCGTAAGGTCGCCAAGACCCGCGATATCACAGGCGGTTTGCCGCGCGTGGCCGAACTTTTTGAAGCCCGTAAGCCGAAAAACCCCGCCGTTATTTCAGAGATCGATGGCGTGGTGGAGATCGGCGAGATCGTAAAAGGTCAGCGTAAGATCATTGTGAAGAGCTCGACCGGAATGGCCAAAGAATATCTGATCCCGCACGGCAAGCATCTGAACGTTTACAAAGGGGACAGGGTTCTCGCCGGCCAGCAGCTTGTGGACGGTCCGGTTGTATTGCAGGACATCCTCCGTGTTTCGGGAGAAAGAAGTCTGCAGCAGTATCTCGTGGAAGAAGTCCAGGAAGTCTATCGTTTGCAGGGCGTGAGGCTCAACGACAAGCATGTAGAGGCGATCGTTCGTCAGATGCTTCGCAAGGTTCGCATCGAGGATTCGGGAGATACGGAATTTCTCGTGGGTTCCCATGTGGAGAAACTTAAGTTTGCGGAAGAAAACGCCAAAATGACCAAGAAGGGCAAGGAGCCCGCCAAGGGCACCTCGATCCTTCTAGGGATCACGAAGGCCTC
This sequence comes from Candidatus Omnitrophota bacterium, assembly GCA_043821445.1. GTDB lineage: Bacteria > Omnitrophota > Omnitrophia > Omnitrophales > Aquincolibacteriaceae > Aquincolibacterium. The sequence continues at coordinate 135,858 of JBDRCT010000033.1, read as the reverse complement.
GCTTACGACAGACAGCTTTATTTCAGCTGCAAGCTTCCAGGAAACGACACGCGTTCTCACGGAAGCGGCGTCGGCCGGTAAGCGGGACTATCTCCAAGGGCTTAAAGAGAACGTCATTATGGGTCATTTGATCCCGGCAGGGACGGGTTTCAAGTCTCACCATAACATCGAGCTCGAAAAGGACCTTTCCGATGTTTTGCCGGACCCTGAGGTCGGGAAAAAAGAAAAAGCTGCCGAAGAGGCCAGTGCATCCAAGGAGAATTCTTAAATGGCACCGACCATCAATCAGTTGATCCGTTTTGGAAGAAATAAATTCAAAGGCAAATCCAAGTCCCCGGCCTTGCAAAATTCACCTTTTCGCAAAGGCGTGTGCTTGATCGTCAGGACCCAGACCCCCAAAAAACCGAACTCGGCTCTTCGAAAGATCGCTCGCGTGCGCCTGACGAATGGGCAGGAAGTGACAGCCTACATCCCGGGAGTCGGACATAACCTCCAAGAGCACTCGATCGTGCTCGTGCGAGGCGGCCGCGTGAAGGACCTTCCGGGCGTTCGTTATCATATCGTTCGCGGGAAACTGGATGCTGCCGGCGTTGCGGATCGTACGAAATCACGTTCGAAATACGGCGCAAAAACTCCGAAAAAGGAAGCTAAGAAATCATGAGAAGAAGACGCGCACAAAAAAGATTGATCGATCCGGACCCGCGTTACGGGGATTTTCTGGTCGCGAAGTTCATTAATATTGTGATGGAATGCGGCAAGAAGTCTATTGCCGAGAGGATCGTGTATGACGCTTTGGATATCGTGAAGGAAAAAACAGCGAAGGAACCGCTTGAGGTTTTCCGTGCGGCATTAGATAATGTACGCCCTCTCTTGGAGACAAAATCCCGGCGCGTAGGTGGGGCGACGTATCAGGTGCCGGTCAGCGTTTCTGAAGATCGCGGTTACTCCCTGGCTCTTCGTTGGATCCGAAGCTATTCCCGTGAACGCAAGGGGAAGCCTATGCATGAGAAATTGGCACAGGAGATCATCGACGGTTTTAATAAGACGGGGCCTTCCATCAAGAAGCGGGAAGATATGCATAAGATGGCGGAGGCTAACCGGGCTTTTGCGCATTACCGCTGGTAGAAAGACAGCGCAACGCACAACGTGCGAGGCGCAACGAAAATCAAAAGTAATTATTTTTAACGTTGAGCATTGCGCGTTGCGCGCATACCGAAAATATGGCAGACGAAAAGAAAATTCATTTTCCAATAGATAGGATACGCAATATTGGCATTGCAGCCCATATTGACGCGGGCAAGACGACTACCTCCGAGCGTATTCTCTTCTATACCGGACGCACCTACAAGATCGGGGAAGTGCACGAAGGAACGGCGGTCATGGACTGGATGGAGCAGGAGCAGGAGCGCGGGATCACGATCACGTCGGCCGCCACGACCTGCTTTTGGAGAGACTGTCGCATCAATCTTATTGATACTCCGGGACACGTGGACTTTACGATCGAAGTCGAGCGTTCTTTGCGTGTGTTGGACGGCTGCGTGGCGGTCTTCGGCGCGGTGGAAGGCGTAGAACCGCAATCCGAGACGGTATGGCGTCAAGCGGATCGTTACCATGTGCCGCGCATCGCTTTCATTAACAAGATGGACCGCACAGGGGCCGAGTTTGAAAAAAATGTCCAACAGATGCGCGATCAACTTGGCGCCAACGCCGTTCCGATCCAGATCCCGCTTGGGTTTGAGGAAAAGCATCGCGGCATCATTGATCTGGTCGAGATGAAAGCCTATGTTTTTAATGACGAGAGCCTCGGAGCGAAATTTGATATCCAAGAGATCCCGGCCGAGTATGCGGAGCAGGCCAAGAAGGCGCGGGAATTCATGATCGAGAAGGTTTCCGAATACGATGATGCGTTAATGCATAAGTTTATTGAGGGGCAAGTGCCCACGGCTGCAGAGATCAAGTCGGCGATCCGCAAGGGGACAATCAGTCTCAAGATGGCGCCCGTCATTGTCGGTTCTGCGCTCAAGAACAAAGGAGTGCAGCAGCTTTTAGACGCGGTGGTGGATTATCTTCCTTCGCCCAAAGACATTCCTCCCGTGAAGGGAACCGAGCCCGGAACCGAAACCGAGATCCATCGCGAAGCGGACGATAAAGCTCCTTTGGCCTGTTATGCCTTTAAGATCGCAAGTGATAAATTCGTGGGGTCGCTCACCTATATCCGTATTTATTCCGGGACGCTTTCTTCAAGTTCTTATATTTATAACGTACGCACGAACAAAACCGAACGTATCGGCCGTCTCCTTCTTATGCATGCCAACAAGCGCGAAGAGATCGATGAGGCCGGCGCCGGGAATATCGTTGCCGCAGTCGGTCTTAAAGAGGTAAAGACGGGCGATTCTCTTTGCATGGAAAACAATCCCATTCTGCTCGAAACGATGTTCGTACCGGAGCCTGTGATCTGGATGGCGGTCGAGCCCAAGACTAAAGCGGATCGTGACAAAATGTCGGATGCGCTGGGTAAGCTTGTGAACGAGGATCCGACCTTCCGTGTAAGAACGGACCAGGAGACGGTTCAAACCTTGATCGGCGGGATGGGGGAACTTCATCTAGAGATCAAAGTCGACATCATGAAGCGGGAATATGCCGTTCAGGTGAATGTCGGGAAACCGCAGGTTGCCTACAAAGAAACGATCCGGGCGGTGGCAGAGGCCGAAGGGAAATTCATCAAGCAAACGGGGGGTCGCGGACAGTATGGGCATTGCTACATCAAGATCGAACCTCTTCCTCGCGGCACCGGAAACGAATTTGAGGATGAAGTAAAGGGCGGTTCCATCCCCCGCGAGTACATCCCTGCCGTGGAGTCCGGGGTGGAAGATGCTTGTGCGAACGGGGTGCTGGCCGGCTATCCTGTCACGGACGTCCGGGCCATCGTTTATGACGGAAGCTATCATGACGTTGACTCTTCGGAAATTGCCTTTAAAATGGCCGGAATTTTTGCCTTTAAAGAAGCCTTTAAGAGAGCGAAGCCTGTTCTCTTGGAGCCCATCATGTTCGTGGAGGTATTGGTTCCCGAGGAGTACATGGGGGATATCATCGGCGATCTGAACTCCCGCCGTTGCGTCATTCAGGAGCTCACGAACCGTGGCCATCTTAAGGCCATCCAGGGGCTTGTGCCTCTTTCCGAGATGTTCGGTTATGCGACTTCGGTCCGTTCCTTGTCGCAGGGACGCGCGACTTACTCGATGGAGCCGCACACTTATCAAGAAGTTCCAAAAATGGTCGCAGAAAAGATCATCGCAGGATAAACCCCGCTAGAGGCTTGACAGCCTGGGGCGTGCGTAAGATTTTTAAAAAAGAAGAAAGTAGAATTAGAAGAAAAGGACAGCCCGAGGGGTTCAGGCCTCTAACGGGGTGAAAAATGGCACAAACCAAAGAAAAGATCCGAATCAAATTAAAAGCGTATGACCACCGCGTGCTCGACCAATCGGTGCAGGAGATCGTGGGGACCGCGAAGAAGACCGGCGCGAAAGTGATCGGGCCGATCCCTCTTCCGACGCATATTTGGAAAACGACGGTGCTCCGCGGTCCGCACATCGACAAAAGAGCGCGTGATCAATTCGAGATCCGGACCCATAAACGTCTTATTGAACTGGAAGAACCCACCTCCCGCACCGTGGACGCGTTGATGAAACTCGATCTTCCGGCAGGCGTGGATGTGGAAATTAAACTTTAAGAGAGACTTATGATCGGTCTTTTAGGTAAAAAAGTAGGAATGTCCCAGATCTTCGACGCGGAGGGCCAGCAGATCCCCGTGACGGTGCTTGAGGTGGGGCCGTGTTTTGTGACGGCGCTTCGCACTAAAGAAAAGCATGGATACCTGGGGATCCAGCTTGGCTTTGATCCTGTGAGAGAAAAGCTTCTCAATAAAGCAAAATTGGGCGCGCTTCGCAAGGCGAATGTTCCGCCGGTAAGATTTATCCGCGAGATCCGGACGGAAGACATTGCGAATTTAAGCGTTGGAAACGAGCTTCGTGCGGAGAATTTTGAGGTCGGGGAGTATGTGGATATCGAAGGCGTTTCGATCGGAAAAGGCTTTCAAGGCGTTGTGAAGCGTCTCAATTACAAAGGCGGGGGCGCTGGGCATGGTTCGATGTTTGGGCGTGTCCCAGGCGGCATTGGTTCGATGGCGGGTGGTAAGGGTTGCCGCAAAAAAGTTCGCAAGGGTAAAGGGCTTCCCGGGCATATGGGCGATGAAAAGATCTGTATTCATAATCTGAAGATCATGAAAATAGATGCCGAGAACCATCTTCTCGCTCTGAGCGGCAGTGTCCCCGGCGCGGAGGGCGGTTACTTGATTATCCGCAGTGCGCTGAAACGCGGCAAGAAAAGTTCCTGGAAAGTGAGAAGTAGTAAGCAGGGGTCCCCGAAGGAAACTTCCTCGGAAACTTCCAAAGCTGAAAATCCTCAGGACGGAACGAAAGCAAGTTCCTAGCAATCAAGTTTGGGTTGAACGGTCTAAGGATCGAAAGAAAGGCATAAAAGATGAAAGCGCTTCTTTACTCGAAAGAGGGTAAGAAGAAACAAGAGGTGGTCTTGAATCCTGAGATCTACGGGATGCGGACGAACGTGCGTCTTTTGGAACTGGTGAGGAACGCTTATTCGGGCAATCTCCGCAAAGGGACCGTCGATACCAAAACGCGCGGCGAAGTGCGCGGTGGCGGTAAAAAGCCTTGGAAACAAAAAGGGACCGGAAGAGCCCGTCACGGTTCGACTCGCTCTCCGATCTGGGTGGGTGGCGGTACTGTTTTTGGACCGCATCAGAGAGATTACACGGTAAATCTATCGAAGACGATTCGTAATCTCGCTCTTAGAGTGATGCTGAGCAAACGTGCGGGAGAAAAGAACTTGATACTTCTTGAGGCGGTAAAGTTCGAGACGCCAAAGACGAAAGAATTTGCCGCTATTGCGAAAGCGTTGCCGGTCATGAAAAAACGCGCGCTTTATGTGGTCAAAGAAGCAACGCCGAACCTCAAACGCGCAAGCCGCAATATGCGTGAGCGGATCGAGGTCAAGACAGCGGCGGAATTCACAGCTTTTGATGTGATGCAGCGAGAGAAGTTGGTGATCGATGAGACGGCGGTCGAGTTGATTGAAAAGCGTTTAGCAGCGACGGCGAAAGAGAAGTCCCATGAAGCTTAATCTTTATGATGTTGTGATCGAGCCGCTCATCACCGAGAAGCTTTCCAAGGCCGCCGAGGTTGCGAGCCAGTATGGTTTTCGCGTGCATCCGCAAGCCAATAAAAAGGAAGTAAAAGCGGCCATCGAGAAGATCTTTGCCGTGCATGTGGAAAGCGTGAATACGATGAACGTTTCCGGGAAATGGCGCCGTGTGCGGCATGTTCCCGGGCAGACGGTGGCTTGGAAAAAAGCTATTGTGACCCTGAAAAAGGGCGAAAAGATCGACCTGACGAAATAAAAAAGAAAAGGATCTATGGGACTCATTAAATTCAAACCCACAACACCGACACGGCGATACGGGAATGTCTCTGACTTTGCCGAGATCACCAAGGATAAGCCATATAAGCCTTTGACCTATATTAAAAAGGGCTCGGGCGGGCGCAACAACCATGGTCATATTACTTCGCGGCGTATAGGAGGCGGGCACAAGCGTCGCATCCGTTCGATCGATTTTAGAAGGAATCGCATGGGCGTTGAGGCGACGGTTTTGACCGTGGAATATGATCCAAACCGTAGTGCTCGCATCGCGCTTGTGGAGTACGCGGACGGGCTCAAGAGTTACATTCTTTGTCCGGACGGTCTCAAAGTCGGTGAAAAAGTGGTGAGTGGGCCGGATGTGGAAGTGAAAATCGGGAATCATCTGCCGCTTGAGAAGATCCCGGAAGGTTCCATGATCCACAACATCGAGCTCCGTCCCGGTTTGGGAGGCAAGCTGGCGCGTGCTGGCGGTGTGGTGGCGCAGATCCTCGCAAAAGAAAATGATATGGCGCATATCAAGCTTCCCTCCGGGGAAGTGAGGCTTGTCCCGGCGAAGTCGTACGCAACGATCGGGCAGTGCTCCAATATCGATCATGAAAATATTATTCTCGGGAAAGCCGGCCGGGCTCGCTGGCTTGGGCGGCGTCCCGTTTCGCGCGGCGTTGCGCGCAACCCTGTCGACCATCCGCTTGGCGGCGGTGAAGGTAAATCGAAGGGCGGGAATCATCCGCAGAGTCCGACGGGGCAAAAGTCCAAGGGTTTCAAGACGCGGAGCCGGTATAAAGCATCGAACAAATACATCGTGAAGGATCGCAGAAAATGAGCCGTTCAGCAAAAAAAGGCGTCTACGTTGACGACAGGCTTTTAGGTAAGGTCCAAACAGCGAATCAAAAAAAAGATCGCCGTCCCATCAAAACCTGGTCGCGATGCTCGACGATCACGCCGGAGTTCATCGGCGTTACGCTGTCGGTCCATAACGGAAAAAATTTTATTAATGTGTTCGTGACCGAGAATATGGTCGGACACAAGGTCGGGGAATTCTCTCCGACACGAACGTTCAGGAAACACAGCGCTTCGGGCGATAAGGCAAAAGCTCTTGCCGCCGGCTCAACAACCTGATCTGAAAGAACATCATGGCCAAGGACGAAAAAAAATCAAAAGTAGATGTAGCGCCGTCGCCGCGCGTCGTCAGAGCGCTTACGAAGCACTTAAGGATCGCGCCGCGAAAGATGCGTCTTGTGATCGATACAATCCGGAGGCAACCGGCCCAGGAAGCGGTCGGGATTCTGATGCTTCTTAAAAAGAAGGGCGCTAAGATGGCGGTCAAGACTTTGAAAAGCGCCATCTCGAACGCCAAGAATCTGGGATTGAATGAAAACCGTCTTTATGTATCGAACGTGCGTGCGGATGGGGGGCCGGTATTCAAACGGTTTCTGACCCGTTCTATGGGGCGTGCGGATAAAATTCTCAAACGGACCACCCACCTGACCGTGGAAGTCCGCGAAGGAATCAAGTTTTGGGGCGGAAGATCGCCGGAAGACGCGAAAGCGAAGAACAAGAAAAAAACCGCCGCGGCGGCTTAATGCCGCATCACATTTAAATTTAAGGGTATGCGGCATAATACTGTTAACCCTTAAAATTTAATTGGGAACAGTATAAAAGAACGAAGGCATAAGGGAGGTTATTTTGGGTCAGAAAGTTCATCCTTACGGTTTGAGGCTTGGGTACATCAAGCCCTGGAAAGCGCGTTGGTTCGCTAAGCGTGACGCCGGGACTATTCTCATGGAGGACCTCAAGATCCGTGCCTATTTGAAGAAAAAGCTGGCGATCGCCGGTATTTCTTCGATCGAGATCGACCGGGCGTCGAATCGGTGCCGTATTCGTATTTTCGCGGCCAAGCCCGGTGTTATTATCGGGCGGCGCGGTCAAGAGATCGATAAGATCAAAGAGGACCTTGCGGCACTGACGAAGAACGAGGTGTTCCTGGATATCAAGGAAGTGAAGATGCCTCAGATCGACGCGCAACTTGTGGCCGAGAATATCGTGCTGCAGCTTGAAAAGCGCATCGGGTTCCGGCGCGCAATGAAAAAATCCATCCAGCTTGCGATGCAGAAGGGTGCGCTTGGAATCAAAGTGCAGTGCAAGGGCCGTCTCGGCGGCGCGGAGATCGCTCGCGAAGAAAAATATCATGAAGGAAAAGTTCCGCTCAGCACTTTCCGCGCGGATATCGATTACGGTTTTGCCGAAGCCTTTACCACCTATGGAACCATTGGTTGCAAGACCTGGATCTACAAGGGGGATGTGCTCGTGAAAAAAGAGCAGGAAGCTCAGAAGCTCGAGCTCGAGAAAAAATTTAAGGTCGCTGAAGAAGAGATCCCCAAAACAGAAGTTGTGGAAGCGGCCAAGCCTGCTTCGGAAGCGTCCCAGCATAGCGGGACACAGGAGAATAAGAGCGATGCCCCTACAGCCTAAGAGGGTTAAATTTCGCAAGCAGCAGCGCGGTTGGATGCGCGGGATCGCCACGCGAGGCAGTAATTTGTCGTTCGGAGAGTTCGGCCTGAAAGCCCTTGCCTGCCATTGGCTGACAGGAGTCCAGATCGAAGCGGCCCGTGTAGCTCTGACGCGTCACGTCAAACGCGGCGGCAAGATCTGGTTGCGCGTTTTCCCGGACAAATCGGTCTCCAAGAAGCCTGCCGAGACCCGCATGGGCAAAGGAAAAGCTGCTCCTTCGCATTACGTTGCGGTCATTAAGCCCGGCAAGATCCTTTTTGAAATGGGGGGTGTTCCGGAAGAGATGGCTCGTTCAGCCATGAGGCTTTGCGCCCATAAGATCCCGTTCCGTACCAAATTCGTGAAACGCGAGGCAGCAACTTAATATGTTGAAAGTCACGGAATTAAAAGAACTCAGCATTGAGGAATTAAACGAGAAGGTCAACGTTTTGAAAAAGGGTTTGATGCAGCTCCGGTTCCAGCATAAGACCGGCAAGCTCGAACGACAGTCCGCGCTGAAGGAAGCCAAGCGCGACATCGCACGCGTCAAGACCGTGATCACCGAAAAGAAGAAAGGCGAGAAAAAGTCATGACCGAGAACGGGCCTGAAGCTCAAAGTAAGCGAGTTCGTGAGGGCGTGGTCGTCAGTTCAAAGATGAACAAGACCATCACGGTGCTTGTCACCCGCCTGTTAAAGCATTCTAAATTCAAGAAGATCATCAAGCGGCACGTCAAATATTTCGCGCATGATGAGAAGAACGAGGCCAAAGAAGGGAGCCGCGTCCAGATCGTCGAGACCCGGCCGCTTTCCAAGACCAAACGTTGGCGTCTCGTGAAGGTGCTGCCGTCATGATCCAGATGCGAAGCGTTCTCGAGATCGCCGATAATAGCGGCGCAAAAAAAGCGGCCATGATTGGTGTGATCGGCCGTCACAGCAAGCGTTCCGCTGAAGTGGGAGATATTATTACCGCGTCCGTGAAGGAAGCGCTTCCGAGCGGGGCGGTCAAAAAAGGAGAGGTCGTGAGGGCGGTGGTCGTGAGGACAAAATCCCCGATCCGGCGCAAGGACGGCTCTTCCGTGAAATTTTCGTCAAATGCCATTGTGTTGATCGATAATCAGAAGAACCCGCGCGGGACGCGCATTTTTGGCCCCGTGGCCCGTGAGCTCCGTGATTGTGATTTCTCCAAGATCATCTCGCTCGCGCCGGAGGTCGTTTAAGTTATGAAGATACGTAAAGGCGATGAAGTGATGGTGACCAAGGGGAAAGACAGCGGGAAAAAAGGGCGCGTGATGCGCGCATTCCCGAAAGAGGGGAAGCTTTTGATCGAAAAGATCAATTATCGGACGTGCTATCTACGCAAGAGCCAGGAAAATCCGAAGGGTGGGATCACGAAGATGGAAGGGAAGCTCCATGTTTCGAACGTCAAGCTTATTTGTCCGCGTAGCGGCAAGCCTTCCCGCGTGGGGTATTCCATCCTCGCGGATGGGACCAAGCACCGTATGGTTAAAGCATCAGGCGAGGTTTTATAAATATCATGAATCAAAAAGTCACCGTAGCCCCAAGACTACTTGAGAAATACCGCACGGAGGTCGTGCCGACACTTCTCGAGGAGTTCGGCTATAAGAACCCCATGCAGGCGCCGCGGGTGGAGAAGATCGTGGTCAATATGGGCGTGAAAGAAGGCCAGGAGGATATTAAGATCTTGGATCAGCTCGCGATCGAGCTTTCGCGTATCGTCGGACAAAGACCGGTGGTGACGCGCGCGAAGAAGTCCATTTCGGCTTTTAAACTTCGCCAAGGGTCGCCGATCGGATTGAAAGTGACGCTCCGGAAGAGCCGCATGTACGAATTCATGGACCGTCTTTTTAACTTTGCCATGCCGCGTATCCGTGACTTCCGCGGATTTTTGGATAAAAGCTTCGACCAACGCGGGAATTTCACGATTGGGCTCACCGAGCAGACGATCTTCGCGGAAGTGGAATTTGATAAGATGAAAAAGACCCAAGGCATGGACATCACGTTTGTGACCACGGCCGAGAACAGCAAAGAGGGAAAGCGGCTCCTGGAGCTTTTGGGCTTTCCTTTCAGGAAATAAGGGATTTCAAATGGCAAAAACTTGTTTGATCGTTAAGCAGAGATTGGAACCGAAATTCAAGGTCAGAAAATACAACCGCTGCCAGCGGTGCGGACGTCCGCGCGGCTATATCCGGAAATTCTCTATCTGCCGCATCTGTTTCCGGGAGTTGGCCAACACGGGCATGCTTCCGGGCGTGGTCAAATCCAGCTGGTAATCAGGAGGAAATGTTTTCATGTCGCGCTATGATTTTATCGGAGATTTTTTAACGTCCATCCGGAACGCCTCGAAGGCGCATAAGGAGAAATTGACCGCCCCGGCTTCTGTGATCACGGTACGGATCGCGGAACTTTTGAAGAAAGAGGGTTTCATCGAGAACGTAAAACCGTTCAATGATGGGAACAAAAATTTTGTGCGCATCCATCTGAAATATCTCTCTGGGGGCAAGAAAGCGGCGATCCAGGGGCTGAAGCGCGTCTCCACGCCGGGGTTACGCCGCTATGTCGGATATCAGGAGATCCCCAAGGTTCTCGGGGGATTCGGAGTAGCGATCCTTTCAACTCCCAAGGGCGTTTTAACCGGACGGCAGGCCCGTGAGGCCAAGGCCGGCGGTGAAATTCTTTGCACGGTTTGGTAATAATCCATTAAGCGGATAATCAAAGGGAATTATGTCACGCATTGGAAGAAAGCCAGTTACGATCCCTGAAAAAGTGAAAGTTGCGGTCCAGGGTACGGTCTTGAAAGTCCAAGGGCCTAAGGGTGAACTTACTTTGAGCGTTCATCCTCGTATCACGGTCAAGGTCGAAGGGGCGGAGGTCAAGGTTACCCGTCCCACGGATATCCGTACGGATCGTGCGCTCCATGGTCTGACGCGCAGTTTGATCCAGAATATGGTGACGGGTGTGACGCAAGGCTATGCAAAGGAGCTCGAGATCGTGGGTGTTGGCATGAAGGCTTCCGTGAAGGATAGCGTGTTGACTCTGTCACTCGGATTCACGCACCCGATCGATTATCCGTTTGGTAAGGATGTGGAGATTAAATGTCCGAAGCCGACCTCGATCATCATTGCAGGGGCCGACAAGCAACGTGTTGGGCAGACGGCCGCCGAGATCCGCAGTTTTATGAAGCCCGAACCGTACAAGGGGAAGGGTATCCGCTACCTTGACGAGCATGTGCGTCGCAAACAGGGTAAAACGGTCAGTTAGGGGAGTTTAGAATTTATGGTCCAGGAAAAAGAATGGGGAAGGATCCAAAGGCATCGCCGGGTCCGAAAAAAGGTCATCGGGTCGGCCGAGAGGCCGCGGGTGGTCGTACATCGCTCCCTGAAAAATATTTTCGTGCAAGCCATTGATGATATTTCCCAGAAAACGCTTGCCTCGCTATCTTCTTTGGATAAAAAAATTGTGAAAGCAACCACCAAGAAGGGAAAGATCCACATCTCCGAACAGTTGGGGCAACTTTTCGCCGAGGAGCTTAAGAAAAAAGGTGTGGGGAAAATATCGTTTGATCGCGGCGGGTATCTTTACCATGGTCGTGTGAAGGCCTTAGCTGAAGCGATCCGTAAGAACGGCATTCAATTTTAAAGAGCTTGCCCCGTAGAACGGGGTTCACCTCGTAAAACGAGGTAAACCGAAAGGAAATCCACTCAGCATGGAAAAAACAGCTGCAGCGCCGAAAACACAGCATAAAGCGGGTCCGAGGGCTCCTCAATCCCCCTCGCGGTCTTCCCGAACTCCCACCCTATCGGCGGATGGTTCGACGACCTACGAAAAGGTCATTCAGGTGAACCGCTGTGCCAAGGTCGTGAAAGGCGGAAAACGTTTTTCATTCAGCGCGTTGGTGGTGGTGGGTAACGGCACCGCTCAGCTGGGGTATTCTCAGGGCAAGGCCAACGAGGTCGCGGATGCGATCCGCAAGGCGCTTGTCGCGGCCCGCAAGAACATCATTAAGGTCACGCTCAAAGGAACAACGATCCCTCACGAGGTGATCGGGCGCTACGGTGCGGCGAAAGTTCTTTTGAAGCCTGCCTCTCCCGGTACGGGGATCATCGCTGGTGGTTCGGTGCGTGCGGCGTGCGAGGCCTGCGGGATTAAGGATATTTTAACGAAGAGCCTTGGCAGCGATAATTCCATTAATGTTTTGAAAGCCACGATTGACGGGCTGACCGCGCTTGTGGACCGCAAGGTTCGTTATGACTTAGAAGGTGAAAAAGTCTCATGAGACACAAGACTCCTTATAAAAAGCGTAAAAAACGTTTAGGATGCGGGATCGGTTCCGGGCATGGGAAAACCTCGACCAAGGGGCACAAAGGACAGAGGGCCCGTTCGGGCTTTACTTTGAATCCGGGGTTTGAAGGCGGACAGAATCCTCTTTATCGCCGTCTTCCGAAGAGGGGTTTTAATCGCAGTGCGTTCAAAAAGGTTTATGCGATTGTGAATCTTCAGACGTTGGCAAAGCTTGAAGATAAAGAGATCACGCCGGAATTATTGCTCGCTAAAAATGTCATTAAAGAACTACGTGACGGATTGAAGATCCTCGGATCCGGGGAGCTTAAGAAAGCCGTCACCGTGAAGGCCCATCTTTTCAGCGGTTCCGCGAAGATCAAGATCGAGTCTAAGGGCGGTCAAGCCATTCTGCTCGGAAAATAAATAACAAGCACCGTGTCAGATTAATTTTTAAGGGTGCACGGTACTAGCACTGTGAACCTTTAAAATTAAATAGAACACAGTGCAAGAACGGAGTTCTGGTGCTACAAGCGTTCGGAAATATCTTAAAAGTCCCCGATTTGCGAAAAAAGATCCTATTTACGCTCGGCATCATCGCCGTGTATCGAATAGGGACTTATGTGCCGACACCCGGGATCGACGGCGTTGCGCTCGCGCGATTTTTCCAGCAGCATATGTCCGGCGGATCACTCCTGGGTTTTATGGGGATGTTCACCGGAGGCGCACTCCAGAAAGCGACGATCTTCGCGTTGGGGATCATGCCTTATATTTCGGCATCGATCATTTTACAGCTTTTGACCGTGGTGATACCGGCTCTCGAGAAACTCGCGAAGGAAGGCGAGGAAGGCCGCAAGAAGATCATCCAATACACACGCTACGGGACGATCGTCCTGAGTATCTTGCAGACATTCTTTATCGCTCTTTGGCTTGAAAACCCGGCAGCTTTCGGGGGATCGGTGATCGTGCCGGATCCGGGTTGGGGTTTCCGTTTGATGTGTATGCTGACCATGACTACAGGCACAGCATTCATCATGTGGCTCGGCGAGCAGATCGATAATTATGGTATTGGCAACGGTATGTCGGTCATCATTACCGCGGGCATCATCGACTCCCTGCCGGAAGCATTGCGCCAGACATGGGTCCTGCTTTCGCCGCTCGATCCGTCGCGTCAGCAACTTGCATGGTGGAAATTTGTGGTTATGTGCGGGCTTTTCGTGGGCGCGGTGATCTTTCTGATCTTGATCATTCAGGGGCAGCGAAAGATCCCTGTCCAGTATGCAAAACAGATCCGGGGGCACAGGACTTACGGCGGGCAGAGCACGTATTTGCCGCTCAAAGTGAACCAGGCGGGTGTGATCCCGATCATTTTTGCTCAGTCGGTCATTCTATTTCCGGCTACGATCGCGGGTTTTTTTCCGAATGCCGGAGCTTTCACAAGGATTGCCCAGGCGATCAGTTACGGAAGCGGGGGCTATATGGCCCTGGATGCCATTTTGATCATATTTTTTACTTTTTTTTATACGGCCATCACATTTAACCCGATCGAAGTAAGCGACAATCTCCAGAAATATGGCGGTTTCGTGCCGGGGATCCGACCGGGAAAAAACACGGCGGAATATCTAGATTATCTGATGACGAGGATCGCGACGGCGGGAGCCTTGATCCTGGCTTTGATCGCACTTTTTCCAAAGATCGTCTCGTCACCGCATGTGTTGAATATCCCGTTCCTGATCGCGAGTTTTTTCGGCGGCACCGGGCTTCTTATCATTGTCGGCGTGGTGCTGGATGTGATGAAATCCATCGAGTCTCAGCTGGTGATGCGACATTATGATGGGTTCATTAAACGGGGCCGTTTGAAGGGGCGCCGTTGATGAATCTGATCTTCTTGGGGCCTCCGGGAGCCGGAAAAGGCACCCATGCCAAGGTGATTTGTGAAAAATATGGTGTGCTGCAGTTGGCCGCAGGAGATATTTTAAGGAAGAATGTTAAGGAAGGCACATCGCTCGGGTTGCAGGCAAAGGCCGTCATAGAACGCGGCGAACTTGTTTCTGACGAACTTGTGAACGACATGATATTCGATGAGATCTTGGCATTGAAAAGTTCCAAGGGTTTTATTCTGGATGGGTATCCCCGGACGATTGTTCAGGCCGAGGCGCTCGAAAAGTTTTTCTCCAAGGAAAAGATCGCATTGACGGCTGCGATCAATTTTATGGCGCCGGAAGAAGTGCTTGTCGACCGGCTTTCGGGCCGGCGGGGTTGCCCCAAGTGCGGAAAGATCTATCATGTTCGCAATATGCCTCCGAAAAAGGACGGGATTTGCGATGTAGACGGGGAGAAGTTAACGACCCGCAAGGATGATGAGCCCGAGACGATCCGTCACAGGCTTAAGGTTTATCACGAGTCGACGAAGCCGCTCGTGGAGTTCTATCGCAAAACGGGGCTGCTCCATGATGTTCCGGCAGGGGGCGATGCCCCGTCGGTCCAGAAGGTCCTAGAAAAGCTCTTTGAAAAGATCCACTAGGTTTGCATGATCGAGTTGAAATCAAAACGTGAAATTCAACTGATTTTGGAAGCCGGGAAGATCCTGAAAAAAATATTCTCGGTCGTGAAACCCATGATCGTTGAAGGCGTGACAACGGAAGCCTTGGATTGCGCGGCAGAAAAGGTGATCGTTGAAAATGGCGGGGAACCGGCGTTCAAGGGTTATCGCGGGTTCCCGAAGGCAGCTTGTATTTCCATCAATGAGGCCGTGGTGCACGGAATCCCAGGTGCGCGTCGTTTGAAAGATGGCGATATTGTTAGTTTTGATATTGGAGTTAAATGGAACGGGTTTTATGCGGATGCGGCAAGGACCTGGCAGGTGGGCGTGGCCGATCCGAGAAAACAGACGTTGATCCGTGCCGCGAAGGGCTCCTTTGACGCAGCGATGGCGGCGTATCAATCGGGTTGGCGGATCGGGGATATTTCAGAGACGATCCAGCGATACGTTGAAGAGCGAGGATTTCAACTGGTCCGTGATTACGCCGGACATGGGATCGGACGGCAGCTTCACGAGGATCCGCAGGTTCCGAATTACGGGAAAGCCGGGCGGGGGGCCAAGATCGAACCGGGATTGGTGATTGCGATCGAGCCGATGGTGACGGAAGGTCATTATGCAGTGGAGACGCTTGAGGACGGTTGGACGGTAGTCACAAAAGATCGTAAGAACGCCAGTCATTACGAAGATACGGTTGTTTTTACGGAAAGTGGACTTATGAATTTAACAGGCGACGAGGCTCTCTACCCTTGCCTGTGATTCTTTTCTTAAATGGTTGACAAGGGTTGCCCCAATTTCAGATTCTCTGAAATTGATAAGAATTGGGACTAGACGATGCCGAAAGAAGATGCGATCGAAGTAGAAGGAACCGTGATCGAGCCTTTGCCCAATGCAATGTTCCGCGTTGAGCTTGAGAACGGGCATAAGGTGCTGGCGCACATCTCCGGTAAGATGAGGATGCATTACATCCGCATTCTTCCGGGGGACAAAGTGAAGATGGAGCTTTCTCCATACGATCTGACGCGGGGAAGAATTACTTTTCGAGTTAAATGAATTCTCTGAGGTGAAAAAATGAAAGTTCGAAGTTCAGTTCGAAAAATCTGCGAGAATTGCAAGATCGTACGTCGCAAAGGCTACGTGTATGTGATCTGCAGTAATCCGAAGCACAAGCAGCGACAAGGTTAATTGATTTTTTAAGAAAGGATCCAGAGTATGCCACGTATCATTGGGGTGGATATCCCGAGAGAAAAAAGAGTGGATGTAGCGTTGACCTATTTGTACGGGGTCGGAAAAACGCTTTCAAAAAAGATTTTGTTGGAAGCTAAGGTCGATCCGGCGAAACGCGCCAAGGACCTGACCGAAGCTGAAGTTTCTGCCCTTACGGGAATTATTCAGCGGACCACGAAAGTGGAAGGGGATCTTCGGCGTGAGATCCAGATGAACATCAAGCGTCTGATGGATATCCGCTGCTATCGCGGGTCGAGGCATTTGAAAGGTCTGCCGTGTCGCGGGCAGAGAACGCATACGAATGCACGCACCCGTAAAGGCAAACGTAAAACCGTGGGCGGACTTGCTAAAGGGGCGCCCGCACCTAAATAATCTGAGCTTATCACCGAGATAAAGGAATTCTATGGCAAAAAAGAAGAAGATCAAACACATCGTCCGCGGCGTAGCACACATCGCGGCAAGTTTCAATAATACGATTATCACGATCACGGATGCCGGCGGCAACTGTGTTTGCTGGGAATCTTCGGGCTCGGCGGGTTTTAAGGGTTCGAAGAAGTCGACGCCTTTTGCGGCACAGATGGCTGCTGAGAAGGCCGCCAAAAAATCCATGGAATACGGAATGAAAGAAGTAGAAGTTTACATCAAAGGCCCCGGCGCGGGCCGCGAATCAGCGATCCGTGCGCTTCAGGCCGCAGGACTTGTAATCAGCGCGATCCATGATATTACACCGGTGCCGCATAATGGCTGCCGTCCGCCGAAGAAGAGGAGAGTTTAATTATGGGGAGATATCGCGGTCCAGTGATCCGGTTGCACCGTCGCGAGGGGGTGAACCTCGGTCTTAAGGGTCGACGTACGACCGATGAAAAGCATGATAAACGTTTATCAAAACCGCCCGGGCAGCATGGTCTTTCCCGTCAAAAAATTTCCGACTATGGCGTGCAATTGCGTGAAAAACAAAAAATGAAAAGGATCTACGGAGTCACCGAGCGTCAGTTTCGGGTGTTTTTCGCGCGTGCAGTCCAGATGAAAGGCGTGACGGGTGAAATGTTGATCCAGCTTCACGAGCGGCGTTTGGATAACGTGGTATTCCGTCTTCTCTTTTCCGGTTCCCGCAGGGAAGCGCGTCAAATGGTCGGACACGGGCACATCACCGTCAACGGCCGGAAGGTCGATATTCCTTCCTATGTTTGCAAAGTCGGAGACAAGATCAGTGTGAAGCAGAAGGAGCCGCAGATCAAGAGAGTGCAGGCAAGCATGGAGAAGTGGAAGGATTTGAATGCTCCTGAATGGCTTGCGCTTGATCGTGAAAAATTGATCGGAGAGATCACGAGGCTTCCCACAAAAGCGGATGCGGGAATCCCTGTTGAAGAAGCTCTTATCGTGGAATTGTATTCGAAGTAGGGAACAGATTCTTTTCTTGAAAAGTTTTTTATATCGGATCGCATAAGGAGGAAACACCATGGGTATTCGTTGGAAAACGTTTGAAATGCCGAAGCGCCTCGAAGCAGAACAAGGATCGCTGACGCCCAATTATGGCAAGTTCATTGCCGAACCGTTCGAACGGGGTTATGGCACCACGATCGGAAATGCGCTCAGGCGCGTACTCATCTCCTCGATCGATGGCGCTGCGGTGACCAGCATCAAGATCGACGGGATGTTGCATGAATTCTCAGCGGTCGAAGGCGTGGTTGAGGACGGCGCTCAGATCGTGATGAACGTCAAGAAGATCGTGCTCCGTTATCATGGCAAAGGTCCGAAGAAGATCTATATCGACATCAAGAAACAAGGCCCGGTCAAGGCCGGCGATATTCAAGCGGATGAGACGGTTGAGATCGTGAATCCCGAACTCGTGCTTTGCACCCTGAGCAAATCCCACAACTTCAAGATGGAGATGGAAGTGGGCCGTGGCCGTGGTTATGTTCCTGCCGAGAAAAACAAGCAGGAAGATTCCTCCATTGGTGTGGTGACGGTCGATTCGTGCTTTTCTCCCGTGACCAAGGTGAATTTCTATGTGGAAGACACCCGCGTAGGACAAGTGACCGATTATGACCGTCTGGTCCTGGAAGTGTGGACGAACGGTGCTATGGGCCCGGAAGAAGCGCTTCTTTATGCGTCGAACATTCTCCAACGGCATCTCGATGTCTTCGTCAACTACGGCGAATTACCGGAGGAAGAGGAAGAAGAAGAAGTTGAAGACAAAGAATTTTTGGATATGATCCACAAACCGATCAGCGAGTTGGAGCTTTCTGTTCGCAGTGCCAACTGCCTCGAGGCCGCCAATATCAAAACGATCGGGGAGCTTATTCAAAAGACGGAAGGACAGATGCTCAAATACAAAAACTTCGGAAAAAAATCCCTTAACGAGATTAATGCGATCTTGGTCGGGATGAACCTTCATCTCGGAATGAACATCGAGGACCCTTCGTTGAACAGGGGCGCGTCGCATGCAGCCCTGAAAGAATCATAAGGATCTATCATGCGCCATCAACGTCGCAGAAGGACATTAGGGGTTGTCACCGCTCACCGCACGGCGAAGCTCAGGAATCTCGTGCGGGCGCTCGTCTTAAAAAAACGGATCGAAACAACGCATGCCAAAGCCAAAGAGACCAGCGCGTTCGCGGATAAGATGGTCACGATCGCGAAGCGCGAGGGGCTTCATGCTCGCCGGCTTTTGATCTCCAAGGTCCGGGACCCGGAGATCGCGCGTATTTTGATGACCCAGATCGCTCCGCTTTTTAAGGATCGCGAGGGTGGCTATACCCGCGTGCTTCGGCTGGGATATCGTGCCGGAGATGGCGCTCAAATGGCTCTTTTGGAATGGACCGCGGTTTTTGAAGCTCCTGCCAAAAAAGCCAAGAAAAAGAAAGTAGCAAAACCCGCTGAGAAGGCGCCGGCCAAGGAGTCTCCTAAGGCCGCAGATACGAAAAAAGAGTCTGAAGTCACGAAACAGGCAGAGAAGAAGGACTCGGAGAAAAAGGGCGGTTTTCTTGGGAAGCTCCGGAAATTCTTCAAAGGCGACGAATATTAACCCCGTTAGAGATCAGCGAGGAAATATTTTTGCGGGTCTTTTTCGGGAAGCAGGATAAAAGGTTTGATGTAGGATTTCAAAACAACAAACGGGAACGCTTTTAAAGCGTTCCCTATCTCTAACGGGGCAAGCATGGAACTTTCAAGCAGAGTTCTCGCGGTAAAACCCTCAGTGACACTTGAAATAGCCGCCAAGGCGAAGGCGATGAAAGCGCAGGGGATCGATGTGATCTCCTTGAGCGCCGGCGAACCAGATTTTGATACACCGGCCTTTATCAAAAACGCCTGTATCGAATCCCTCAACAAAGGGAATACCAAATATACCCCCGTTCCAGGAACCGTCGAACTTCGCCAGGCCATTTGCCGCAAACTGAAGCGTGATCAGGGCCTTGATTTTACTCCCGATCAGATCGTGGTCGGTTGTGGTGCCAAGCATGTGATCTTTAATGTGCTTTTTGCCCTTTTGAACCCGGGCGATGAAGTGCTTATTCCCGTGCCCTATTGGTTGAGTTATCCCGAAATGGTGACCGTCCTCGGCGGTGCGAGTGTTTTTCTCCCGTCGACGGAAAAAACGGATTTCAAGATCACACCCGAAGTGCTCGCAAAAGCGCTCACGCCGCGTTCCAAGATCCTCATTCTGAATTCGCCGTCGAATCCCACCGGGGCCGTTTATTCCCGGGAAGAACTCTCGGCGCTTTGTGCGGCGCTTAAGAAGTTCCCGAACGTGACCGTGTTAAGCGACGAGATCTATGAAAAACTTGTTTTTGACGGCCGCAAACACGTTTCGATCGCATCTTTGGATCCCGAGATCGCCAAGCGCACGGTGATCGTGAACGGGCACAGCAAAGCCTATGCAATGACCGGTTGGCGTTTGGGATATGCCGCGTTTCCGGATAAGACCCTCGCCAAGGCCGTGGAGAGCATTCAGAGCCACTCGACGTCGAATCCGGTTTCTTTCACGCAGCCCGGTGCAGTGGTCGCCCTGGATCAAGGGGATGCGGAAGCCCAAAAGATGTGCGAAGTGTTCCAGAAACGCCGCGATCTTTTCATCGAGAAACTGAAGGCCGTGAAATCCTTTAAACCGTTCAGATCGAACGGAGCTTTCTATCTTTTCGTGGACATTCAGGGAACGGGCCTGAGCGGCTTTGAAGTCGCGAAGAAACTCCTCGATGAAGTCCATGTCGCGGTCATTCCCTGCGAGCCATTCGGCAGTCCTCGTCATATCCGCATGAGTTACGCCACCTCAGAAAAAGACATCGAAGCCGCGGTAACACGAATTTCCTCTATCTTCAAATAAAAAATAAGAGAAAGCAACCCTCCGTCAAGTGCATCGCCTGATCCTCTATAAAAATTCATTGAAGATCAGTGCTGTCCTGGATTTCAATTATTTTTATATTTGAATCCAGGACGCCTCTATTTTTAAGTAGTTCCCGTCCGGGAAAGCCGCTTTTCTTGAAAAATGAATAGGCCCACTTTGTGTTAAAATACCCTCCCTATGGACCCCGTTAGATCTCTTAACCAAAACAATGCTGGGGACTTTCGGGGAAGAAAGGTCCATGGAATTTCCTTTTAAATTTAAAGATTTACATAATCAGGAGATCTAACGGGGTGGAAATCCGACGGCTTAGGATCAACGCGGAGATCGGGATCGGGCAGCTTGAGGAGCTTCTTACGGGGCTCCAATACCAGAAGCGGGAATATGTCGCTCTGCCGGGGGAATTCGCCGTACGCGGCGGGATGGTGGACATCTATCCCGTGACCTACCGGCTTCCTGTCCGCATTCAATTTCAAGGCGATACGCCCGTCCAGATCCGCGATTTCTCGCTCGCCACGGGCGAAAGCACGGCGACCTTTGAAGAGGTGTTCCTCATTCAGGTCTCCGACATGTTCCGGAAAAAACTCCGGCGCATGGAGGAGCGGCTCGAGACCTTCGAGCCCGTGGCCGGCACCAAAGACCTTGAGCGCGGGGACCTCGTGGTGCACCTCAAGTACGGCATCGGTCGTTTTCTCGGCACCAAGGTCATTCAAATGCAGGGGGTCCGCACCCGCTGTATGGCGATCGAATACGCCGAGCGTGAGATCCTTTACCTTTCCATTGAAGAACCCGTGGAGCGTTACATCGGCGGCTCCGGCGTCGGGCCGAAACTGACCCGGCTCAACACTCAGGAATGGGAGCGGATCAAGCACCGGACACGGACGGCGCTCCACAAGGTCGCCAAAGACCTTCTTGAGATCCAGGCCAAGCGCAGTCTTTCGCAAGGGCTGGCCTTCCCGAAGGACACGCCATGGCAGAAAGAATTCGAAAAAGAATTTCCTTTTGAAGAAACGCCCGGACAGAAGCGCGCGATCGAAGAAGTAAAACGGGATATGGAATCCACGGGACCGATGGACCGCCTGCTTTGCGGGGACGTGGGCTACGGGAAGACCGAGGTCGCGATGCGTGCGGCATTCAAAGCGGTCATGGGAGGCAAACAAGTGGCGTTTTTGGTGCCGACCACGATCCTTGCCGAACAGCATTATGTTTTACTAAAGGAGCGCGCGAAAAATTTTCCGGTCACAGTCGAGCTTCTCTCCCGATTTCAATCCCCGAAAGAACAAAAGGTGATCGTCAGGTCCCTCCAGGAAGGCGCAACGGACGTTGTGATCGGCACCCACCGCCTGCTTTCCAAGGATATCCGGTTCAAAGATCTCGGGCTCGTCATGATCGACGAGGAACAGCGCTTCGGGGTGCGGCACAAGGAAAAGCTGAAACAAATGCGTACGCAAGTGGACGTCCTGACGCTTACGGCCACGCCCATCCCGAGAACGCTCCATATGGCGCTCCTCGGCGTGCGCAATATGTCGGTCATCGATACGCCGCCTCAAAACCGGATACCGATCGAGACCTTTGTCATGGAATATCATGAAACCATTATCAAGCAGGCGATCGAGCGGGAACTTGCGCGCAAAGGGCAGGTCTATTTTGTGCACAACCGTGTGCAATCGATCGAACGGGTCTATAAGCGGATGCAAGAAATTCTGCCCGGCGTCCGGTTCGGGGTCATGCACGGGCAGATGCCGGTCGACAGGCTTGAAACCGTCATGAAAAAATTCCTGAGGGGCGAGATCGATTGCCTTATTTCGACCTGTATCGTGGAATCCGGGATCGATATTCCGAACGTCAATACGCTTCTTGTGGACCGGGCCGATTGCTTCGGGCTTGCGGATCTTTATCAACTGCGAGGGCGTGTAGGGCGTTTCAAAGAAAAGCGGCAAGCCTATGCTTATTTTCTGATCCCGAAAAATTGGGTCATGACACAGGACGCTCAAAAAAGGCTTCACGCCATCGAAAAATTCACCCAACTCGGGTCGGGTTTCAAGATCGCGATGGAAGATCTTGAGATCCGCGGCGCCGGGAATCTGCTTGGACATGAACAAAGCGGGTTCATTCAGGCTGTGGGTTTTGATCTTTATTGCCGTATGCTCAAAAAAGCCGTGGCAGAGCAAAAACAGACCACAGACCGCAGACAACAGACGATAGACCAAAACGAGCGGTTTTTTATGGTCTGAAGTCTGTAGTCTCAAGTCTGAATTGTTGTATAATACCCCTCCATGAAACGTCTTTTTTTGATCCCCATAATATTTCTCGTTCTAGGCATTCCTTTTGCCCACGCCGTGGAGCAGGAACTACTGGACCGCGTGGTGGCTGTGGTCAATGACGAGGTCATCACCCAAGCCGAACTGGACACTTTCCTCCGGCCGATCTATGAACAATACAGCAAGGAATACAGCGGCGCGGAATTGGTGAAAGCGATCGACGAGGTTCGCCAAAAGATCCTGAGCCAGATGATCGAGGACAAGCTTGTGTACCAAGAGGCGGTCTTGATGGGGATCGAGATCAAGGATGAAGACGTGGAGAAAGAGTTCCAGGAGTTTAAGGCTAAGATGGAAAAACCGGGGGAGTTGGAAGAGATGCTTGAACGGGAGGGTCTTACGATGAAAGCCCTGCGCGAGCGGCTCAAGAAGCAGGCGATGGTCCGTCAGCTCCAGGACCGTGAGATTCGTTCCAAGGTGATCGTATCTCCTGCCGAGATAGAAGATTTTTTCAGGAACAATCCCGACAAGTTCAAGAGCAAGGAACGTGTCCAGGTCAAGTCGCTCACGATCAAGAAAAGTGAAGAAGCCCGCACGAAAGGCTTGACGGATGAAGCAGCAAAGCAGCGGATCGAGCTTTTGGCCCAAAGGATCCGACTCAACCGTAATTTTGACCAAGCCGTAAAGGATTTTTCCGAGGACAGCCATGCCAAAGAGGAAGGTCCAGGAGAATGGATCGAGCGCGGCGCCATGATCGAATCCGTGGATGAGGCGATCTTTAAAACTCCCGTGGGAAAGATTACCGGGGTTGTAGAAACTCCCATCGGGTACCATATCTTTCGCGTCGAAGCGAAAGAGCCTGAAAAGATCCGGACTTTTGAAGAAGCGAAAGATCAAATCGCAGGATATCTCTTTCAGGAAAAAAGCAACGTGAGGTTCCGCGACTGGATGGAAGAAGTCAAAAAGGCGGCCTATATTTCCATAAAATAGACGTCAGACTACAGACTGAAGACTCCCTCACCCAATCCTCTCCCGTGCGGAGAGGGCTAAGGTAAGGGGTAGTTTTTTTACCGTGGTCTGTTGTCTGTGGTCTTAGGTCTTGGTGATATAGGTAAAGAGGTATCGGTTATGAAAAAAAATGAGCAAAAGCCATGTGTAATCGCAATCACCATGGGCGATCCGGGCGGCATTGGCCCCGAAATTCTCGTGAAGGCCCTCCAAAAGGAAAAACCCTCCAAGCGCCTGGCCTATCTCCTGATAGGATCCCGGCAAGTGTTTAAAACGCTGTGTCAAAAAACAGGTCTTTGGCTTCCGTTTCAAACCGCGCATTCCATTCTTCCAAAATCTCTTCGCGCCGGGCATATCTATTTTCTCGATATTTCATCGGGACCTTCGGGTGGTGAAAAGTTTCAAATAGGGAAGCTCTGTCGCGAAAACGGACGACTTGCGCTCTTGGCGATCGAAAAAGCGGCGTCTTTAGCAAAACAAGGGATCATCGATGCCATCGTGACTGCGCCAGTGAACAAGACAGCGATTCGCCTTGTGGATAAAAAATTCATCGGCCACACGGAATTTCTTGCCGGGAAAGCTAGGATCCGGCGATTTGCCATGATGTTCATGAGCCCTCGCCTCAATGCGACGCTTGCGACCATTCACGTGCCGCTTAAGAAAGTAAGCGGACTGCTCACGAAGAAGTCCATCCTTGAAAAGATCCGTCTGACGAATGAAATGCTTAAAGAAGGGCAAGGCATCAAAAAACCCAGGATTGCGGTTTGCGCCCTCAATCCGCATGGCAAGGAATTCGGAGAGGAAGAGACGAAAGTGATCGAGCCGGCAGTCCGCGCGGCATGCCGCAAAGGCATGGGCGCCTCAGGGCCCTTTTCGGCCGATCTCCTTTTTCATGCCGCGTATCATGGCCGGTATGATGCGGTGATCGGCATGTACCACGATCAGGCGCTTACGGCGTTCAAGCTGATCGCGTTCCACGATGGCGTGAACGTCACACTCGGGCTTCCTTACGTCCGCACCTCTCCGGATCACGGCACGGCCTTTGATATTGCCTATCAGGGCAAGGCCGATCCTTCCTCTATGCTTGCGGCGCTCCGTCTTGCCGAAAAAGCCGTGCTTGCGAAATGCTCACGCAGATAGAACTACTTAAAAAATATGCACTTCGGATCCGTGGCCATTTGGGTCAACATCTCTTGATGGACCCGAATACGATCCGCAAAATCGTGGACGCCCTGGATCTTCAACCCGGCGAATACGTTTTTGAAATCGGACCTGGATTGGGAGCAGTCACGCAAGAGGTCCTGCGGCGCGGGTTCTCTTTGCTTGCGGTAGAAACAGACAAGAAGTTCGTCGAGATCTTGACGCGAGAACTTTGGCCGGAGCATTCCGATCATTTCAAATTGATCCGGGGCGATATTCTAAAAAGTGATCCTACAAAAATGATCCGGGAATGGGCCGGTTCCGGCGCCAGGGCGAAAGTGATCGGGAATCTTCCTTACTACATCAGCACGCCCATTCTTTTTCATTTGATCGAGCACGCCAGGGTTTTTTCGAGTGCCGTGCTCATGCTCCAAAAAGAGGTGGCCGCGCGGCTTACCGCGCAAGCGGGTGATGAGGACTATGGACGATTGAGCGTCACAAGCCGGTTCTACGGGGAAACGCAATTCCTTTTCGATGTTTCGCCGAAGTGTTTTCTTCCGCCACCGGAGGTAACATCGCAGGTCGTGCGGTATGTGTTCCGTCCAAATTTTCCCCTTTCTTCCCGTCAGGGTCATTCGTCCGCGCCAACGGACCCACATGGGGATCGTGACGATCTTGAAGCGAGGCGCGAAAAATCTCTCTTGGAGATCATCCGCGTCGCGTTCAGTCAGAGGCGCAAAACTCTTTTATCGTTGTTGGCGCATTATTTCGGGCCCCAATATGGGCGTGACGATCTCGAGCGCATTTTCGAAAAACTCGGTTTTTCCTCAAAAATCCGAGGCGAGACCCTTACTCTCGAGCAATTCGGCCTTCTTGCGGAGGCTTTGGAAAAGCAGAAAGACAGCACAACGCACAACGCGCAACGCACAACGTGATGTTTCTGAGTTTTTCGTTGCGCGTTGACCTTTGCGCGTTGCACGATAAGGGTTATAATACCGCTCTCTTATGACTACCACACTGAATCTCGAGACGATTTATGCGCCGGTGCAAGCCGGCATGAGCCGGGTCCCATCGCTTATCCGGGAGACGCTCAACACCCCCATTCTCAAGATGCAAGAAATGGTGGACCATTTTTTTTCAAAGAACGGGAAGCTCCTGCGCCCCGCCCTCGTCTTTTTGGGAGCCGGCCTGGCCAGATCTCTATGGCCAGGACATGGGATCTTGCACGAGCGCAACGAAACAGCGGAACTTCACCTTGCCGCCGCTGCCGAGATCTTCCATGCCGCAACGCTCATCCATGACGACATCATTGATTCTGCGCCCTTAAGACGAGGGGTTTCGGCCCTTCACATTAAATCAGGATCCCAGGCAGCGGTTCTCGCGGGGGATTACTTTCATGATCGCGCCATTGTGACGATCTTTCGTTATGGCAATGACCGGATCATCCCGCTTTTTCTCCGGACTGCCGGCGAGATCTGTGAAGGAGAAATTCAGGAGATCAGTGAAAAGAAGAACATCAACATGACCGAAAAAATTCATCTCGAGATCATCCGAAAAAAAACGGCATCGTTTCTTGCGTGCGCCCTTCAGACGGGAGCGCTTATTTGGGGGATTGAACCTGAGAAAGCAGAGGTCCTCGGCCGGTTCGGGGAATTTTTCGGAATGGCGTTCCAGATCACGGACGACTATCTGGATTTTTCAGGTGAAGAGAGCAAATTCGGCAAAACTCTCGGATCGGACCTGGAAGAAGGGGTCTACACGCTTCCCGTGATCCATTGCCTTGCGTCGGGAGAGCGGGACAAAGTCGTTCGCATTCTTTATTCCCGAAGCCACAAAAGACGTTTTTCCATGCTTCGGGAGACCTTTGAAAAAAACGGAGCCCTGGATTATGCACTTGCCAAGGCAAAAGGGTTCATGGACATGGCCAAACGCGAACTCGAGGTTTTCCCGCCGTCTATTTTCAGGACAAGTCTCGAACAGCTTGCGGATTATGCCCTTGGGCGGAATTGTTGATCGGCTATGTTGACCCTTGTTCCGACGCCGATCGGTAATCTTTCAGACATTACGTTCAGGGCGCTTGAGGCCTTGAAACAGGCGGACATCATCGTCTGTGAGGACACGCGGCAGACGCAGAAACTTCTCCGGCATTACGGGATCGCGAAGCAGCTGCTCAGCTATCATGATCATAGCACTCCGCAGAAGACAGCGGAGGTGGTTGCGCTTCTAAAAGAAGGGAAGCGTCTCGCACTGGTTTCAGATAGTGGGATGCCGCTGGTATCCGATCCGGGGTTCCAGGTCGTTCACGCGGCGCTTGCGGAGCAGCTGCCGCTGGAAGTACTGCCGGGGCCGTCGGCAATCACAACGGCGCTTGTTTTAAGCGGCCTTCCGACGGACAGTTTTAGTTTTTTGGGTTTTCTCTCCAATAAGGGTGAACGGCGCAGGCATGAGCTCCGGGTGCTCACAGAACGGGAAGAAACGCTCATTTTTTTTGAGTCTCCCTTCAGGATCGTGAAAATGCTCCAGGATGCGAGGGAGATCCTTGGAGACCGAGAAGCTGCGGTTGCGCGCGAACTTACGAAAAAATTCGAAGAGATCTTGCGCGGCAACCTATCCGAACTCATCCGGGACATGACGCAAGAGCCCCGCAAAGGCGAGATGGTGGTATTAGTTTCTGGGAAAGGACGAAAGCAAGTTTTGCCGAAAAAAGGAGATAGCTCAACGCTCAACGATCAACGCTCAACGTAAAAGTGGTCAAAACACGTTGTACGTTGCGCTTTATGCGTTGCGCGAAAAGCAAATATGAAACGCATTGCTTTCTTAGTATCCGGCAGTGGAACCAACGCCGAGAATCTAATCAAGAAAATCCGGGCGGGGGAGATCCATGCCGAAGCCGCAGTCGTGATCTCGAACAAGCCCGGCGTGAAGGCGCTCGAGAAGGCGGCCATGCTTGGGGTGAAAACAGTTGTGATCGATCATAAGGCATACGCGGACCGGACGGCTTTTGATCAGGCTCTGAGCGAATGTCTTGAAAAACACAAGGTCGACATCATCGTGCTGGCCGGGTTCATGCGCATCTTGACCGAAGGATTCGTAAAAAAATACCATGGCCGGCTTATTAATATTCATCCCGCGCTTTTGCCGGCATTTCCGGGGGCTCACGCGATCAAGGACGCCTGGGCTGCGAAAGTGAAGGAGACCGGCGTGACGGTTCACTTTGTCGATGCGGGGGTGGACACTGGCCCCGTTATCCTCCAGAGCAAAGTCCCGGTTCTTCCCAACGATACGCTTGAGACATTGGAAGCCCGCATCCATAACCTCGAATACGAAATTTACCCCCAGGCCTTAAATCTCGTATTGTCTGGAAAATGAATGACATGAACGGGTTTCAATGCCCGTGGTGCTGGACACCCCCTGAGGATTTGTTATAATCATAGCTAGACTCAAGTGTTTTTCTTACCTGGCATTCTCTTAAACCATCAAAAAGGAGTTTTCAAATGACCCGAGCTATTATCGAAAAAATCTTAGCGCGTGAAATCTTGGATTCTCGCGGGAATCCCACCGTGGAAGTAGACGTGAAACTCCGGGACGGTATCGTCGGCCGCGCGGCAGTGCCGAGCGGCGCTTCGACAGGCGAGCATGAGGCCGTAGAACTCCGTGATGGGGATAAAGCCCGCTATCTCGGCAAGGGCGTGCTCAAGGCTGTGGAGAACGTGAATACCGAGATCCAGAAAGCGCTCAAAGGGAAAGACGCGGCCCAACAGGAAGAGATCGACCGGTTCATGATCGTTCTGGACGGGACACCAAACAAATCTCGGCTGGGAGCGAATGCTATTCTGGGAGTTTCACTCGCTTGTGCCCGCGCGGTCTCGAGTTCTCGCGGCATTCCGCTCTTTCAGTATCTCGGCGGCGAATCCGCCAACCTTCTTCCGGTTCCCATGATGAATATTATTAACGGAGGCGTGCACGCGGATAATAACGTCGACCTACAAGAATTCATGATCATGCCCTTTGGCGCCGGGACTTTCAAGGACGCGCTTCGAATGGGCGCCGAGGTCTTCCACCATCTCAAAAAGATCTTGCACGATAAGAAGCTCTCTACGGCTGTTGGCGACGAGGGTGGATTTGCGCCCAACCTTACTTCCAACAATGAAGCTTTGGACGTCATCATGGACGCGATCGCAAAAGCCGGATATCAGGCGGGTAAGGACGTGAAGATCGCACTCGACCCGGCGAGTTCGAGCTTTTACGGTAAAGACAAGTTTGGCGGTAACACGAATCCCGGCAAGTATGTTCTTTGTGCGGAAGGGCAACCCGTGAAAACGGCCGAAGAAATGATAGAGTTCTATGCCGCGCTTTGTGAAAAATATCCGATCTTTTCCATTGAAGATGGTCTTTCGGAAGATGATTGGGACGGTTGGAAGAAGCTCAATGAAAGGCTCGGAAAAAAGATACAGATCGTGGGGGATGATCTCTTTGTGACAAACACAAAGCGCCTCGAGCGCGGCATCCAGGAAGGGAGTGCAAACTCGATCCTGATCAAGGTCAATCAAATCGGCACCCTGTCCGAGACCATCGCAGCGGTTCGTTTAGCCCATAAAAATAACTATACGGCGGTCATGAGTCACCGGAGCGGTGAGACCGAGGATACGACGATCGCGGACCTCGCGGTCGCTTTAAGCACCGGGCAGATCAAGACCGGATCGACCTCTCGCACGGACCGCATCTGCAAATACAACCGTTTACTTAGGATCGAAGAGTCCCTGGGTTCGAGGGCGGTGTATGCGGGGCCGAAACTCGCGGCTCGATGCTGAAGAAATTCTTTGTTATTTTAGCGATCGTACTCGCGATCGTTTTGGTCCTGTGCTGGATTTATCTGCCTTCGATCACACGCTACCGGGAACTGAAGTCGGAGGAAGATCGCCTGAACCAAAAGATCCTGGAGATTGATGCGCAGATCAAGAGCCTTGCGGATGAACGCCATCTTCTCCAGACCGATGTGGCCTATCTCGAAAAAGTGATCCGGGAAGAACTTGGGTTCGTAAAACCAGGTGAAATCGTCTACGAGCTCATCACAAAGAAAAATCCTTCCAATCTTCCTCAAGCGTCTTCAGGGATTCCCGCAACTTCTGATAGCCAAAGCAATTCCGTTTCCAAACAATCTGCTTCTGAAAAGGCCCGAATGTCTCCCATGTCGGTAGCGACTTCCTTGGCTGATGCCGCGCCTAAGGCTTCCAAGAAAAGAACTCCTCGGCCTGTCACTTGACCTGATTCTCAAGAGAAGTATGCGGTTTTTTCAAAAAGGTATGTTTTTTGGACCATTTCAGTCGCGTTGACAAGCCAGGGGTTATCCATATAATAATAACCTCTTTCGTTGCAGCAAGTTACATCAATTTAAGTCCCCACGGGATCAAGGGTCCAATGGAAAACTGTCGCATGAGCGTTTTATTTCTTTTTTTAAGTGCTTTTTTCGTCGCGTTCGGCATAACCGCTTATGCTGAAACGGTTGAAGAAAAAAAAGCCGCGGCGAACTATGATGAAACTTTACCGGTGCTCGGGGAAGCCCGAGTTGTCGAAGGGGCCTCTTTGGTCCAACAAGTTCCCGAGGGAGCGCAACCTGTGCAAGCGATTGTTCCGCCAGTCCGAGCAGTCCCATCAGCGACCACAGCGGAAGGGTCTCAAACGCCTGGACGGGTTCAGCCCTCGCCGGAGGCGCCAAAACTTGTTTCTCAAGATATGCCGCAAAACCAGGTCTTCACAACTTCAAACCCTTCCGGACTTGTGGAGATCAGCGGTTACAAATATCCCGTCTTTTTTTTCGCTCCGAAGGATTACAGGACCGACAGGACCTATGCGATGATCATGATCACACCGGCCCAAGACGCGAAAGCGGAAGAACAGATCGAGTATTTGACAGGGCTTGCTCAAAGAAAGGGCCTTTTTATTTTAGCCCCTTTTGTTTTCTGGCCGAAAGAGGGGGATACGCCTTATAGGCTGGACGAGTGGCTCCTGACAGTAAAAAGAGATATGGTGGAACGCTTTCCCATAAGTAAAAAGCGCATCTATCTTGTCGGAAAAGATTTGGGGGCCCATTACGCGGCTTATATGGCGATTAAGTATCCCAAGGAATTTGCGGCAGTGGCTTTGTTGGGCCAAGCGTGGGACGGACCTTTTTCTCAACTAATCCGGCTTCGCACGGATGCGGCAGACCAGGTCCCCTTTTACATCGCACTGAAAGCGAATGGAGAAGCCCGGTCTCGGAACCAGGGTTGGTTCGACGAACTTCAAAAAAAGGGTTATCCGCTCCATCTCGTGGATTACAAGAGCGATGAGGAACTTAATGACCTGGAATTTAAAAAATCAATTTTTGATTGGATGGAATCCACAGGGCAAAGTTGGAAGGCTTCTGTAGCTCAGGGACAAAAGACCTGGAAGGGAAAATTCAAAAAAGGCGTGAAAAACTTCTTCGCAATTTGACCTTCTCTCCGATTCTGATCAAATAAAGTGATGGCTAGGGCTCATAACGGAAAACAGATCATGAAACTTACAGGCGCTCAAATTTTGATCAAGTGTCTTGAAAAAGAAAATGTGAGGCACATTTTTGGCCTTCCAGGCGGGGTCATTCTGCCTACTTACGATGTGCTCTATGATTCCAAGATCAAACTGATCTTGACGAAGCATGAGCAGGGCGCGACGCATATGGCGGATGGGTACGCTCGCGCGACGGGACGTCCTGGCGTTTGTTTAGTGACTTCGGGACCCGCAGCCACGAACACTGTCACCGGTTTGGCAACCGCTTATATGGATTCCGTGCCTCTGGTCTGCATCACCGGTCAGGTGACCACGAATGCGATCGGGAGCGATGCGTTCCAGGAAGTGGACATCATCGGGATCACGCGTCCTATCACGAAACATAATTTTCTGATCAAGGATGTTCGGGACATTGCGAGGATCGTGCGTGAAGCATTCTATATCGCTACGACCGGAAAACCCGGTCCGGTGTTAATCGATTTTCCGGTGGATATCAGTCGGACTAAAACGGAGTTTATATGGCCGAAAGATGTTTTTATCCGGAGCTATCAACCGGACGTGGAATGTCCCGGGGTGGAAGAACAGATGCTGAAGGCTGCCGAACTGATCCGCGGAAGCAAACGGCCCGTGTTGTATGTGGGGGGCGGGGCGATCATTTCGGGAGCCGAAAAAGAGATCCGCAAGTTCGTGGAAAAGACGGGGATCCCCATTACGACGACGATCCTGGGGCTTGGGATCTTTCCGGAAACACATGAATCTTCGCTGAGGATGCTCGGGATGCATGGCACTCATTTTGCGAATTACGCGGTGCAGAATTCCGATGTTTTGATCGGGGTCGGCGCGCGCTTTGACGATCGCGTGACCGGTAACGTGGCGAAGTTCGCGCCGCATGCCAGGATCATCCACATCGATATTGATCCATCTTCGATCTCAAAGACCGTTCGGGTGCATGTGCCTTTGGTGAGCGACGTAAAACAGGCGATCGGAAAATTGAGCGCGCTTATTCCGGACAAGCGTTCGGATATGAAAGAATGGCTCGCTCGGATCGCGGCTTGGAAGCAAAAGCATCCGATGAAATATGAGAACACGGGGCAGAAGATCCATCCTGCGTACGTAATTAAAAAGATCGGAGAGCTGACGAAGCACCGGGCGATTGTGGTGACCGGTGTGGGACAGCACCAAATGTGGACGGCGCAATGGTATCAATTCAACCGGCCACGCACCATGCTCACGTCCGGAGGGCTTGGAACCATGGGGTATGGTTTTCCCGCCGCGATCGGCGCACAGCTTGGAAAGCCCAAAGAAACAGTGGTTTGTATCGAAGGCGACGGGTCGTTCCAGATGACCATGACGGAGCTCGCAACCGCGGCTTATAACAAAGTGCCGGTCAAGACATTCATTCTGGATAATGGTTATTATGGCATGGTGCGCCAATGGCAGGAACTTTTCTACAAACGGCGCTATTCGGGTTCTGTGATCGGTCCTACCAATCCTGATTTTGTGAAATTAGTGGGCGCTTACGGGATCCTTGCGCTTCGAGTCTCGCAAGAGAAAGAAGTAATTCCGGCGATCAAAAAAGCGCTGGCTCATAAAGGCCCCGTGGTCGTGCAATGCCTTGTTTCCGGAGAAGCAAATGTCTATCCGATGGTTCCGGCCGGGAATGCCCTGGACCAGATCATGGATATGGCATAAAAAATAGGGGAGGGGTTAGGAAACCCTTCGTGTTTTTCTAGCACTGCATTACTGTTAATTTTTACGGGTTTGTAGTGCTAGTACCGTTAACCCGTAAAAATAAATAGAGAACGGTACTAGACGCTAAACCCTCAGATAATCAAAAGGAGTTCTTATGCAACATACAGTCTCAGTATTGGTAGAAAACCACGCCGGTGTTTTAGCCCGTGTAGCAGGACTTTTTTCGGCGCGCGGATTCAATATCGACAGTCTTGCAGTGGGGGAGACTCAGGATCCGGAAGTGTCGCGCATGACCGTGGTCGCGAACGGGGATGACCGCGTGGTCGAGCAGATCATGAAGCAGCTGAATAAATTGGTGGATGTGATCCGGGTGGAAGACCTTACGACGCAGGACATGATCACGCGGGAGCTTGTGCTGATCAAGATCGGCGCGAATGCGTCCAATCGTAACGACATCATGCATGTCGTCAATACGTTCCGCGCGAAGATCGTGGACGTAAGTCCGGAATCCCTGACAATCGAGGTCACAGGGAGCGAAGGTAAGATCGACGCCATGCTCGAGCTTTTGAGGCCCTTTGATCTTAAGGAGGTCGTTCGGACGGGACAGATCGCCATGGCTCGCCGGGGCGAACTCAAGGCTCCCTTGAAATGCGGCGGGAAGACCGGTGCTTGTAAGACGGCGAAAAAACAAAAAAGAAATAATTTCACAAAGCGCTAAAGCTAACGAAAGGAAAATAAAATGGCAGTCAAAATTCATTATGACAAAAACGCGGATCTGAACCTTTTAAAAGACAAAAAAGTCGCCATCATTGGCTATGGGATCCAGGGCCGCGGTCAGGGACTGAATCTTCGTGATTCGGGCGTGGATGTGATCGTCTCCGAGATCCCGGGGACGCCGAACTATGAGCAGGCGGTGAAGGACGGCTTTACGCCCATGGCCGCGAGCGAAGCGGCTCAACAAGCGGATATCATTCAGATCTTGACGCAGGATCACCTCCAGGCTGAGATCTATGAAAAGCATATCGCGCCGTACATGAAGGCCGGTAAATCGCTTTGTTTCTCCCACGGATTCAACATCCATTTTGGCTATATCCAGCCCGCGAAGGAAATCGATGTATTTATGGTCGCCCCTAAGGGACCGGGCTCGCTCGTGCGTTCCCAATTCGTGGAAGGCGGCGGTGTGCCATGCCTTGTAGCTGTAAAGCAGAATCCCAGCGGCAAGGCGCTCCAGATCGGTCTTGCCTATGCAAAGGCGATCGGCGGTACTCGTGCGGGCGTGATCGAAACCACTTTCAAGGAAGAGACCGAGACGGATCTTTTCGGTGAGCAGGCCGTTCTCTGCGGCGGTCTGAGCGAATTGATCACGGCGGGCTACGATACTTTGGTAGAGGCAGGGTATCAGCCGGAGATGGCGTATTTTGAATGTCTTCATGAAGTGAAGCTCATCGTGGACGCGATGTTCGTGCACGGGATCAGCGGCATGTACCGACGCGTTTCCGATACCGCGGAATATGGCGGTTATAGTCGCGGGCCGCGTGTGATCACGAAGGATACCCGTAAAGAGATGAAGAAAATGCTGGAGGAGATCGTGTCCGGCAAATTCGCGAAGGAATGGATGGAAGAGAATAAAAAGGGACGCCCCAATTTTAAAAAGATGCGCGAAAATTGCGACAAGCATGGGATTGAAAAAGTCGGAGCGCAATTGCGCGGGATGATGGAATTCATCCGCAAAGCGAAGTAAGAAAGGAAATCACCGGAACTGTTATGGCGGGAAAACGGAAGATTCACATATTCGACACCACGTTGAGAGACGGCGAGCAATCGCCCGGGGCGTCGCTTACTCCCGACGAGAAGCTGACGATCGCGCGCCAGCTTGAGCGGTTGAATATCGATGTAATCGAAGCAGGGTTCCCGGCGTCTTCGCTTGGGGAGATGAAGGCCGTCTCCATGATCGCGGAACATGTGCGTAAGCCCGTGATCTGCGGTCTTTCGCGTATGATGCCGAGGGATATCGATGCATGCCGACGGGCTCTTGAAAAAGCCGCGAGGAAACGCCTGCATCTTTTTCTCGCAACCTCACAGATCCATCGTGAATTCAAACTCAGGAAGAATAAAAAAGAGATCTTGGCGATGATCGAGCAGAACATCAGGTCCGCGGCCAAGGATTTCAAACAGATCGAATTCTCGCCTGAAGATGCATCGCGTACCGAACGGGACTTTTTGGCAGGGACCGTCCGGGCCGCGATCCATGCGGGGGCCACTTCGATCAATATTCCGGATACCGTGGGTTATACGGTCCCACAAGAGTTCACGGAATTGATCCGTTTCCTGATCAAAAAAAACCCCGAATTGGGCAAGAAAGTCGTGCTTTCGGTTCATTGTCATAATGACCTTGGCCTCGCGACGGCCAATTCCCTGGCTGCCGTCCTGGCGGGTGCAAATCAGGTAGAGTGTACGGTGAATGGGATCGGCGAACGTGCGGGGAATGCTTCGCTCGAGGAGATCGCCATGACGATCGACACGCGCGCGGATTTCATGAATTGTTACACAGACATCAAACTCTCTGAGATCACCAAAGCCTCGCGGTTGGTCTCTAATTTGACGGGCATGGTCGTTCAGCCTAACAAAGCGATCGTCGGGCGCAACGCCTTCTGGCACGCTTCCGGCATCCATCAAGACGGGGTGCTCAAGAAGCGTCAGACCTATGAGATCATGGATCCCAAAAAAATCGGGCTTTCCGGCAGCCAGCTGATGCTCGGGAAACTCTCGGGTAAGCACGCCTTTGAGGTGCGCGTAAGAAAACTTGGGTTCCGTTTGGCAACCAAGGAACTCGATCAGGCTTTCGTTCAATTCAAGGCTCTCGCGGACAAGAAGAAATATATTTTTGACGAAGACCTCGAGGCCATCTTACAAAATGAGATCGCCAAGATCCCGGAGACTTGGAAGCTGATGTCCATGAAGGTGGTGTCTGAAACCGGTGCGAAGCCTCACGCCCAGATCAAGCTTTCTTATGAGGGCCAGGCCAAACAAGCCGTCTCGAACGGAGATGGTCCCGTGGATGCTTGTTACAAGGCCATTGAGAAGATCGTGAATTCCAGGGCGAAACTTATTCATTACGGCCTGCAATCGGTCACAAGCGGCAAAGATGCTTTGGGCGAAGTGCTGGTCAAGCTTGAGATCCGCGGCAAGGAAGTGACCGGCCGCGGTACGAGCACCGACATTATTGAAGCCAGCGTACGTGCCTACCTTTTCGCGCTTAACAAAGTTTCGGCGAACTCTCAACGGGCTGCAAGCCAGCCCTCCCCGGTGTGAAAAAAGACAAGCCCAATTCCCAATCAAAAAATTTGAAGGTTAATTGGACTAGTCCTGGCAACCTTCAGTCAGAAAAAAACAGATGCCAGGACAAGGCCTTTAAGCTTTACGGGATCTTCGGGTACCCCCTTTCGCATACTCTTTCTCCGGCCATGCACGAAGCTGCGTTTTGCAGGCTCGGGATCGACGCCCACTATATCGTTTTAGAATCGACTCCCGTCGATTTCAAAAAGCTCATGCGCCGATCCTCCAAGCTTTCTCTTTCAGGTTTTAATGTCACGGTGCCCTTCAAAGAGACGGTGATGAAATATCTCGACAGCATCCGGCCGGAAGCGCGTGCTATCGGCGCGGTAAATACTGTTTTCAAACAAGGAAGACAGTGGATAGGTACGAATACGGACATGGAAGGTTTTCTCAGGGCGATCATGAAGGAAGGAGGGTTTCGCCCGTCCGGAAAAAAGGCCGTGATCCTCGGGGCCGGTGGCGCGGCACGTGCGGTGGTTTATGGTCTTTCGCGGGCAGGTATCCGGGAGATCCTGATTGCGGATTGTTTTCCGCAAAAAGCCCGGAAAATCGCAAGGAAGATGCGGAAACTTTTCAAACAGGTGGGTTACCATGCCGTGGCGGCTGGAACATCGGAGGTCAAGGAGGCTCTTCAAAAAGCCGATGTTGTTATCAACGCGACGCCGATCGGGCTGAGGTCTCAAGACCCGAAGGTGGTTCCGGAAAGTTGGATCCCTCAAGCGGGAAGGGTTCAAGTAACTCTGCGGGGGCGAGCCTCGAAAAAAGCAAGCTACGGCCCGAAGTTTTTTATGGATCTTATTTATAATCCGGCCGTAACACCTTTTTTAAAGATGGCGAAAAAGAAAGGGCATCGGACCCTCAACGGGCTCGGGATGCTGCTTTATCAGGGCGCTCGGGCTTTGGAACTTTGGACGGGACGAAAGGCGCCGGCGGGCGTGATGCGCCGGGCGCTTCTTAACGCTCTCAACAAACGGGGGAAATGACTTGGATTCAATGACGCCGTGGTTTGTTTTTTTTATCGGGGCCGTTGTAGGGAGTTTTTTGAATGTTTGTATTTATCGGATGCCGCGCGATCTTTCGATCGTGCTTCCCAGGTCCTTTTGTCCGCATTGCAAGGCGATGATA
Source organism: Candidatus Omnitrophota bacterium (assembly GCA_043821445.1). GTDB lineage: Bacteria > Omnitrophota > Omnitrophia > Omnitrophales > Aquincolibacteriaceae > Aquincolibacterium. Next base: position 98,383 of record JBDRCT010000033.1, on the reverse strand, counting down.
CCCTGGTATGAAAATATACCGCTTGCGAGCTATCTTCTGCTTCGCGGAAAATGTTTCCGCTGCCGAGAACCGATCGCCTTCCGCTATTTTCTCGTGGAATTGATCACGGCCGGGATCGCCTTGTTGCTATGGCAACGGTATGGTCTGTCGGTCGAATTTGTGACGAGCGCGATCTTTTTTACCATGATCATTGTCGTCACCATGACGGATTTTGAGACCGGCCTGATCCCGGATCAGATCACGATCGCAGGGATGATCTTGGGGTTAGGGCTCAGCGTGGCCGATCACGGGCATTTTACGCAAACATTCTGGTATCAAAAACTTCTCGCTTCCGGGGCCGGTCTTTTGGTGGGAGGGGGGGGCCTTCTCTTGATCGGATATCTCGGAAAACTGGTTTTTCGCAAGGACAGCATGGGCGGCGGGGACGTGAAACTTCTGGCCATGATCGGTGCTTTTGTCGGGGTAACGAAAGTCGGCCTTATTTTTTTTCTCGCCCCCTTTCCGGCCTTGCCATTCGCCCTCTGGCAGCGTTTTGTAAAAAAAGAAGAAACAATTCCTTTTGGGCCGTTCCTGGCGCTCGCGGGGGCGTTTATTTTCATGGAAGGGGACGCCGTTCTGAATTTTTTATCAAGAACCTACGGAGTCTAATATGCTCAAATATATTACTGCGGGAGAGTCTCACGGACATTACATGGCCGCCATCCTGGAAGGTTTTCCAAGCGGTCTCATGATCGACCTTGATTTTGTTAATGGTGAGATGCGCCGCCGTCAGGGAGGTTATGGACGCGGAGGCAGACAAAAGATCGAAACGGATGGCGTGGAGATCATAGGGGGCGTGATCAAGAAGGTCACGACCGGTGCGCCGTTGGGGTTTCTTCTTTCGAACAAGGACTTCAAGATCGAAGAAATGCCGGAACTCTTCCGTCCCCGGCCAGGACATGCGGATCTTGCGGGATCTCTTAAATATGACCAGGGGATTCGTGCGGTCTTGGAACGTTCAAGCGCACGTGAGACCGCCATGCGTGTTGCGGTGGGTGCGGCCTGCAAGCTTTTTCTCAAAGCATTCGATATCGAGATCGCCGCTCATGTGGTCCAGGTCGGGAGCGTTTTGCTCCCGGAACGGGATATTACGGTTGAAGAAATTCGAAAGGGTGCCGAGGATTCACCCGTTCGATGCATTGACAAAAAGACCGAGAAAGCCATGATGCAGGCGATCGCGAAAGCCATGAAGAACAGAGATTCGCTTGGCGGGAAATACGAAGTTCGTGTCACGGGTCTGCCGATCGGATTGGGCTCTTACGTTCATTTTGAAAGAAAGCTCGACGCGCGGCTTGCCATGATCCTTATGAGCCAGCAGTCCGCGAAGGCGGTCGAGATCGGGGGGGGAGTGGGGCTCGCCGGCGTGCCGGGTTCCGAAGCGCATGACGAGATCTTCTATGGGAAAGCTCGTGGCTATTTTCATAAGACCAATCATGCCGGGGGGATTGAAGGCGGGATGACGAACGGCGCAGATCTTGTGGTGCGTCTCACGATGAAGCCGATATCGACGCTTGCGCGACCTCTCGCATCGGTGAACATGAAAACGAAAAAAGTGGAGAAGGCAGATTTTGAGCGCAGCGACGTTTGCGCAGTGCCGGCCGGAAGCGTGATCGGGGAAGCGCTTGTGGCGTACACGCTCGCGGATGCCTTTCTCGAGAAATTCGGCGGCGATTCTCTTGGAGAGATCCGTCGTAATTACGAAGGTTATTTAAAACATATCCGTGTCTAGCGCCAGCAACATTTATCTGATCGGCATGATGGGTTCAGGCAAGACCGTGACCGGGAAAGTCCTGGCGGAACGGCTCGGCTATACGTTCGTGGATCTGGATGCCGAGATCCAGGCAAAAGAGGGGCGTTCTATTCCTGAGATCTTCGCGCAAAAAGGAGAGCCTCATTTTCGTGATGTGGAATCGTCGGTCCTCGATCGTTTTTCAAAGCAGGAGAAGCAGGTGATTGCGACAGGCGGAGGCATTGTCCTGCGTGAGACGAATGTGCAGTTAATGAGAGAGACGGGAAAAGTTATTTTGCTTCAAGCGTCCGCGGAATCTTTGTGGCAGAGGGTCCGGTACTCCAAGGATCGTCCGCTTCTCAACAAATCCGATCCTTACGGCGCGCTTCGGCAGATCTTGAGCGATCGTGAACCTTTCTATGAAAAGGCTTGTTATTTTTCCGTGGGGACGGATGGCAAGATCGCTGAGGATATCGCAGGCGAGATTCAGGAAATATTAAGGGCCAAACCATGAAAACAATACAAGTCAGGAGCGCGAAGGGAAATTACAAGATCTGCGTGGGCCGGGATCTTTTGGCGCAGGCCGGTGCGCAGAGCGCCGCGATTTTTAAATCCGGAACGAAACTTATGATCGTTTCCCAGAAGAACCTTGCGCCCTATCTGAAAGTCATCTCCTCATCACTTTCCAAAAAAGGTTTCGAGATTTATTCCCACATGCTTCCGGACGGTGAGATCGCGAAATCCGGGGCAGAACTGTTCCGGCTCTCCTGCGATCTTCTTGAGAAGGGATTTGAACGCAGGGACGGGATCGTGGCCGTGGGCGGGGGGGTGGTGAGTGATCTTGCGGGATTCGCGGCATCGGTCTATCTGCGCGGGATCCGTTATGTGAATATTGCAACGACCTTGCTCGCCCAAGTGGACAGTGCGATCGGAGGAAAGACCGCGATCGACCTCAAGGAAGGAAAAAATCTCATGGGCTCTTTTTGGCCCCCGGTCCTTGTGATCTCGGATGTAAGCATGCTCCGTTCGCTTCCGCAGCGGGAACTTTGCGCTTCTTTGGGGGAGGTTGTGAAATACGGTGTGATCCGCGATCCCGCCCTGTTCCATTTCCTGGAGAAAAATTACAAAAAAATACTGCGAAAAGATCTTAGAGTGATCGAAAAAGTCGTTCTTGCCTGCGCAAAGATCAAAGCTGGGGTTGTGAGCCATGATGAGTTTGAAACAAAAGGGGAACGTGCGATTCTTAACTATGGCCATACCTTTGCGCATGGGATCGAAGGGACGCTGGGTTATAAGGGCCTGGTCCATGGGGAAGCGGTCGCGATCGGAATGATGATGGCGGCGCAGCTTGCTGCGGATCTCGGGCTTTGCCCGCAAGAACTTCCATGGCGTCAGATGAAGCTTCTTATTTCCATGAAACTGCCGGTTTCGATCAAAAAATTCAACCTCAAAGCCTCTGCGATCCTGAAAACTATGATGACGGACAAGAAGAAAAATAAAGGGGCATTGCATTTTGTCCTGCCCCGGCGCATCGGTAAAGTCACTGTCGAGAAAAATATCCCCAGCGAGAACGTCCGCAAAATCCTTCATTTCGCCGGCGCAAAGTAAGCTCCCTCCCAAGCCAGTTTTAATTGCCACAAAAAGGCCTTTTTTAAGGAGTTTATTTTAATTAAATAAATATTGATTTTAAATAAATAATCAATTATACTTCTCTTATGAAAAAACGAAGTTGTCTCGGCCCACTGCGGATAAAAGGGCCTCCCCATGTCCATTGAAGAGAAGGAGATCCTGGCGTTTTTAGCGTTGAACCGGTTGCGGATCGAAGGTCGTCGCAGGGTCTTGGCGCTTCTCTCGGAGGGGAAGAGCGCCCAGGAAGTCGTGAAACGCATGGAGTCCGAGGATCTGCTTAAGGATTTTTCGGCTCCGGAAAACGTAGCACCCTTTAATGCGGAAAAAGAGATCGAACTTTGCGTTCAAAAAGGGATCGATTTTTTGCTCTACTCCGACGGAGATTATCCGGCCATGCTTAAAGAAGTCGCGGATCCGCCGCTTCTTCTCTATAGAAAAGGAACCTTGATCGAGAATGACAGGAATGCCATCGCCATCGTGGGAACGCGGCACCCGAGTATTTATGGACGGACGCAAGCAAAACGCTTTGCCCAGGAGTTGGCCGCAAGGGGGCTTACGATCATCTCCGGGTTGGCGCGCGGGATCGACCAAGTTGCGCACGACGGCGCACTTCATATCTCTTACGGTCGCACGATCGCGGTAATGGGATGCGGACTCGATGTGATCTATCCCAAGGAGAACGAAAATCTTTTTCAGAGAATTTTGGAGAGGGGCGCGATTTTAAGTGAATATCCTTTGGGAATGCCGCCTCTTCCGGAGAATTTTCCGCGCCGAAACAGGATCCTGTCGGGGCTTTCGTATGCCACATTCGTGGTCGAAGCCCATTCTCGAAGCGGATCTCTCATTACGGCGCATCAAGCGGTGGAACAAGGACGGGAGGTTTTTGCGCTTCCGGGGCCCGTGGACCAACTAACGTCACGCGGAGCCCATCAGCTCATTAAGGAAGGCGCGTGCCTGGTGGAGACTTTCGAGGATATTCTGCTTGCTTTGGCGGATCGGTTGAAATGGGAAAATAAATTCGAGCCGGCATCTCAAACTCCCATTGAGGAATCTAGTACGGCAACTCCAGAAGAAAAGACAAAGACAGGTGACAGTCCCCATTCTTTTCATTCAGAGCGAAGCGGTTCCAATACCGATTCAGTCGCAGCGGAGCGGAGATTGGGGCCGTTCAAACTACCATTGGGAAAAGAAATGAAAAGTTTGGGCGGAGATCGGGGCAGTCCTGACTACCATAAAGAAAAAGAAAACAAAAGTCAGGAAAGTCACCTTTTTCGCCAAAGGAAGAATTCGTCCAACGATTTGTGGCGAATCGGGGACACTCACATGGAAGATGAACCGGTTATTTTAGAACTTCTTAAAGATGAGGGCCCTCTGGGGCCGGACGAGATGATGGAGTTTACCGGACTCGAGTCCGCAAAATTGCCAGTCATTTTGCTGAGGATGGAGCTGGACGGAAAGATCAAAAGGGGGAGCGACGGGAAGTATCACAGCAGGTGACTGTCACTTGTTTGATGGGGATGACGGGTGCGCCTATTTCGTCCGTTAAGCTTCGGTGCGGGCAGGTCGTTACTAGATAGGTCAGAGCGGGAAAAAAGTTTTGACAGACGGGTGTTTCCTCTATAGAGTTTTATGTGAAAACCATGTCTTGTTAAAGAAGGTTTTTCAAACGAAAGGAGTTAAAGATGGAAGGATTAGTGCCAGCAAATAAGGGGAAGAGGTTCGCGGCGGGACTGATCGATCTGGTTGTTATTCCCATCGTTCTAGGGATTGTGATTGGCTTGGTTCTTTTGGCGGCTCCGGACACGGTGCGCAGCATTGTGCTTGTGATCGTCAATATCCTTTGGTTGGTGTTTCGTGACGCGGTCTACTCTCCGGGGCGGGCGATGGTCAAGATCAAGCTCATCAGCCTTACGGGGGAAAAAGTGACATGGTTGCAGGGTTTGATTCGGAACATTCTTTTGATCATTCCGTTCGTGCTTGTGGTGGGGTATATTGTTGAGATCGTGATGCTGATCATCAAAGGGCATCGTCTTGCGGACAATTGGGCTAAGACGCAGGTGGTTGAAGCCTAAGGGCTGTCAGGGTTTTGTTGAGTTTTGAAGATTCTCCTCCGTGGGTGACCGCGGAGGAGAATCTTTGCTTTCGTCCCATGAGAGATTCTAGGGGCAAAAAGAAGATTCCTTCTCAGTTGTCAAGTCGCGAATGTTTTAAGCGGTTTTCCTGATGACTTGTTGTAAGTGTTTTAAAAACACTTTCTGTCTCCAGCGGGGTTAAGCATGAACGGCGCTTCCACGATCAGAAACATGATCAAGTTCTCTTGGGCGAAAAGCCGGGAGATCCTTTTTCCGTTTCATTTCAAACGCTGGCTCAAGGCGCTGATTGTCGTCTGGCTTGCAGGCGCGGGCATTCAGGGATTCAGTGCGAATTTTAACATTCCAAAAAAATCCGTCCGTTCCTCTTCAGTGTCCGGGGAAAACACCATGGCAAAACCTTCTTCAGGGATATCCCAGCAAGGGGCGGAGCAAATGTCTTCGGTCTCACCGGTCGAGACTCCCGCGGTCGCCGGGATTTCGACTCCTTCCACGGAGCAGATCCAAGCGCCGACACAAAACGAAATGAGGTCCCCTTCTGCAAGCCCCAATGCGGACCCCATGGCAAAAATCAGAGCAGGGATGGATCGTTTGAAATCCAAGGTCAATCTTATCGGGGTGGCATGGGTCGCAGCTGGGATCATTTCTCTCGGGGTTGCCTTCGCGGTATTCTTTGTGTGGCTATCGAGCCGGTTCAATTTCGTACTCCTGAATGCGATTCTGACGCGGGAACCGGCGATCGGAGGACCGTTCAGAAAGCACAAGGAGGCAGGGAATTCCTATTTTGCATGGACGCTGGCTTTCATGGGGATCGGGCTTACCGCTTTTTTATCGGCAGGACTGCTGATAATGCTTTCTTTGGGAATGATGAAATGGAGTCCGGTGATAGGGATCCCTCTCATGATTCTCGGGGGTCTTTTTGTTCTGGCGGTGGTAGTGGCCGTGGTCTTTGTCGGAACCATCATGCGCGACTTTGTTCTCCCGCTCATGTATTGTGAAAAGATCCCAGCGATGAGCGCGTTGAATAAACTTCTGAGGGCCGGTACATTTGCTTTTGGAAAGGCGTTCCAATATCTTCTCGTGGTCTTCGGTTTGTGGATTCTCGCCATGATCGCTCAGAGCATCGTCGGCATTTTTGCAGTGATTGGCGGAGTAATCGCTGGCGGGCTCATGGCAATTCCAGGGATTATCTTGATCAATGTTCTTCCATTCCTGAAGCTTCCGCTTATCATCCTTGGGGGTCTTGCGGCAATGGCGCTCATCCTGGCTGTGATCGTGGTGATCGGCATGGTCATGTTGCCGGTGGTGATCTTCTTTCGAGTGTTCGCGTTAACGTATTTGACGCGTCTTTATCCTGAGTGCGATCTGCTAGAATTCGTCGGCGACAACTCATGACGTAAAGCTTAAAGCCTGAGGCTAAAAACTTTGCGCTTTGCGCCTTGTGCCGTTTTATGTGTTACGCTTTGATTCGAGAGACAGATACTATGGCCAAGAGAAAACGTTCCAGAAAATTCAAATCTGTCGGCAAAAGGGGGGGAGGGACATTTAAGGAAGTTCTTTCCCTCTATGCGAAGCTCGCGGATCTTAAAAAAGAGGTGGTCAAGGCGGCAGAGGGCGGGGAACGGGCGGATGATCGCCTGACGAGCATGGAAGTTCATGTGAATATCCTGGCCCGGCTTTTAACCACACTTTGTATTGAGAAACTTGGCATTCGTCTTGGAGCGCTCAGGCGTTTGGTTCGCCGTGTTGAAAGAGAAGCCGTGCGAGATTCCCAGATCATGGAACTGGAGTCCCTTTATAGGCTTTCCCATGGGAACTCAAAAAAGACACCTTCAGCCAACACCAAACCAAAAGACGATCCCTGGGAGCAAATTTCTTAAGCCGTAGAAATTTTTGAGAAGGTCATCCTTAGGGGTCTGCTACCTTTGAAGGATGACGCCATGGTTCTCTCGGGCCAAAACGCATTGTTCCATCGATCTCCATAACTTGTTTTCGTAAAACGGGTTACAAGCGTCCGATAAACTTGCCGTTTACAATCATCCGCATTTTGTTTAGAATCCCCCCCTTTAAGATAAGCGACAGGTTGGAAGACGTTCCTTTTCTTAACTTATCGCTTTTTTCTGCAGCTTATCACTGTTCAATGGAGGTATTGTGGCAAAAGCGAAGAAAGGCGTGAAAGTTTCAAAGACCGCGGAGGGACCCAAGCATCTGGTGATTGTGGAGTCACCGGCCAAGGCCAAAACCATCAATAAGTTCCTCGGCAAGGATTTCCATGTTGTAGCGTCCATGGGCCATGTGCGGGACTTACCGAAGAGCCGGATGGCTGTCGATATCGAGCATGATTTCGCTCCGGAATACATCATCATCCGGCGGGCCCTCAAAACGGTCAGACAGCTTAAAAAGGACGCACAGGATAAAGAAACCATCTATGTCGCGCCCGATCCGGACCGGGAAGGCGAGGCCATCAGTTGGCATCTTGCCCATATTTTTTCAGAGGAAGGCCACGGCCCGAAGATCCTTCGGGTGGAATTCAACGAGATCACGAAAGAGGCCGTGTCAAAGGCTTTTGACCATCCCCGCGAGATTGACATGAATCTTGTGAACGCGCAGCAGGCGCGCCGCATTCTGGACCGCGTGGTCGGATATCAATTGAGTCCTCTCCTTTGGCGCAATGTCGGCCGGGGGCTCAGCGCGGGTCGCGTACAGTCTGTGGCGCTCAGGTTTATCGTGGATCGCGAGCGCGAGATTCAGAAGTTCGTGCCGCAAGAATACTGGACATTGGACGCAAAGCTTTCCGCTGCGGAAGGTCCCGAGCAGTCCAAAATTTTTCTTTCCCGTCTTACTCAAATCGATCAAGCGAAGCCCAAACTCAAGACCCAGGCCGAGATCGACCGGATCAAGCAAGAACTCCACCCGCTTCCTTTCCAGGTCTCGAATATCGAAAAGACCGAAAAGCGCCGTAACCCGCAGGCGCCTTATTCCACAAGCAAACTCCAGCAAGAAGCTTACAGCCAGCTCGGGTTCTCGGCCTCGAACACGATGCGTATCGCACAGAAGCTGTATGAGGGCGTGGAACTCGGAGACGAAGGCAGCGTCGGTCTTATCACTTACATGAGAACAGATTCCGTAAATGTTGCCGCTTCCGCGCAAGGGGAAGCCGCGCGCTATATCCAAAAGAAATTCGGGAAAGATTATCTTCCTAAAAAACCGCCTGTATATAAATCCCGCAAGGGTGCGCAGGAGGCTCACGAAGCCATCCGTCCGACCTCGGCCTTTCGCATTCCGGATTCGATGAAAGATTTTCTCGAAAGCGACGAGTTGAAACTCTATGAACTCATCTGGAGGAAATTCCTGGCGTCACAAATGGTGCCTGCGGTCGATGAACACACCGTCATTTCGATCCTGGCCGGCGAAAGATACAAATTCCGTACGACCGGCAAACGCAATCTCTTTCCGGGATTTACCGCTGCGTTCGGCGAAATCAAAGTTGAAACCGAGAATTCCAAGGAAGCCGAAGAAGACGAAGTCCCGGAGGCGCTGGAGCTTCCTGACCTCAAAGCGGGACAGAAACTGACGCTTCATGAACTCCTGGGCGAACAACACTTTACGAAACCGCCGTCGCGGTTCAATGATGCAAGCCTGATTAAACTGCTCGAAGAAAAGGGCATCGGCCGCCCGAGCACCTATGCGCCCACGATATCAACCATCCTGGGGCGTATTTATGCCGAGCGTAAGGGCGGCGCGCTCATGCCTACCGAACTTGGCAAAACGGTCGTGGATATTTTAGTACGGCATTTTCCGACGATCCTGGATGTGGAATTCACGGCGCTTATGGAAGAGGAGCTGGATGAGATCGAAGAAGGGAAAATGGACTGGGTCAAAGTTCTGAAGGATTTTTACGGGCCTTTCGGCGAATTCCTGACGCGCGCACAGACAGAAATGAAAAGTGTCAAGCAAATCCCCATCCCCACGGATCACAAATGTGAACTGTGTGGCAAACAGGTTTTTATCAAGTTCGGGCGGTTTGGAAAATTCATGGCTTGCTCCGGATTCCCGGAATGTAAGTACACGCGTTCTCTCCCGACCGGGTTCTTTTGCCCGGCGACGGGTTGTGGCGGAGAATTGGTGAAACGCCGGGCCCAAGGCCGCCGGGCGTTCTACGGTTGCTCGAATTATCCGAAGTGCACGTACGTGGTCAATGAGCTGCCGAAAAAATACGACGCCGCCGAAACTTCATCCGAAGCGCCGTGAGCCCCCGAACATGAATAAGCGGGTTGAAGATTTTCTGAATTTTCTCACGACCGAAAAGGGGGCCTCGGAGCATACGACCAAAAATTACGGGATCGATCTTCGAGAGTTCATGAAATTCATCGCAGAGAAGGAACTCCCCGGCCTGACCTATCTGGATATTCGTTCCTTCCTGGCGTTCTTGAAGACCCGCGAGTATAGCAAAAGTTCTATTTCCCGCAAACTCGCCTGCCTCCGTTCGTTCTTCAAGTATCTGGTGCGCGAGAATATCCTGGCACAAAATCCCGCGGCGGGGATCGCAACCCCGAAAAAGGAAAAACGGCTTCCTTCTTTTATGAACCCCGACGAGATCACCAGGCTTCTCGACGCTCCGGCCAAAAACTCCTGGGAGGAAAAGCGCGATAAGGCGATCCTGGAGATGCTTTACAGTTCCGGGCTTCGCGTGAGCGAACTTGCGGGGCTCAATCATGACGATCTGGATTTTTTTGGGGGCTTGGTCCGGGTGCGTGGCAAAGGAAAAAAAGAACGCATTGTGCCTGTGGGGCAAACGGCGCTAAACAGCCTGCGCGCCTATTGGGATATGAAAGCGCCGCGAGAAACCGCAAGCGCGATCAAAAAGCCTCTTTTTATCAGCCGGATCGGAAGCCGTCTTACGGACCGGAGTGTCAGGCGGATGATCTTAAAATATGTGAAACGGACGGGACTTGGAAAAGAGATCTCACCCCACACGTTCCGTCACTCTTTCGCGACACACATGCTCGATCGCGGAGCGGACTTGCGGAGCGTTCAAGAACTTTTGGGACATGCGAACCTCTCGACCACGCAGATCTATACGCATGTGACAACCCAGCGTCTTAAGGACGCTTATATGGCGGCGCATCCGAGGGCCTGACCGGCGGTATACGGGGTAAAGCGTACGGCGTTGGACCTTCACTTTTTCGCCGTACACCGTACGCCTTTCGTCCGACGTTGTATGGGGTGGAGCAGTGGTTGTTTAAAAAATAATAATTTGGTGGGAACATGCTAAGAACCTTTTTATACAATCTGGCGTTTGCGATATTCGGGGCCCTTTATTTCCCGATTTTTTTGACAAAACTCCGTCAAGCCGAGGATCCGGACGTGCTGTGGAAAGAACGCCGGGGGATCTTCCCGAAGGACTGGGCCGAAAAATTCTCAGGAAAAAAGATCGTCTGGCTTCATGCCGTAAGCGTGGGAGAAGTAATGGCCGTCGAAAAGTTCATCCGCGAATGGCTTGCCTCCGCGACGGGATATGAATTGTTGCTGACGACTGTTACGCCGACCGGGCAGAGGATCGCCAAGAAACTCGCGGGCGAGCGGGTCCATGTCTGTTATTTCCCGTTCGACCTCACCCAGGTCGTGAAGCGTTTTCTCGATCTTTTCAGGCCTGTTTGCTTGTTGCTCATGGAGACCGAGATCTGGCCGAACCTTTTGACCGAAGCCAAACGACGGAATATTCCGGTGGGTATCATAAACGCCCGGCTCTCGGAACGCTCATTTAAGAGATATAAAACCTTTCCTTGGCTTTTTAAACCCCTGTGGGAAAAACTGGATTTTGTGCTCGCGCAATCGGAAGAAGATGCAGCCCGTTTTCGGAAGTTGGGTGTTACAAAAGAATCTGTGCGGGATATGGGGAATATGAAGTTCGACCAGGCAGAATGGGCCGCCGAGAGTGCGGTGGATACGGCGGGACTGCGGCAGGCCTGGGGATATGCCTCCGAAGATCTTGTGTGGATCGCGGGCAGCACGCATCCGGGGGAAGAAGAAATGCTCACGGCCGCTTTTAGGGCATTGCGCGAACGGTTTCCGACGCTCAAATTGATCCTCGCGCCGCGCCACATCGAACGTTCGGAAAGTCTTTTGAAGCAATTAGAGAAATATGGTTTTAGCATGGTTTTATCGACAAGCCCAATTCTCCATCAAAAAAAAGAAAGGTTAATTAGGCTTGCCCCAACGACCGTTCATGAAAATAAAATAGAGGTTGGGGCAAGAGGAAAAGAAGGCCCCGGACCTGATTTGCAGATCCTGGACCAGTTGGGTGTTCTTAAGAATCTGTACGGAATCGCGGATCTTGTGTTCATGGGCGGGAGCCTGGTCCCTCACGGAGGTCAGAACCCGATCGAGCCCGCGCATTTCAGTAAAACCATACTCCATGGACCACATGTTTTTAACTTTCACAAGATCTACCACCAGCTCGATCATGAGGGCGGCGCTCTCAGGATCTCGGCTCCGGACGAACTGTCGTCCGCGGCGGCAGAGATCCTCGCGAATGAGAGCAGTCGTCATGAAATAGGGCAAAAGGCTTTTCAGATCGTCAACCGTTTACGGGGTGCCAGCAAACGTCAGGCCGGGTGGATCCTGACATTTCTTAGAAGTCGGCGCCCTCAAGAAAGGATTACAAGCAATGGACAGCATGAAGAATTACTTTCGTCTCTTGGCGGAGGACAAACAAAATGATCCGACGAGCGGAGTTCTTTCCGCGCTTCTTTCCCTGGTGGCGTGGGGGTACGGGTTCGGGGTCCGGACGTTCCGCTGGCTTTATGAGCACAAAGTGTTGGCACGCAAACGTCTTCCGTATCCGGTCATCAGTGTCGGTAACCTGACCTGGGGGGGCACGGGAAAAACGCCTTTTGTGGAATATCTCGCACGCAAGATCGGTATGCACCGACGCGTGCCTTTGGTCCTCACGCGCGGCTACAGTCATGATGAGGCCCTGGAACTTCAGAATCATCTTCCGACCGCGGTGATCGGCATCGGCAAGGATCGCGCGAAAGTTGCCGAGCGCGTCAAAACAGAAAAACGGCATGTGGATATCGCCATCCTCGACGACGGGCTTCAGCATCAGGTCCTCCAACGAGACGTCGATATCGTGGTCGTCAACTCCATGAACCCCTTTGGCAACGGAAAACTCATTCCGCGCGGCATTTTGCGTGAACCCCTCAAGGTCTTGAAGCGTGCGGCCATCATCGTGCTGACCCACGTGAATCTCGTAAGCCCCGGGGAACTAGGGAAGCTCAAGGAAAAGATCAAGGTTCTGGCGCCTCAGGCGCAAATGGTCGAGACCCTCATGGAAGTGTTGTTCCTTTACCGTGCCAAGACCAAGGTCCGGACGGCGATCGAGAAGATGACCGGCCGGCGCGTTGCAACTTTCGCGGCGGTGGGAACGCCGAGGTCCTTTCAGCTCGTCCTGCAACGTTTTCAACTCAAGACCGTCCGGAACTTTGAATTTCTGGATCATCATGAATATACAAAGGAAGAGCTTTTGAAGATCAAGGAGGTCGCGCAATCAGCCGGTGCTGAGGAGATCATCACGACGGAAAAGGATTTTTACCGTTCCCGCGAGTTGATCACGGCGATGCTGAACCCGCTGGTCCTTGCCGCGCGGCTCCGGATCGTGTCGGGAGAAGAAATTCTCACCGACCGGCTTTTCCGTTTACTAGGAGTGAGGAACTAATGGAAGATCTGCTTGACCGGGGCGCCTATCTCGCGGCCCGCGTGCTCATTTTTCTTTTTGAACATATCCCCTTCGCCCTCGGTCTAAGGATCGGCGATTTTTTGGGGCGGTGCGTGTTCTATGTTTCGAATAAGCGCCGTGTTGCTTATATCAATCTAAAAGCAGCGCTCGGGAGTCAGTTGACCCCGGCCGAGCGCTGGAAAACCGTGCGCGATCATTTTGGTTTTATAGGGCAAAATGTAGTGGAGGTGATGTCTTTCAAGCAGATGAAACGCAAGCATCACGACCTTGACGTCAAGATCCATGGCCTTGAACGGTATGAGGCGCTCCTTCGTTCGGGACACGGCGGGGTCCTGATCACCGCCCATTTTGGGAACTGGGAGCTTCTCCAGGTCTGGTCCGGGCTTCGCGGTACGCCGATCCATGTGCTGACGCGTGAGCAGAAATATCCGAGACTCAACGGATTGATCAACGAGCTTCGCGAAAGCCACGGTTCGGTTTCCATTAGTCGCGGTGCAGGCATTCGCGGACTGGTCCGGGCGCTTCGAGAGAAAAAAATGATCGGGGTTCTGGGCGACCAGTCCGCCGGTAAGACCGAAGGGATCATCTTGCCGTTCTTGGGCCGGAGAACTACGGTCCCGACCGGGGCCTTCCAGTTGGCTCACCGTACGGATGCCCTGATTATGCCGTTTTTTATCGTAAGGACCAGAGGCCAAAATCACGAGGTTTATTCCGTGGAGGTCCTGAAAGATGATCCCTCTCTTGCGCCGGAGGCGCGTGTCGAATTCCAGGTCCGGCAATACCTGAAAGTGCTCGAAGATTTTATCCGGAGATTCCCGAACCAATGGCTCTGGGAGAACAAACGGTGGAAGTATTGTTGGGACAGAAAGATCGTGATCCTCTCGGATGGCAAGGCCGGGCATTTCAAACAATCCGGGGTCGTGGCGGAAATGCTTGCGAGTTTCAAAGAATTTCACGGGCGCCCCGGTCTTAAGTTTGAAACGGAAGAGATCCGCGTGGAATACCGCTCGCCGCTCCACCGGGTGGTTTTATTCCTGGCGGCGTTCTTGATGAAACCCTGGATCCAGGGAAGACTTCACTGGCTCGCGTGCTTTTTTACTCCGGAAACTCAAAAAGCGATCGAACAAGTGAATGCGGATTTCATTATTGCGGCAGGTTCCGGGCTTGCGCCGCTTCAGAGGCTTCTTGTCCAAGAGACCGGTGCGAAGTCGATCGTGATCATGAACCCGCCCTTTCCTTATTGCATGACGGATTATGATCTCGCGATCGTACCGGCGCATGACAGTGGCAGGGTCCCTAAGCGAGCCTTTCGCTGCGTGATCATGCCGAGCGGTTACAAGACTTTGGATCGCAAGGAGGATGTGAAACAGCTGCAATCGAAACTGGGCAAAGGGGTTCGACCGACCCTGGCGGTGTTTCTCGGTGGCGCGACACGAGATTATGATTTGACGGTCTCGGACGCGGAAAAACTTTGTTCAGCCCTAAAGCGCGCCAGCCCGCGCGCGGGAGACTATATGCTTACCACGTCGCGACGCACCTCCGCGCATGTGGAACGATTTCTGAAGAGCGTGCTCACACAGCATCCGGCCTGTCGGTTTCTTGTAATCGCGAATGAAGACAACCCTTCTTATGCGGCGGGCGGCATGTTGGAGCTCGCGGACCTTTTGATCGTAACAGAAGACAGTCTCGCCATGATCTCGGAAGCCGTGGGAACGGGCAAGCGCGTGATCGTGCTTAGCCTTGGGGAAGGAGAGCTTCCCGAAAAGCATTACCGTTTTCATCAGATCCTTGTCCAGCGAGGACTCGTGACCTTGAGCGGTTTGGCAGATCTGGAAAAGAACATCGTCGAACTTCTTAAAAAACCGGCCCTGCCGGTTCTCCAACGCGAAAAAGACGCGCTCATTGAGCGTTTGGGAGCTCTGATATGAATCCCGTTAGAGACAGGAAGCGTCTGAAAAGAGCTTCCGTGAATAAACGGATCGATATGGTACCGGACGTTTTGAAAAGACATCAATACGAATCGGAGGGGGGACGTCTTAACGCGTCTCTAACGGGATGAAGGTGATGCAGCTTTTGCCGGCGCTTGAGCTTGGCGGGACCGAACGCGGGGTGGTGGATCTTGCAAGGGCCATGAAAAAAGAAGGGCATGCGACCCTCGTCGTTTCCTCCGGCGGGGCGCTTGTAGCCGAACTCCAGAAGATCGGGATTCCACATTACGGGCTGCCCGTGCACCAAAAATCTCTGGCCAGCTTATTCCTCGTCGAAGAGCTTGTGAAGATCATCCAACGGGAGCGTGTGGACATCATTCACGCCCGCAGCCGCGTCCCGGCCTGGCTCGGATGGCTCGCGGCCCGCAAGACCGGTATTCCATTTATCACGACCTGCCACGGACATTATTCCGTTCATCCGCTGAGCTTTGTCATGGGGTGGGGGAAGCGCGTGATCGTGGCGTCGCATGCGATCGGCCGGAGAATGATCGATGAATTTCATGTTCCGCCGGACAGGATCCATCTGGTCCCGCGTGGCGTCGACCTTTCACAATTCACATTCTCATTCGCGAAATTCGAAAAGCACAAGGGTCCGATGAGGATCATCCACATCGGGCGGTTCTCGCCGGCCAAAGGCCAGGTGGAATTCCTCAAGGCCGTTCATTTATTGCGCAGCCGGCTTCCTCATTTTGAAGTTTGGATCGTCGGCTCCGAAGCCCGTGGCAGGCATCGTTACACGGATCTGATGAAAAAGACGGTGCAACAGTTCGGGCTTGAGACCTGCGTCAAGATCCTCCCGCCGACGCGCGACGTCGCAGGACTTTTAGCCCAGTCCGATCTTTTGGTGCTTTCCTCGCTAATCCCGGAGCCCTTCGGACGGGTGGTCATCGAGGCCGGCGCCGTGGGGACCCCCGTAGCCGCGACCTGGCTGGGTGGTGTGCGGGATATTATTGACCACAACGAGACAGGCCTTCTGTTCCCTCCGAGGAATATCCCCGCGATGGCCGAGGCCATGTACGAACTTTTGACGGACCGGGATAAGGCCAAAGCATTCGCGGTGAAGCTTCGAAAAAAGGTGGAAGAGAAATTCAATCTGGAACAAATGGTTCGGAAAACGCTCGAGATCTATCAGGAAGTCCGCAAACGACGGAGGATCCTCGTGATCAAACTTGGGGCCATGGGGGATCTTATCCTGGTCGTGCCGAGTTTAAGGATGCTCAAGGAACGCTTCCCGGATGCTGCGATCACGCTCCTTGTCGATCGCAAACTCGCCCCGATCGTATCAGAATGTCCTTATCTGGATGATATGATCCTGGTGGACCGGAAAAAACTTTCGAACATTTTTTATCTTTTAAAGACCGCTCGACGCATTCGCCGCGAAGGATTTGACATGTCCGTCGATCTCCACAACAATAAGTGGACGCATCTTCTGGCGTATCTTGGCGGCGCGGTCCAGCGTTTCGGTTTCGAACGCGGGAGATGGGGATGGCTTCTGAATCGTCCCGACAGGACTTTTGAGGTCGGGGATTCGCCTCTCCGCCATCAATTCCGGGTGCTGTCCAAGGCCGGGGTTATCAAATTCGATGATACGTTGGAACTTTGGATAAAACCCGAGAGCCTTGAAAAAGCACGCCAGATGATCAGTATACTCGAGCCTAAAGAGTCTACTCGGATCATCGGGTTCGTGATGGGGTCCAGCCCCAACTGGTCGAGCAAACGTTGGCCTACGGAGTATTTTATCGGTCTGGCAAAACGGCTCCTTGAAAAATATGACGCGCGGATTGTCCTTATCGGCTCTCCCGAAGAAAAGGATCTCAGTACCCCTTTTTATTCCTTAGAGTCCGGTAAGATCCTCGACCTCATCGGGAAAACCGCGTTGGAGGAACTACCGGCTTTTTTCAAACAGCTTCATTTAGCTGTGACAGGCGATACGGCGCCGCTTCATATGGCCGCCGCCATGAATGTCCCGGTCGTGGCCTTGTTTGGTCCGACAGACGCCAAACGTCATATTCCGCCTGGAAAAAAGATTGACGCGCTCTCGCACCATTTACCGTGCCAGCCCTGTTACGAGGGTATCTGTAAGGCCAAAGAAACGAAGGCTTGTCTTACACATATTTCCGTGGAAGAAGTGTTCGAACATTGCCAAAGAGCACTTATGCTATGAAGATCCTCGCTGTGATGAAAAATTGGCTCGGGGATCTGCTGTTCCAAATGCCTGCGCTCGATCTTATCAAACAAAAATACCCCGAAGCCTCGATCGTTTGCATTGCGCCCGAGCGATGCCGGGAGATCCTGGAGGTTCATCCCGCGGTTTCGGGATTCTTAGGCTTTGACGAAAAGAGCACGCATCGTTCCTGGCTCGCGAGAATGCAATTTGTTTTGGAGTTAAGGAGGCGCGGACCCTGGGACCGGGGCTATCTCTTTCATCGTTCCCGTTCGCGAGCGGTGTTCCTTGCACTCGCCGGAGTTAAAGAACGTATCGGTTACGGAAAAGGAAGGAAAGGATTTTTGTCGCTGGCGGTCGAGGAACCCGCGCATCCGATGCACCAGCTGGATTATTTTTTCAACATGATGAAAGGAGCCGGATTTGAGCTTCCCTTGGAAAGAGCCTACCGGTTTTTTTATAAGGAGGAGGACGAACAAGCCGCAAGCGAGGTCCTCGGGATGCATGGTATCGGAAAGAACACGAAATACATCTGCTTTCATCTGGGAGCGAATTGGGAGCCCAAGCGCTGGCCGGCCGCACATTTTGCCGCGCTTGCAGAGAAGATCGAAGCGAAATGGCAGCTTCCGGTTGTGGTGACCGGTTCCCCAAATGACGAGACCCTCTTTGAAGAATTCCTATCCGGGGTCCGTCGCGCAAAGATCATCTCTTTGGTCGGGAAAACGGAGTTGCGTGTTTCTGCCGCGATTTACAAGCATGCGGCATGTCTTGTGACCGGAGATTCCGGGCCTATGCACATCGCTTCCGGCACCGGTGCCCCGGTCGTTGCCCTTTTTGGCCCCACAGATCCGAAACTCACCGGGCCCCGGGGGAGAGGCGAGAGCCTTGTGCTGCAATATGTTCCTCCGGGTTATACGATCCCTTTCTACCCCGTTACAAAAATGAAAACAGGGAGTGTTCTTGGAAATATCAAAGGGAGATTCCTCAAGAACTTTTTTCCCCAAAAGCAAGGCGTTGATTTTTGTAACGGGGCGAGCGCCAAGAACCTTCCGGCAGAAGGCTGGCTTTCGCACATCACTCCAGAGGAGGTCTTGGATGCGGTCGAAAAGATCTTGAGGAAGCCATGAATATTCTTGTCGTGACTTTAAGCAATTTCGGGGATGTGATCCTGACGACGCCGGTGATCATGGCACTTGCCCGGAAATATCCTGGGGCGCGGATCACAGTGGTGGTGGGGCCGCGTGCGCGGAGCGTTTTGCAGAGGAGTCCCGATATCCATAAAGTCGTGATCTACGATAAGAAAGCTTCCCTTTGGGAAAAATTGAAATTTATTGCGGAACTTCGCAAAGTAAAATATCACTGTGTCGTGGACCTGCGTAATACCGCCATTCCGTTCCTGGTCTCCTGCGGCAAGAAAACCCCTCTTTTCAGGAAATTCACCAAGGTCAACATGCGAGACCGCCACCTCGAAATGCTCGCGACCGTAGAGCCCGGCATTCCCGATCCCGCTCCTTTTCATTTTTTTAATCCAGCGGATAAGATCTTTGCACGGCGCACGTTGGACGCTGCGGGGATCACGGAAAAGGATGGGTGGATCCTGGTAGCGGCAGGGGCGGCCAGCGAGAGGAAGCGGTGGCCGGTTCAACACTTCAAGGAAGTGATCCGGGTGCTTCACGAGAGGACCGGCAAGAAGATCCTTTTGGTGGGGACCTTTAGTGAAAGACCGGTAGCTGACAACATTCTGGCGGAACATCCCGGCATCGTTGGAGTTTTCTGCGGGGATCTTGTTCTGCCCGAGACGGCGGCGCTTATCGCGAACGCTTCGCTTGTGATCGCCAACGACAGCGCGATCATGCATCTTGGATTCGAATTGGGCACGCCGACCGTTGGGATCTTCGGACCGACGGACCATGAGAAGTACGGACACGAAGGCCCGAAATTCCGCATTGCGCGAGAAGAGGCTCAAAACTGTTCCTGTGGGTCCGATCAATTGCCCCGCTCCGAGAGGAGTTGTTTCCATGGACTTAAGCCCGAAAAAGTGATCGAACTTTCCCTGGAGCTTCTGAATGCCGCTTAATCTTCCTGAAGCCCCGCGCATTCTCATCACACGCACCGATCGCATCGGGGACATCGTTCTCACTACGCCGCTCTTTAAGGCCCTACGGCAAAAATTTCCGAAAGCCTGGATCGCGGCGGTTGTGTTCCTCGAACATCGCGAGATCGTTCAGGAGAATCCTTTCTTAGACGAGGTGATCCTCTATGATAAAAAAGGGAGCGAGCGCGGACTTTGGGGGCAGTTCCGTTTCAGTCAAAAACTCCGGAGCAAAGGATTTGATGTGGTGGTCCATGCCCATGGCACAAACAGGATGCATCTTGCCGCGTGGTTCGCGGGGATCCCCCTGCGCATAGGTTACGCACGCCGCGCACCGTGGGCGCTTACGCATGTTCATCCTTATAATAAAAAAGAAGGAAAAAAACAGGAAGCCGAATATCTTTTTGAGCTCCTGGACCTTTTGGGCGTGACGCCTCCCCAAGAGATCGAAACCTTTTTTCCTGTTACAGACCGGTTTGCCCGCTCTTTCGAGAGCTTGCGTATGTTCCACAAAATTCCATGCGATCGGCCCTGGATCGTTCTCAATCCCTCGGCAAGCGATGTGACCAAAATGTGGCCGGCTGCGCGCTTTGCCGAACTTGTGACCCGGATCCAAAAGGACCGCTCCAGCGTTTTCATTGCGATAGGAACCGCCCAGGACCGTCCTCTCATCGAAAGACTGACCCAAAACACTCCGGCACCGGTCTTTGATCTGAGCGGAAGGCTTTCGCTTGGGCATCTGGGCGCACTCCTTCAAAGATCGTCCCTGCTTGTCTCCAATGATTCCGGACCCGTGCATATCGCGACAGCGGTCGGCACGCCGGTGGTTTCCATTTTTGGACGGTATGAGGCAGGTCTTGGGCCCGGACGCTGGCGACCGCCGGGGAAGCGTTCTCGCGTGGTCGCGAAGGATGTCTCCCACATTCCGGAAGCCGAACGGAAGTTCACCTATATCGATGAGATTGCCGTGGAGGATGTTTATCTGGCGGTGAAAGAGTTGATATCTCATCATTCTGATCCTGCCAAGATCGAGAGAAGGATTGTATGAGAACGCTTCGCCGTGTACTCATCGTTCATCCGTATGGGATCGGGGACCTTCTCTTTGTAACAC
This sequence comes from Candidatus Omnitrophota bacterium, assembly GCA_043821445.1. Classification (GTDB taxonomy): domain Bacteria; phylum Omnitrophota; class Omnitrophia; order Omnitrophales; family Aquincolibacteriaceae; genus Aquincolibacterium. The sequence goes on along the minus strand of JBDRCT010000033.1, from coordinate 77,800 downwards.
CCGTCATGCGTGCGCTTCGTCTCATCCCGACGGTCGAGACCGTCGATCTTCTGTTGGGGTCCCGTACCCGTGAGGTGGTGGAGCATAATCCCCACATCGATGATATTTTTGTCGTGGATAAGGACCGCGTTCATCGTCAGACCTGGCTCGAAAATCTTCGAGACCACTGGGAACTGAGCCGGAAACTCCGGGCCAGGCATTATGATCTGATCCTGGATTATTCACTGCGGCGCGAACATGCCTTTTGGGGCCGGTTCTTTCTTGGCGTTCCCCGTTGTGCGGGATTTGCGTATAAAAAGCGCGCCCTATTCCACAATATCCATTTTTCGCTTCCTGAGGCGTTCTGGAAACGTCACGTCGTGGATTTTTACTGTGATCTCGCGGAGGCGGCCGGTGTTCCTGTGAAAGACCGTTTTCTCGAATATTTTTTTCCGAAGCTCGAATTTTTGATCGAGGCGGAGGTTGCCGGAAAATTAAAGCTCCTGTCGGAGCGTTTTCTCGCAGTCGCTCCCGGCGGGGGGGATTCGTGGGGGAAGGAGGCTTCTTTCAAGCGCTGGCCCGTGAAGTATTTCGCGGAACTGATCAAAAAACTTCAAGCAGAAAGAGACATCCACGGCGTCGCCATCTTGGGCAGTCGTTCCGAGCGGGCATTATGCGAAGAATTGCAGGCGATGATCCAACCGCCCTCGGTCGTGCTGGCGGGGGAGACGAACCTTACACAAACGGCCATGGTCCTCAAAAAGTCCGCGCTTTTTGCCGGCAATGACGGAGGCCTCGTCCATTTGGCGCATGCGCTTCATGTGCCGCTCCTGGCTTTCTACGGGCCCGTGCCGCCCGAGGTGTACGGACCCTATCCGCCCTCGCCTGATGCGGTCGCCATCTTTAAACGAGGATTGGAATGCCGTCCGTGTTACTACAAATTCCGCTATCATAAGGAGTGTCAAACGATCGCGTGTCTCACCGATTTAAAGCCGGAAGAGGCATTTGAACAAGCAAAGGGTCGGGAACCTTCTTGAAGAAAAAAGATGCCTGACCCCTTTAGCGACAAAGAGGTTATCATGAAACGTAAGATCATTGAGATCGACCGGGAAAAATGCAACGGATGCGGACTTTGCACCCAAGCATGCGCGGAAGGCGCTCTGGTGCTGGAAGATGAACACAAGCCCCATTCTCCATCAGGAGGAGCAAAGGTTCATGAGGCTAGCCCTGGTAATCTTCTAGAAAACGAAAATAGAAGCCAGGGCAAGAAAGCCGTACTCGTTAAAGAAATATTCTGTGACGGGATGGGTGCTTGCCTGGACAGGACTATCCTTGTCTAAGATTTTATTTCCAAAATGGTCGACAAGGATTGCCCCAATCTCAGCTTTGCTTCGATGGATGGGTATTGGGACTATCCGGAACTGATCCTTATGAAAAAATGCGCATTTCTTCTCTTAATGCTGGTCTTTCTTATGCCGGCGGGTTCTGCAGGGGAGACGGAAAAGATCTTCCCCTATTCCGAAAAACCCGCCGCGAAGATCTTTTTGGGGGAGAAAATAAAATTCGAGATCAGTTATCTCGGGATCACCGTGGGGGAAGCGGAGTCTGAGGTCAAAGAGATCGTTAAAGTAAATGGTCGTGACGCCTATCACATAGAGATTAACATTCGCTCGCGAGCGGTAATTGATTGGATCTACAAGGTTCGGGACACACATCATACCTATATGGATGCCGAGCACTTTCACTCCCTTCGGTATGAAAAGAAGATCAAAGAAGGTCGCTACTGGACGGACGAGTCCATGGAATACGACCAGGATGAACACATCGGCCGCTTTTATTCCCGCAAGGACAACAGCCACAAAGAGATGTTCATCCCTAAGCATGTTCAGGATCAGATCTCGTGCTGCTATTGGCTCCGGCTCCAGGATCTAAAAACCGATTCCAAGACCCTGATCCCGGTGAACGCGGACGAGAAGAACTGGGATCTTGAAGTCGTTACGCATGGCGTCAAGGAAATGAAGATCGGCCCCATGGGCGTTTTTCAGGCGGTCGAGGTCGAGCCGATCATTTTGTTCGAAGGTTTTTTTGTCCGGCGAGGAAAAATCCGCGGTTGGATGAGTATGGACGAACATCGCGTCCCGCTTATGATGAAAGTCAAGGTCCCCGTTCTCGGTGAAGTCGTCGCCACACTCGTTGGCTACGAACCGGGTGCCGGTTCCTAGAAGAACGAGATTCCTTGTTCGCGAAGTTCTCTCCCATAAATTAACCCGTTCTTTCTTTGTGTCTCACATGATAAAATCCAGTCCATTTCAAGCACAAGTATAAATCTCAGGGGAGACCACAAGGCGTTATCGCTTGCGAAAAGGGGCTAGATCCATGAAAAAAACAGGTTTTGATAATGAAAAATATTTGAAGGAGCAGTCCGAAGCCATTCTCAAACGGGTTAAGAAATACAGTAACAAACTTTATATCGAGTTCGGCGGAAAATTACTTTTCGATCATCACGCTGCACGGGTCCTTCCCGGGTATGATCCGAACGTCAAGATGCGGCTTCTTCAAAGACTTAAGGACAAGATCGATATCATCCTCTGCATTCACGCCGGGGACATCGAGCGGCGGAAATTGCGGGCGGATTTCGGTATCACCTACGATGCCGATGCCTTTAAAATGATCGATGATCTGAAGACCTGGGGGCTTACGATCACGGCGGTGGTAATTACGCGGTTTAATGAACAACCGGCCGCCACGATTTTCAAAAACAAACTGGAAAGACGTGGCATTCGCGTCTACACGCATCGGTTCACCAAAGGATATCCCACGGACGTGGAGATGATCGTCAGCCCCGCGGGTTATGGAGCAAACGAATACATTGAAACCAAAAATCCGATCGCGATCGTAACCGGGCCGGGGCCCGGAAGCGGAAAACTTGCGACCTGTCTTTCCCAGCTCTATCACGAGCACACGCGGGGTCTCGAAAGCGGCTACTCAAAGTTCGAAACCTTTCCGATCTGGAACCTGCCGCTCAAGCATCCCGTGAACGTGGCGTATGAGGCCGCGACCGCGGACCTGGGCGATATCAATATGATCGATTCGTTCCATCTCGAGGCTCATAAAAAAACTACGGTCAATTACAACCGTGATCTCGAGATATTTCCGGTGCTTCAGCGCATCCTGAAAAAGATCATGGGGAAACGCTCGATCTACAAGTCACCCACGGATATGGGAGTTAACTGCGCCGGTTTCGGAATTGTGGATGATGAAATTGTCCGGAAGGCCGCTGTTCAGGAAGTCATCTCGCGCTATTTCCGCTATTCCTGCGAATACGTCATGGGGTTTGTAGAAAAAGAAGCGGCGCAGAGGACGGAACTTTTGATGAAGGAGCTGGATGCGAAGATCGAGGACCGGCGCGTGGTACTTCCCGCGCGGGCAATGGCTCAGGAATCGCAGCGCCTCGGAGAGGGCAACAAGGGAATTTATTGTGGGGCTGCGATCGAGCTTCACGATGGATCCATCGTGACCGGGAAGAACACGCCGCTTATGCACGCGGCTTCGAGCCTCGTGCTGAACGCCGTCAAAAAGCTCGCCGGTATTCCTGACAGCATTCATCTTCTGTCACTGGGAGTGATCGAGTCCATCGGACGTCTTAAACAGGATATTATGGGGTCTCATGCAGTGAGCCTGAACCTGGATGAGATTTTGGTGGCCTTGAGTATCAGCGCCGCGACCAATCCTTCGGCAGAGGCCGCCATGGCGAAACTAAAGGAATTGAACGGGTGCGAAGCTCATATGACCCATATTCCGACCTCCGGGGATGATAAAGGGCTTAAACGTCTTGGGATCAATGTGACCAGCGATACGGATTTCTCTACCGTGAGTCTTTTCGATGCGTAAGACTCTTTAAGGAAAAAGTCATTCTTAAAAACCAGGGTCCTCAGAAGATCACCGTTTTTTCAGTGATGATAAGGATTATCCCACAGAATCATTCCCATAAAAGGAGAAATAATATATGCCAACTTATGAATACGAATGCGGAACGTGCGAGCACAGGTTTGAAAAATACCAATCCATGAGCGACAAGCCCATCAAGAAATGTCCGAAATGCGGAAAAGCCAAAGCCCGGCGTGTGATCTCCGGAGGGGCGGGGGTGCTTTTCAAGGGAAGCGGCTTTTACCAAACCGATTACCGCTCCAAAGGTTACAAAGAATCGGCTAAGAAAGATGTTCCCCCAAAGGACGTCCCTTCGACCCCGGCATGCTCTGGAGATTGTTCGTCCTGTGACGTAAAGAAGAAATAAGATTTTCTGCTGCAAATCATTTCTAACCCATTATATTTAAAAGACTTAAAGAGATTTCCTTTCATTGACACGGCTTCCTTCTGATGTTAAAATACATCGCATAATTCCGAATTATTAAAGGACAGGCGGGTTGCAGAGAGACAAGCCTGTCCTCTTTTTTAGTATCAGAGGGACCCATGAAGACCACATCCTTGCCACTGAGTAACTTGGAAAAAAGATGCTTTCTCGAGATCCTTGAAAGGTTCCAGGAGGTCCGTATTCTCGTGATCGGGGATTTCATTCTGGATCAATTTGTCTGGGGGAACGTGAAGCGTATTTCTCCCGAGGCGCCGGTCCCGGTGGTCAAGGTCGAGCGGGAATCTTTTATGCCGGGGGGATCGCTTAACGTAGCCAATAATATCCGGTCTCTTCGAGGTCAGGTTTGCCCTTGTGGAGTGGTAGGCCGCGATTTTTATGGGCGTATGTTGCTTAGGGCGATGCGCAAGCAGGGGATTGAGACGGGTGGGATTATTTATGATCCAGCGCGTCCGACGTCCCTTAAAACCCGCGTGATCGCGCATTCCCAACAGGTGGTCCGTTTTGACCGTGAAAAAACAGACGATGTTGCCAAGGCGCATCTTTTAAAGATCCTAAAATTTGTTCGCGAGCATATCCACCGAATGGATGTTGTGATCCTTGAGGATTACGGAAAAGGCGTGATGCAACCCTTTCTTTTAAAGGAAATTGTTCGGCTTGCTAAGAAATTCAAAAAACCCGTGCTTGTAGATCCCAAGGAAAAACATTTCGTCTATTACCAGGGCGTGACTTGCATCACCCCGAACCGTAGTGAAGCCTACATGGGTTATGAACGCACTCATGGGTCCTGTTACAAAACGCCGGAACTCGAAGAGGTGGGATGGGGCCTGATGAAAAAACTGAAACTTGATTCCGTGCTGATCACACTCGGCGAGGATGGCATGGCTCTTTTTGAAAAAAATAAAAAACTAACCATAGTTCCGACTGCTGCGCGCGAAGTTTATGATGTCTCCGGCGCCGGGGATACGGTGATCGCGACACTTGCGGTTGCATTGGCGGCGGGCGCGAAAATGCAGGAAGCCGCGAAGATATCGAATCTTGCCGCCGGTATTGTGGTCGGCAAACTTGGCACCGCGACGGTCACTCCCGAAGAACTTGAAGAAGCGATCCGAAAGGCATGAGTCCCAATTCCATGGAAGCCCTCGGTGTTATTCCCGCGCGCTTAGGCTCCACACGTTTACCTGAGAAAGTTTTGCGCTTGATAGGCGGCAAACCCATGATTCAGCATGTCTGGGAACGTGCGAGACAGGCGAAAAAGCTCGAAGATGTGGTCGTGGCCACGGACGATGCGCGCATTCAGCGATGTGTAGAGGGATTCGGCGGCAAGGCTTTCATGACGCGCCGGAACCATTCGAATGGGACGTCGAGGATCGCAGAAGTGATGGGTCGCTTCACACAAGATCTTGTGATCAATATCCAGGGCGACCAACCACTCGTGGACCCGAAGGCACTCGACGAGATGGTGAACATTTTTAAAAGAAAAAAGGATGTGGAAGTACTGACCCTGGCCGTACGCATGACGGACAAGGCGAGTTTCGAGAATCCCAATGTCGTCAAGGTTGTTTGTGATGGGGAGGGTAACGCACTTTATTTTTCGCGTGCGGGGATCCCGTTTTTTCAGGGGAAACAAGGCTGCGCGTTCAGTTTTTTGAAACATCTGGGAGTTTACGGGTACCGGCGTGATTTCCTTTTGAAATTTGTTGATTGGAAGCCCGGAATCTTGGAAGATAACGAGAAATTAGAACAGCTCAGGATTCTTGAAAGGGGCCGTTCCATCCGCGTGATCGAAACGGCGTATGATTTTATCAGCGTGGATACGGAAGAGGATCTTCGGGAAGTTGAAAAGCGTTTACAGAAGAACCCTGTAAGGAATTAGAGATGCCAAAACATATTTTTGTGACAGGCGGTGTTGTTTCATCTCTCGGAAAGGGGATCGCGTCCGCATCGATCGCGAAGATCCTCGAGGCGAAGGGCCTGAAGGTTGCGATCCAAAAGCTCGATCCCTATCTGAACGTGGATCCCGGCACCATGAATCCTTTCCAGCACGGCGAGGTTTATGTGACCGACGACGGTGCGGAGACAGATTTGGATCTCGGTCATTACGAGCGTTTTACGCACAGCACTTTGGGCCGCGAGAACAACGTGACAAGCGGTCAGATCTATCACAGCGTGATCGTGAAAGAGCGGCGAGGGGATTATCTGGGGGGCACGGTGCAAGTGGTGCCGCATATCACCAATGAGATCAAGGAACGCATCCGGAATGTTTCGCGGAATAAACGTTATGATGTCGTGATCTCGGAGATCGGTGGCACGGCCGGCGATATCGAGTCCCTGCCGTTCCTGGAGGCCGCCCGGCAATTTCGCCATGAAGTCGGACGTGAGAACTCTCTTTTCATCCACCTAACGCTCGTCCCCTACATCAAAGCCGCGGGAGAGCTCAAGACCAAGCCCACGCAGCATAGCGTGGGAACTCTGCGAGAGATCGGTATCCAGCCGGATATTCTAATCTGCCGTACGGAAAAAAAGATCGACCAGGCGATGAAGGACAAGATCGCGCTTTTCTGTAACGTGGAATCCGAGGCCGTGATCGAGGCACGTGATGTAGCCTCGATCTACGAATGCCCACTCACGTTCAAAAAGGAAGGGATCGACAAAGTCATTTGCCAGAAACTCAAGATCGAATACAAGGCGGGAAGTCTTCACGAATGGAAAAAGAACGTGGTCGATAGGGCGCTTCATCCCAGGCATCTGGTCAAGATCGCCGTGGTCGGTAAATATATTGAGCTGCAAGACGCCTATAAATCCATTTATGAGTCTTTGAAACACGGTGGGATCGCCAACGACGCGGGTGTGGTGATCAAGAGGGTCAACTCCGAAAAACTCGAGACCGGGCGTTCGCTGGAACAGTTCAAGGGCGTCTCCGGGATCCTGGTGCCGGGCGGTTTCGGAGGCCGCGGGATCGAAGGAAAACTCAAAGCGATCCAATTCGCTCGCGAAAAGAAGACCCCTTTTTTCGGGATCTGTCTCGGGATGCAGTGCGCGGTGATTGAGTTTGCGCGTAATGTTCTGGATATGAAAGGCGCTCATTCCACGGAATTTAACAAAAAAACGCCGTTCCCTGTGATCAGCCTCCTTGAAGAGCAACAGAAAATAAAGGACATGGGCGGCACCATGCGTCTCGGCGCATATCCGTGTCAGATTAAAAAAGACACGCTTGCGCATCAGGCCTACAGAATTGATGAAATCTCGGAACGTCATCGCCACCGTTATGAGTTCAACAATGAATACCGCGAAAAATTCCAAAAGGCCGGTATGAAACTTTCGGGAGTTTCCCCGAACGGAAAACTCGTTGAAATGATCGAGCTGGAGGGCCATCCTTGGTTTCTCGCAGTCCAATTCCATCCTGAGTTCAAATCCAAGCCGGACAAGGCGCACCCGCTTTTCCGCGAATTCATCCGCCACGCGCTCGATTTTCAGGAAAAACATGGTTTGAAGATCTCCGTTCCCGCGGACCCGGAGATCGCCAAGCCGGAAATCCTCACGCAGGAGAAAAGTGAAGTCCATGCATAAGGTCGCTTTGGGGCCCATCGTTTTTGGAAATCCACGTAAACTTGTTCTGATCGGCGGGCCCTGCGTCATCGAGGATGAAAAAAGCACATTGCAGCTTGCGGAAAAGATCTCGAAGGTCACGCGGGCGCTTAAAAACCCATATGTTTTTAAAGCGAGCTTTGATAAGGCAAATCGCTCCTCGATCCGTTCCTTTCGCGGCCCGGGTCTTGAAAAAGGTCTGAAGATCCTTGCCCGCGTCAAAAAGGAGTTTAAACTCCCCATTCTTACAGATTTTCATACGCCCGAACAGGCGAGGCCGGTGGCCGAGGTCGCTGACATTCTCCAGATCCCGGCGTTCCTTTGCCGCCAAAGCGATCTTTTGTTCGCTGCCGCGGCGACAGGAAGAATTGTGAATGTGAAAAAAGGACAGTTCCTTTCCCCGTGGGAAACGAAGAACGTGATCCACAAACTTGAAGAAGCGGGATGCAGGAAGATCCTTCTCACGGAACGCGGCACGAGTTTCGGATATAACAACCTCGTGAACGATTTTCGCGCGATACCCATCATGCGTGGATTCGGGTATCCCGTGGTCTATGATGCCACCCATTCGGTACAGATCCCGGGCGGGAAGGGCACGGCTTCTGGCGGTATGTCGGAATTCATTCCCACGCTCGCGCGCTGCGCGGTCGTGGCCGGGGCGGATGCTATTTTCATGGAGATCCATGAGACTCCGGACAAGGCGCTTTCGGACGGGCCGAATGCCCTCGCTCTCTCTCAATTGGGCCCCTTGCTCCAAAAACTGATCGCACTCAAAGCATGCGTCGACAAGGAAAACTAAGATTATGAAAACATCGAATGTGGTAAGACTTGCCAAAGAGGTTCTCAGGATCGAAGCCCGCGCCATCTCGCGGCTTCGTTCCGGGATCGGCAAGAATTTTGAGACGGTAGTTCAATGGATGGCGGATTGCAAAGGACGCGTGATACTTACCGGAATGGGAAAACCCGGTTTTATCGCCCGTAAAATCGCCGCGACCATGGCCTCAACGGGAACGCCCGCTTTTTTTCTTCATCCTGCCGAAGCGGTACACGGTGATTTTGGGATGGTGACTTCCAAGGATCTTGTAATCGCGATCTCGCAAAGCGGGGAAAGTGAAGAGATCGTGAGGCTTCTCCCTTTGATGAAGAAAAAAGGAGTGAAACTTGTCGCATTGACAAGTGTTCCGGGCTCCACTCTTGGGAAAAATGCGGACATGGTGCTTGATCTCGGCGTGCGGCGCGAAGCCTGCCCTTTGAACTTGGCGCCTTCCGCTTCAACGACCGCTTCGCTTGCGATGGGGGACGCGCTCGCGCTTTCGCTTCTTAAGAAAAAAGATTTTTGTTCCGAAGATTTCGCAGAATTGCATCCGGCGGGAAGTCTTGGAAGACGGCTGCTGAAGGTTGGGGAGATCATGCGCACCGGAAAGGCCAATCCACTCGTAGGGGTGAAGACTACGGTGCGTCAGGCACTTCTTAAGATTACGGCCTCAAGGGCTGGAAGTTGTACGATCGTCGATGGGCGCGGAAAATTGATGGGTGTCTTTACGGACGGAGATCTCCGGCGTCACCTGAGATCCCAGGGCGAAAAGATTCTGAACCGGCCTGTGGTCCAATTGGCCACGCTCAAACCTCGCTATATTCAGAGGGAAAAACTTGCAGAAGAAGCGTTCCATATCATGGAATCCCTTCGCATTGATGAATTGCCAGTGGTGGACAAAGCCCGGCGTGTCGTAGGCCTTTTGGATGTTCAGGACCTTATGAGGGCAGGACGGGTTTGATCCGCCTATCCCAACTTTAGATTTTTTTATATAAAGAGTAGTTGGGACAGCCCTGATTTTTATTTTCTTTTCCTAAATGGTAATCAGGGCAGCCCCAATTTCAACTTCGTTAAAATTGATAGGTATTGGGACTATGGCCAAGCGCAGATTTTATCGCTATCCGCTCTATCTTTTAACAAGGTTCGGAGCGGGGCTTCTGCTGGTCCTGCCGCGAAGCTGGGCGTTGGCGCTCGCGAACGGGGTCGGGTATTTAGGATACTGGATCGTTTCACGCCAAAGGACCAAAATCCTTGAAAATCTGAAGTTTGCTTACGGCAATACGGAAAGTCCTGCGGCATTGGAAACGATCGGCCGGCGGGTGATGGGGCATATGCTCCAGACGGCCGTAGATTTCCTGCGTTTTGCCACACTTTCACGTGACCAGGCGGCCTCGTTCGTGGAAGCAGGTGATGCCTATTCTTTTTGCAAAGATATTTTGCAAGAAGGGAGAGGGCTCATTATAATGACGGCGCACATGGGCAACTGGGAACTTTTGGCCGGGATTTTTGGCCTGCAGGGTTTCCGGGGCGCCGTGGTCGGCCGACGGATCTATTATGAACCGTACAACCGGTGGATCGTAAGTTTGCGGAGCGCCGTGGGCGTTCGGACTATCTATCAAGATGAGGCCGTTAGGCAAATTCACACTTGTTTGAAGACGGGTGAGATCGTCGGGCTTTTACCGGATCAAGATCGAGATAATGTCCGGGGCATTTTCGTGGATTTTTTTGGGAGACCGGCTTATACGTCCGTGGCGCCGGTGAAATTTGCCATAGCTTCAGGAACACCGATCCTACCGGCTTTTATGATCCGGATGCCCGGAAATCGCTACAAGCTCTTTTTGGGTAATCTGATACGGCCGAAGATCAAAGACTATGATCGGACGGCCTCGATCAGGAAATACACGGAAGCCTGGATGAAAGATTTTGAAGAAATGATTCGCCGTTACCCGGAGCAATGGGGATGGATGCATGACCGCTGGAAAACGAAACCCGACGAGGTTGCCGCAGCGGAACTTAAGGAGACAGTGAAACACGCATGATTAAACGTCTTATTTTTATCTTTGCCGTGCTGGTGGTGTTCTATGTGTTTTTCGTGCAGATGCAGGTGGTGATCACCCGCAAGCAAAGGGCCGAACAAGGGACCGTGCAACCCTCCGAGCAGAAACCGCAGAAAGTCCTCTCTTTTTCATTCACCAAGTATACGATCGAAGGGCAGCGCGAGATCGAGATCGAAGGCGATTCCGCGGACATCCTTTCTAACACGGTACAGCTGATGAATGTGATGGCCAAGGCGTACGCCGAAGAGGTTCCCGTGACCGTTACGGCGGATCGCGGCAATTACGACAAGAAAAAGAACAAGATCCATCTTGAAAAAAATGTGGTGGCCACGACCGATGACGGAACGCGCCTTGTGACCGAGGCTCTGGACATGAGCCCTTCTGAACACATTGTGGAAACCGATCTCCCGACACAAGTTAAGAAGGACAATATTAATGTGGAAGGCACCGGCGCCCGGGCAGAAACAAACCTGAAAAAAGTGAAATTTCAAAAAAACGTAACAGTGGTGGTACAAAACACCGAGGATAAAGAAACCGGGCCGACGACCATTACTTGCGACGGGCCTCTTGTGGTCGATTACGAAAAAAATATAGCGCATTTCAAAGACAATGTCGTGGCACAGGATTCCCGTGGGAAGCTTACGGCCGATACGATGGACGTTTATTACAACCGTGTGAGTCGTCATGTTTCAAAGATTGTATCCGCAGGCGATGTAGTGATCGAAAACCCCGACGGGAACAAGACCTACTCGGATAGCGTGATCTATCTGGCAGACGAAGGGCGGATTATTTTGGGCGGGGATACAGAAGCCCTTTATTTTGGCGGGGATGCTCCCGAAGGCCTTGGGAAGGGAGTTGTCTGATCATGAATTTGCTTGAGACGAAACGGCTGACAAAAAGTTACAAAGGTCGCACGGTCGTGAACAGTGTGAATATCCAGATGTCGCGTGGCGAGATCGTAGGGCTTTTGGGTCCCAATGGCGCCGGAAAGACTACGTCATTCTACATGGTGGTCGGGGTCATCCGTCCGGAATCCGGACAGATCTTTTTCCGGGGTGAAGAGATCACGAATCTTCCGATGTTTGAGCGGGCACGGCTTGGGATCGGTTATCTTTCCCAGGAGCCCTCCGTTTTTCGCAAATTGACCGTAGAAGAAAACATCATGGCCATTTTGGAAACTTTGGAGATCCCCCAGGAAGAGCGCGACCGTCGCCTCAAGCGGCTCTTAAACGACCTCGATATCGCCTATCTTGCGAAGAACAAGGCCTACACGCTTTCCGGAGGCGAACGGCGGCGGCTTGAGATCACGCGCGCTCTCGTGACAAATCCGTCTCTTATTCTTTTAGACGAACCTTTTAGCGGCGTGGATCCCATTGCGGTCTTTGAGGTGCAGAAGATCCTTCAGCGGCTCAAGGCCCAAGGCCTTAGTATTTTGTTGACGGATCATAGCGTTCGCGAAACGCTTTCCATCACCGACCGTTCTTACCTTCTTTTTGAGGGCAAGGTCGAGGTCTCCGGGACCTCGGAGTTTCTTGCCTCCGATTCCAAGGCTAGGGAGATCTATCTTGGGGAGAGGTTCACCTTAGCTTGATCCGACATCCGCGCTTTGCATCGATTCATTAAAGACCCTCAAGGAGGAAATGATAGTGGATATTCGTTTTTCGGGACAGAATCTTAAGATCACCGCGGGGATGAAGGAGCACTTGGAGGAAAGACTTCCCAGATTCGAAAAGTACGCTCCGCGGATCATAGAAGCACATATATTCCTCAAAAAAGAGAAATACATCTTTAAGGCGGAGATCACTCTTGCGGCCAAGGACTTCCATGCTTTCGGGATGGGCGAGGCTAAAGACAATATCTTCGCGGCGATCGACGAGGCCTATGAGCGCGTTGAGAAACAGTTAAAAAAATTCCGCTCGAAATCCAAGGGGCATCACACAAAAAACGCCAAAGCTTCGGCGAAGATCGCCCGGGCACTCGGCATGATTGAAACGGAAAGCGTTTTGCCCGAAGATCATCCGAAGATCGTTCGTTCCTCGGAGTTCGCGCTCAAGCCGATGTCTGCTGAAGAGGCCAGTCTCCAGCTCGAGATCTCTCCTGAGACCTTCCTTGTTTTTTTAAATCAAAATACCAATAGTGTGAATGTGATCCATAAGCGCAAGGACGGGGATCACGGGCTGATCGAGCCGGGAGTCTAGTCCCACAACCTTTTTCAATTAGGAGGAATACATCCATGAAGATCACCGATTTTCTCAACATCAAGGGTATCAAAGTCGATTTGGAAGCGACCGACAAAGAAGGTATTCTCAAAGAAATGGTCGACCTTTTGGCCGAGGTCAAGGACGTGGGGGATAAAAAAAACATCCTTCGCGCTCTGATTGAGCGCGAGAACCTGGGTTCTACGGGTATCGGGCAGGGGATCGCGATCCCGCACGGAAAGACCGATAAAGTGGACGGACTCGTGGCCGTGCTCGGCGTAAGCCGCAAAGGCGTGAACTTTGAAGCCTTGGACGGTGAACCGGTCTATATCCTATTCCTGCTTGTCGCACCTAAGGACACCGCCGGGCCGCATCTCAAAGCATTGGCGCAAATCTCGAGACTTCTCCGGGACACTTATTTTTGCGAACTTATCAGAAAGTGCAAAACCCCGAAGGACATTTTTGATTTGATCGCAAAAGAAGAGAGCCGCAAGGTCTGATCAGGACCGGCTCTCTAGCAACTCTCTATGAAATTCTTTAAGTGGTTCTATCCTGGTATCGGGATCAAACGATGGATCGTTCTTTGTGCGTTGGGGCTTGGATTTATCGTGTTAGTGGCTCTTTTGACCGTGCAGACCATGGCCAAAACGAGCGTGTTGCTGGCCTCGTTCGCGACGGCGCTTTTAATCCTCGGGATTTTTCTTATCTATACCTCGATCAAAAATATGGTCCGGATCTTCGTGCGTGCGCTGATGCCCTTGAACGGGCACGATTCGCTTGTGGATATTGTTTACCAGAAGCGCCGGGTGGAGTCCCTGTTACATGGACCGCGTGTTGTGGCGATCGGCGGCGGAACCGGCTTGAGCACCATACTTTCGGGCGTCAAAGCATTTACGAGCAATATCACTGCGATCGTGACGGTAACGGACACAGGCGGGAGTTCCGGCCGTTTGCGCGATGAAATGGACATGCTGCCGCCGGGCGATATCCGCAATTGTCTAGTGGCGCTCGCCGACGCAGGGCCGCTCATCCGTGATTTGTTCCAGTACCGTTTCGAGCTTGGGGAAGGACTGAAGGGACACAGTTTTGGGAATCTTTTTATTACCGCACTTTCGAAAGTGACGGGCGATTTTGAAAAAGCGATCGCAGAATCCAGCAAGGTTCTGGCCATCCGAGGACGGGTGCTTCCGTCGACGCTTGAAAAAGTGACACTTGTGGGCGAATTCATGGACGGGACGTCGGTAGAAGGCGAGACGAACATCACGGATCTGAAAAGACCGCTTCGTAGCATCCGTCTCCGGCCGGACGATTGCAGGGCGTGCCAAGAAGCCTTGGACGCGATCGAGATTGCGGACCTCATTCTTATGGGTCCGGGAAGTCTTTATACCAGTATTTTGCCGAATCTTTTGATCAAGGATATTTGTGATGCGGTGCTTCGGTCCGATGCGTACAAGGTCTATATCATGAACGCGATGACGCAACCCGGTGAGACAACAGGGATGAGTGCGTGGGATCATCTGAACGTGATCTTGGACCATACGGATCCGAGGATCATCGATGCTTGTTTTGTGAACACGGCGACCATTCCAGAGGCGATGCTCCGGCGTTATGCCCAACAGGGCGCGGCGCCGGTGAAACTGGATGTCGAAAAGATCCGGGAAAAAGGCTATCAGATCATCCAAGGGGATGTGCTTCAGGCGGGCGAGCAGGTTCGCCATGATGCCGAGCTTTTGATGAAGCTTGTTTTAGAGCATTACCGGGAATATACCGAGCGAACGGAAGAATGATTGCCCATTTTGATCAAGGAAAATCATGACGCCCAAGTCTTTGTTTTTTTTAATAAGGGTGACTTGGGCAGCCATGATTTCCAATTCATTTTTTTAATTAAGGAAGATCATGCCGAAGCGACAAAAAAAAAATCAAACAAGAATCGATTGAGCGAGTTTTTGTGATCAGCAACAAACTGGGCCTTCACGCCCGGCCCGCCGCCGTTTTTGTCCAGACGGCCAACCGGTTTGAGGCGTCGGTCGAGGTTCAAAAAGAAGATATCCAGACCGATGGTAAATCGATCATGGGCATTATGACCCTTGCGGCCGAAATGGGATCGTCGATCACGGTGCGCGTGACCGGCAAGGACGCCGCGGAGGCCATGGAGACGTTGGCCAAACTCATAGGATCTAATTTTGGAGAATAAAATAATGAAAGAGTATCAAGGGATCGGGGTATCTCCCGGCATCGCGATCGGGAAGGTGTTTATCCTGCATAGCGGAGGCTCTTTCAATCTTCCCAAACGTTCCGTGGGTCCCGAGCAGATCTCCAACGAGATCGCCCGGTTCGAAGAAGCTCTTACGCGCACCCGTACCGAGATTCTCGGCATTCGCCGGAGACTTTCGGGACAGATCGGTCGGGAGAGTTCGGATATCTTTACGGCGCATCTTTTGATTCTCGAAGACCGGACCCTGATTGAAGATGTGATCGAAGTCATCAAGGGCGAAAAGGTTGGAGCGGAATACGCCTTCGCGGCTGTAATCCAGCGCTACTTTCAGGCCTTTTCCCAGATCAATGACGAATACCTCAAAGAGCGCATCTCAGATATCCGCGATGTGGGCAAACGTCTTCTCGCGAATCTTTGTGGCGAAGAAAAAAAACGCCTAGAGGAATTCCAAGGAAAAGTGATCATCGCTTCCCACGATCTTTCGCCGTCGGATACGGCTTCACTTGATCGGAGCAAAGTTATGGCGTTCATGACCGAGATCGGCGGGGCGACATCGCATACGGCGATCCTCGGGCGTTCGCTTGAGATCCCGGCCGTCGTGGGACTTGAAGAGATCGTCAATGAACTTCAGGATGACGATACGATCATCGTGGATGGGCTGCATGGAGTCGTGATTATCAATCCCGATCCAGCGACCATCGACAAATTCAACTCCCAAGGGAACCGTTTTATTCAGCTCACGGGGGAGTTGGATAAGTTGCGCGACCTTCCGGCCGAAACGCTGGACGGAAAACGCATCGCGCTGGCCGCCAATATCGAATTTCATCACGAGGCATCGTCTGTCATTTCTCATGGCGGCGAAGGGGTCGGGCTTTTCCGCACGGAATATTTTTACATGAACCGGGCGACGCTTCCGACCGAACAGGAACAATACGAGGCCTACCGCAATATCGCGCAAGCGATGCACCCGCATTCGGTGATCATTCGCACCCTCGATCTTGGAGGCGATAAATTCGCTTCCACGCTCGAGATCCCCCACGAGATGAATCCTTATCTGGGTTGGCGCGCTATTCGCTTCTGTCTGACGCGCACAGATATCTTTAAAACCCAGCTTCGGGCGATCCTCCGGGCAAGTGCCCCAGGAAATTTGAAGATCATGTATCCGATGATCACGGGCGTTTACGAAATCCGTGCTGCACTTAAAATATTAAATGAAGCGAAAGCCGAACTCGAAAACGAAGGCATTCCTTTCAACAAGAACATTCCTGTCGGGGCCATGATCGAGATCCCTTCGGCGGCATTGGCCAGCGACGTATTGGCCAAGGAAGTGGATTTCTTTTCCCTCGGGACGAACGATTTGATCCAGTATGTACTTGCGATCGATCGCATGAACGAAAAGATCGCGCATCTTTATGAGCCGACCCATCCGGCGATCATTCGTCTAATCGACCTGACGATTCGGAACGGGCACGGCCACAATATTTGGGTGGGAAGCTGCGGAGAAATGTCCTCGGATCCGGCGATCGCCATCCTCCTGGTGGGGCTTGGGATTGACGAGATCAGCGCCAGTCCTGTCATGCTGCCCAAGATCAAGAAGGCGATCCGTTCGATCCGCTATTCCGACGCCAAAGAGATCGCCCAAAAGGCCCTCGCGTTCCATACCGGTAAAGAGTCCTATGCTTTTCTAAAAGAGAAGCTCAAAAATGTTTGCGCGGAGCTTGCCGACGAATAATGGAAGTTTATCTGAAGGATTTGGCCAATCAGGTCATGAAGGCCCGCGTGATCGCCGGAGGCATCAGCCTTCCGTCCTCGTTCATCCGAAGGCCTGAGGAGGTCCTTTATTGCGGGATGGGCGGTTCTGCCATCAGTGGAGATATTCTTGGGACCATTGCCCAAAGCCGTTCGCGCATCCATTGGACGGTGAACCGGACCTCGCGGCTTCCCGAATGGGTCGATTCTAAAACTGTCGTGATCCTTTCAAGCTACTCCGGCAATACGGATGAAGTCGAATCGATCTTTGAACAAGCGGTCGCGCGCAAAGCGCATTTTCTTATCGTGGCGTCCGGGGGACGGCTCGCGGAGGAGGCTCTCAAGAGAAAGATCCCGTTTTTCCGTTTGCCCCAGGGGTACCCGCCGCGTTTTACGATCGGATACACGGCTTTTTCGCTTCTTTTTCTTTTTATGCGTTGCCGGTGGTTCTCAGTCTCCGACAAGGAGATCGGGGAAGTGCTTCGCGGGAGCCGTCACTTTCCAGAGATGGAGGCACGCAAACTCGCGAAGCAACTTGTCGACAAGAATATCGCGATCTACGGTGGAGGGTTGATGCAATCCGTGGCGCTCCGGTGGCGCACTCAATTCGCTGAGAACGCAAAGACGCTTGCTTCTTGCGAAGCGCTGCCTGAGATGTTCCACCATGAGGTCGAAGGTTGGATTTTTCCGAAATTCAAGATCAAGCGTTCGGCGGCTATTTTTCTGACGGATCGGAACGAGCCGGAGTGGCTTCGCAAGAAAAAGAAGGTTGCGATGGAGGCGATCCTGGAACATGGTGCCGAGGTTGTGGAGGTCAAGGCCCGAGGCGAGGGGGTCCTTGCCCGGATTTTTTCTATGATCATGCTGGGGGACTGGACGAGTTGCGAGTTGGCAAAGCTCTACAAGGTTGATCCCATGTCGGTCGAGGTAATCGACCGGATCAAAAAGGCCTGCCCCGTTAGAAATCAACGGTAGAATTCTTGGGTTTGCAGAAAACAAGGAGAGATACGCGGATGAGATTTTCGAAGCATACGGAAGTGCCGCAGGCGCTTCCTGCCTTTAATGGGGTGAACTTATGAAGGTCATCGTTCTTTGCGCGGGATATGCGACGCGTCTTTACCCGCTGACCGAGAATATGCCGAAGCCTCTGCTTTTAGTGGGGGATAAACCTATTCTGGAATGGATCCTGGAGCGCGTCCAAAAAGTTCAAGGTGTTCAGGCCGTTTATCTCGTGAGCAATCAAAAATTCGCCGGGCATTTTGAAGCTTGGGCGGCGAAAATGAAATATCCCTGGCCGCTTGAGGTCGTGAACGACCACACGATGAGTAATGAGACCCGCCTTGGGGCCATCGGGGACCTGGCTTATGTGATCAGGATCAAGAAAGTCAGTCCTTGCGATCTTTTAGTGATCGCAGGAGATAATTTCTTCGATTTTGACCTGGCATCGTTCGTTGATTTTGGAATAAAAAAACGGCCACACGGAGTGATCGCGGCCTATGATGTTGGGGATAAAGAGCTGGCCAAGCGCTACGGTCTTGTCAGGATCGATCAGGAGGGAAAGATCCTGGAATTTCAGGAAAAACCGCCCCAACCCGCCACCACGCTGGCCTCGAGCGGTATCTATTGGCTTCCCCGGGAGACTTGGAGCCTGCTTGACAGGTATATCACAAGCGGCCATAATACCGACCAACCCGGCCATTATATGCGTTGGCTGGCTGAAACGTCAGGCCTCTTTGCTTCTTCTCTTAAGGGAAAATGGTTGGATATCGGTGACCTCGACTCTTATCGGAAAGCCAACGCCATTGTTAATACCCCAACAAATCCAAAGGAGTAACACCACTATGAAAAAAGGGCATTATTTCTTCACATCTGAATCTGTTTCCGAGGGACATCCGGACAAGGTTTGCGACCAGGTTTCGGACGGGATCCTGGACGCCTACCTTGCGGGAGATCCTACGTCGCGCGTGGCCTGCGAATGTCTGGCCACGACTGACCGCTTGACCATTGCCGGCGAGATCACGAGCAAAACCAAGGTCGATGCCGAAAAAGTTGCGCGAAACATCATCCGGAAGATCGGTTATGTGGATCCCAAGATCGGTTTCGATTATAAGACCTGCCGGGTGGATATTGCGCTCCATACCCAGTCGCCCGATATCGCGATGGGCGTGGATACGGGCGGCGCCGGGGACCAAGGCATGATGTTCGGGTTTGCGTCAAATGAGACAAAAGAACTTATGCCGCTTCCGATCATGCTCGCTCAAAAACTCGTCCGTTATTTGACCGCCGTTCGTAAAAGCGGCAAGATCAAGTATCTTCGGCCGGATTCGAAGAGCCAAGTTACGGTGGAATACGATGGCGATGTGCCGGTGCGCGTGGATGCCGTGGTGCTTAGTTCTCAGCATGATGGGGATGTGACGCTTCCGACGATCACCAAGGACCTGACCGAAAAAGTCATCAAGAAGGTCATCCCGGCCAACTTGATGGACAAGAACACCAAGATATTCATCAATCCGACCGGACGTTTCGAGGTAGGCGGACCACATGGAGACACAGGTCTTACGGGTCGCAAGATCATCGTGGACACCTATGGCGGCATGGGCCGTCACGGGGGCGGCGCGTTCAGCGGTAAGGATCCTTCCAAAGTGGACCGCTCGGCCGCGTATTTTGCCCGTTATGTCGCAAAAAATATCGTTGCCGCCGGCATCGCCAAGCGTTGTGAGATCCAGGTTTCCTACGCGATCGGCGTGGCAGAACCCGTTTCGATCCGCGTGGAAACATTCGGGACCAGCAAGTTCGACAACGAAGAGATCGTGGAAGCGGTCCGGAAAGTTTTTGATTTTACGCCTAAAGGCATCATCGCGACCTTGGATCTTCGCCGTCCTATCTACAATAAGACCGCCGCGTACGGGCATTTTGGCCGTTCGGAAGCCGGTTTTACATGGGAAAAAACGGATGCGGTCGATCAACTTCGAAAAGCGCTGAAGCTCAAAGACAACTGTGGTTGCAGAAAAGTCGTCTGTGCAGCTTAACTTAGAAGAAAAGACCATGACAAAAAAAGGCAAAAAGAAAGTCCATGCTTTCAAAGTGAAGAACGATTTCAAGGTCGCGGACCTTTCGCTTGCCGACTGGGGCCGTAAGGAACTCGATATGGCCGAGAAAGAAATGCCGGGGCTGATGGCGACCCGCAAGAAGTACGGGCCCAAGAAACCTCTTCAGGGCAAGCGGATCATGGGCAGTCTCCACATGACGATCCAGACCGCAGTACTGATCGAGACTTTGATCGAGCTTGGGGCCGATGTTCGTTGGTGCTCCTGTAATATTTTTTCCACACAGGACCATGCCGCGGCCGCTTTGGCCGTGAAGGGCATTCCGGTGTTCGCTTGGAAAGGAGAGACTCTGGAAGAATATTGGTGGTGTACGCTCCAGGCGCTCAACTTTTCGGGCGGCAAGGGCCCGAATCTTATCGTGGACGACGGGGGCGATGCGACGCTCATGATCCATTTGGGTTATGACGCGGAGAAAGATCCGAAGATCCTCGACAAGAAGGTCGGCACTCAGGACGAGATCGAACTTTTCAAACTTCTGAAAAAGGTCATGAAGGACGATCCCAGGAAATGGCACAGAGTGGTCAAGGAATGGGAAGGCGTTTCCGAGGAAACGACGACGGGCGTTCGTCGCCTGTACAAAATGCAGGAACAGGGGAAACTTCTGGTCCCGGCAATCAACGTGAACGATTCTGTGACCAAATCCAAATTTGATAATCTCTACGGGTGCCGCGAATCCCTGGCGGATGGCATCAAACGAGCGACCGATGTAATGATCGCGGGCAAGGTTGCCGTGGTGTTAGGCTACGGGGACGTGGGCAAAGGCAGCGCCCAGGCCATGCACGGTTTCGGAGCTCGCGTCATCGTGACCGAGATCGATCCGATCTGTGCGCTCCAGGCGACAATGGCCGGTTTTCAAGTCGCGCGACTGGAGGATGTGCTTGATATCGGGGATATCTATGTGACCACGACGGGCAATATCGACGTCATCACCGCCGAACACATGTCCAAGATGAAGGACGAATCTATCGTCTGCAACATCGGACATTTTGATCATGAGATCCAGGTCGCTCAGCTTCAAAAGTGGCCGGGCATCAAAAAGATCAACATCAAACCGCAGGTCGATAAATATGTTTTCCCGGACGGGCATTCGATCATTCTTCTTGCGGAAGGCCGTCTCGTGAACCTTGGCTGTGCCACGGGCCATCCGAGCTTTGTGATGTCGAACTCCTTCACGAATCAGACGCTCGCGCAGATCGATCTGGTGATGAACCCTAAAAAGCCCGGCGTTTATCGCCTTGAGAAGAAGCTTGATGAGGAAGTGGCCCGGCTCCATTTGGAAAAACTGGGCGCCCGGCTCACAAGGCTTACGAAAAAACAATCCGAGTATCTTGACGTTCCTCTCGATGGTCCCTACAAACCCGAGCATTATAAATATTAAACAGGCGGGTTGTCGCGGTGCCTCATCCTGAGCTAGCCCTCCGGCAATGGTTTGTGGCTTTGCGTCCACTTTGATAGGAGCTATTCATGCAAAATTTTATTTACAAAAATCCCACCGAGGTCCTTTTTGGCAAAGGCATGATCCGCGAGATCACGGGACGTGTTCCCAAAGATCTCGGCGTGCTTTTTCTTTATGGCGGTGGATCGATCAAAAAGAACGGCGTCTACACGCAGGTCAAGGCCGCGCTCAAAGGCCATCGCGTGACCGAATTCGGCGGTGTCGAACCCAACCCGCTCTATGAAACCTGCCTTAAAGCCGTCGAGGTTGTTAAAAAGGAAAAGATCGGTTTTATCATGGCGGTGGGGGGTGGCTCGGTCCTGGACGCCGCGAAATTCATCGCGGCCGCAGCGTGCTTCAGCGGAGCAGATCCATGGACTATTCTTCTGGAAGACGGCGCCAATGTCAAAACAGCGCTCCCGATCGGCACCGTGTTGACGCTTCCCGCGACGGGCTCCGAAGTGAACGGAAATTCTGTGATCTCCCGGGGGGCGACCCGGGAAAAGCTTTATTTTTTTTCGCCTCACGTGTTTCCCCGGTTCTCTGTCTTGGATCCCGAAACGACATTTTCATTACCCGTCAAGCAAGTGCGCAATGGGATCGTGGACGCGTTCGTGCACGTGATGGAGCAGTACATGACATATCCGGCGCATGCTCCGCTCCAGGACCGGATGGCGGAATCGCTTCTTCAAACCTTGATCGAAGTGGCGCCTTTGGCCTTGAACAAGCCCAAGGACTATGAGGCCCGCGCGACATTCATGTGGAGCGCGGCGCTTGCGTTGAATACTTTGATCGGTTGCGGCGTGCCGCAGGATTGGTCGACACACATGATCGCCCACGAGTTGACCGCTTTTTACGGGCTTGATCACGCGGAAACCCTGGCGATTGTTCTTCCGGGGGTCTGGCAATATAAATTGACCGCAAAAAAGAAAAAACTGGAACAGTATGGGCAACGCATTTGGAATGTTAAGACCGCGAAAGAGGCCATCCTGAAAACCGAAACGTTTTTTCATTCCATGAAGATGCCGACGCGTCTTGGCGACTACAAGATCTCCGCCAAGGAGGCCGCTCGCAAAGTGCGTGAACGCTTCAAAGAGAGAGACTCTGTTTTTGGTGAACACGGCGACATTACGCCTGATGCCGTGGCAAAGATCATTGCTTCCCGCGTCTGAGTTTTCTACCCAAGGAGCATCTCCATGACGAGCACAAAGATCATTTGCACGCTGGGTCCCGCTTCAAGCCGGGCCAATGTCCTGCGGCAGATGATGCGTGCGGGAATGGATGTGGTACGGCTTAATTTTTCCCACGGAACGCTTGCGGAGCACCGGGAGAAGATCTGTCTCATCAGAGCGCTGAACAAAAAATATCGCCGCCGCATCCAAATCCTGGGAGATCTCGAAGGTTATCGAATGAGGATTGGTGAGCTGAAGGGGCAGAAGCCGGTCGAGGTCAAGAAGCGGCAGATTCTCTGGCTCACGACGGAAAACACGGTCGGAGAAAATTCCCATATTCCCTTTGATTGGGTGGGTTCTTTGCGACCTATCAAACCAGGCCAGCTTATCTACATTGACGACGGTCTTATTGCCCTCAAAGTCGAGGCTCGTGATCAAAAAAATCTCAAGACTCGCGTGATCGTTGGAGGTGCGATCAAAGAACGCAAAGGAATCAATATGCCTGGCGTGCAATTGGATGTCACGGGGCTGACCCGGAAGGACAGGGAGGACATTCATTTTTGCATCGAGCATAAAGTGGATTATATCGCACAATCTTTCGTACGGAATAAAAGGGATATTTTAGATCTCCGGTCTCATCTGAAAAGCCACTCCCACGAATGCGACGTGATCGCCAAGATTGAGAACCGGGAAGGGATCCGAAATATCGATGAAATCATAAGCGTTTGCGAAGGGATCATGGTCGCACGCGGGGATATGGGGATCTCTGTTCCGATTTATGAAGTGCCCTCGATTCAGAAGAAGATCATTAAGAAATGCAATAAGGCGAAGAAATTCGTGATCACGGCGACCCAGATGCTTGAGAGCATGACGGAACATCCCATCCCGACCCGCGCCGAAGTCAGTGATGTGGCGAACGCAATTCTCGATGGAACGGACTACGTGATGCTTTCCGCCGAATCTGCCGCTGGCCTTTATCCCGTTCAATGCGTTGAAATGATGAGCCAGATCATTAAATTTACCGAAAAAAATCTTAGACAATGACTGTCCCAACACCTATCAATTTCTACGTAGCGGCACTTGATTCTGTTTCAAAATGAAGGTAATCAGTGCCGCCCAAGTCGCCATTGATTAAAAGAAAACAAAGACTTGGGCGGAAATTGGGCGGTTATCATCAACCCTAATGGAAAAGAATCTTAGACAATGACCGTCTTATTACAAGTCAATGAATTGCACAAGGCCTATGGCGCTGTAACGATCCTCGATAACGCCACCGCGTCATTCGGAGATGATCAAAAGATCGGTGTGATCGGCCGCAACGGGGCCGGGAAATCCACGCTTTGCCGTATCATCACCGGACACGAATCGGCTGAAAGCGGTACCGTCACGCGCAACGCTGCGTTGCGCCTCTCCTATCTCGAACAGCATGATACGTTCAAGCCCGGGGAGCGGGTGGTGGACTTCCTGATGCGCACCACGCGGAGCGAGCATTGGGAGTGCGGGCAGATCGCCGCGCGGTTCCAGCTTGAAAATGAGATCCTTGAAGAATCCGTACGGAATCTTCCGGGAGGTTTTCAGACGCGCGTGAAGCTTGCGGCAATGCTTTTGGGCGACCCCAATTTCCTGATTCTTGACGAACCTAGCAACTATTTAGATTTGAGCACGTTGATCCTTTTAGAAAATTTTCTGCTCGATTTCAAAGGCGGGTATCTGGTCGTCTCCCACGATCGGGAATTCTTGAAGCGGACCTGTGATCACACGCTTGAGGTCGAGAACGGAGGGCTTGCCCTTTATCCCGGGGACATTGAAGAGTATTTCGAATTCAAGGAGGAGCAACTCGCCCAGAAACAGGCCTATAACCGCGGTCTCGACAAGAAACGGGAACAACTCCAGATCTTCATTGACCGGTTCAAGGCGAAGGCTTCCACGGCGACGCGTGCACAGTCGAAAATGAAACAACTCGCAAAACTTAAAACGATCGAGATCGCACACCCCATGAGCACGGTTAAGATCCATATCCCGCCTGTGGAGCCGAAAGCGGGAGTGGCGGTCAGCTGTGAAGATCTTGTCATCGGCTATCCGGAAAAAGATATCGCGCGAAAGATCCAAGTCGAGATCGACCGGGGAAAGCATGTCGCGGTGCTCGGCAATAACGGTGAGGGGAAGACGACCTTTCTCATGACGCTCGCGGGGGATCTCGCGCCCAAAGGGGGCAGTTTTCGTTGGGGAACCGGGCTCAAAGTGGCCTATTACGCGCAGCATGTCTTTGCGGTGCTTGACCCGGAGGATGATATTTACACTTATCTTTCGCGCGAAAGCGCGGCAGGGGTCAGCAATCAGGATGTGCTGAACATGGCCGGGTGCTTTCTTTTTAAAGGAGATGACGTTTCAAAAAAAGTGAAGGTTCTAAGCGGCGGTGAACGCGCGCGTCTCGTTCTGGCCGGACTGCTTCTTTCCAAGAGCCATGTCCTGCTTCTCGATGAGCCGACGAACCACTTGGATTTCGAAACGGTGGAGGCCTTGGGTCGGGCGCTTAAAGCCTTTTCCGGCACCGTGCTTTTCATCAGCCATGACCGGACTTTTGTCAATCTTCTGGCGACAAGCATTCTCGAAGTGAAGAAAGGCCGTATCCTGCACTACCCCGGAAGCTATGAGGATTATGTTTATCACCTGGAGCAGGTGGCCCGGGGCGAGGAAGAAGACAGCGATGAAAACAACGCGTCTGCGTCTCTCCCCCATAAGGCTTCCAAGCCCCCTGTCGAAATTCAGCAGCCTAAGAAGAATGAGCACAAGGTCGAGCTTACGAAGCTCCGCAAGAGCATGGAAAAAGCCGAAGGACGTGCGCGGCATTTCACAGAGGAGCGGAACAAGGTCTTGGAGGAGATGGCGAAGAACCCGCTTCATTTTTCTAAGGAGCGCAATGTGCGCTTAAAAGAACTGCAGATCCAGATCGAAGCTGCCGAGGCGGAGTGGAATTCTTTAGAAAAAAAATGGGGAAATTTCAAGCATGAGAAACTTTGAACACCGGGAGCGTTCAGGGCGTGGTCCCAATACCGATCAAAGACACCGCGGCGAGCGTCGCCCCAACCGGGGTTCCCATTCCCATCGTCATGCTCACCGACCGCCGCATGGGGAACCTCAGCGCGTGGTGGCTGAAGATGAGCAGAAGTTTTTTGCCAGTACGGCCGTCGATCCCTCGCCACGGATCCGGCTTGAAGACGGCTCTCAGGAACTTACGATGCGCGTCATGGATCTTATCACACCGATCGGGATGGGTCAGCGTGGACTGATCGTGGCGCCTCCGGGTTCCGGAAAAACAACGTTTCTCAAGCATCTTTGTCAGGCCGTGGCAAAAAGCCGGCCGGAGATGAAGCTTTATTGTCTTTTGATCGATGAAAGGCCCGAGGAGGTCACGGACTTCCGTCGCAGCGTGACGGCCGAAGTCCGGTGGTCTTCATCCGACCAAACTTATGACCATCATATCCAGACCGCCCGGGAGCTCATGCAACAAGTGTATCGCGAGGTTGCGGCCGGCGCGAACGTGATGGTCCTAGTCGATTCTTTGACCCGTTTGGCGCGCGTGCATAATGCGGAACAACGTTCCAGCGGCCGGACACTTTCCGGGGGCGTGGATGCGCGTTCCATGGAAGTGCCGCGGCGGATCTTCGGATCGGCCCGCAAGATCGAACACGGAGGGTCGCTTACGATCCTCGCGACGATCCTTGTGGATACCGGGAGCCGCATGGACCAGCTCATTTTTGAAGAATTCAAAGGAACGGGAAATATGGAGATCTTTCTATCGCGTGAGATCTCGAACCAGCGTATTTATCCGGCGGTGGACATATCCAAAAGCGGAACGCGTAAGGAAGAACTTCTTTTTACGCCACAGGAACTGGAACCGTCGCGCCGGATACGCCGCGCCTTGGCCGGGCTTAAGCCCATCGAAGCAATCAGCGCGTTGATCGAACAGTTCAAGAAATATCCTGTGACAAAAGACCTTCTCACTGCCGTGAGCAAGTTACAATGACGATCAAGGGAACGAACGACCTCGGTGCGCAGCCCCTGGATGCCCTTATGGCCAAGCATGGGCTTTCAAACCACGCGCTTGTTGCGGCCTCGACCGAGCAGCTGTCTCACAAGGTGGTGCAAAAGGCACGCAAGGGGAGGCGCCTTACGGTCCGGGCCAAGGCCAAGATCCTGAGCGCCTTGCACAACGCGCTCCCCGAACAAAAATTCGCACACCGGGACCTTTTTAACTACTAATCCCTGTTCTTTTTTGATATAAAAAAGGTCTTCACGGAGCGATCCGTGAACGCGAAAACATGTTCCTGGTTCCTTAAGAGCGCTTTTAACGGAGGATGGTATTATGACGAATTTCAAAGTGACCGTTGTCGGAGCAGGTTTTGTCGGCGCGACAGCCGCGCAACGCATCGTCGAGAAAAATCTCGCGGACGTTGTTCTTATCGATATTGTGGAAGGACTCCCGCAGGGCAAGGCCCTGGATATGATGGAATCCGCGCCGGTCGAAGGATTTCTCTCCAAGATCACCGGCACGAACAGTTATCAAGACACGGCTGGTTCAGACGTCGTCGTGATCACAGCGGGACTTGCCCGCAAGCCCGGCATGAGCCGGGACGACCTGCTTTTCAAGAATGCCGAGATCGTCGGAGGGATCGTGACGGAGTGTGCCCGGTATTCTCCGAATGCGGTCCTGGTGATGGTCACGAACCCGCTTGATGTGATGACCTGGCTCGCTCAGAAAAAGTCGGGATTTCCTTTCGAACGCGTGATCGGGATGGCCGGCGAACTGGATTCGTCAAGGTACGCTTATTTCATCGCGGAAAAACTTGGCTGCAAACCTTCCGATGTCAGGGCGACGGTGCTCGGCGGGCACGGCGATCAAATGGTCCCGGTGCCGGAGCTGACCCAGGTCAACGGAAAGCCGGTCACCACACTTTTGGACGCCGCAACGATTGAGGAGATCAACCAGAGGACCCGTGACGGCGGGGCAGAGATCGTAAAACTCCTTAAGACCGGCAGCGCTTATTATGCACCATCTTCTTCTGTCGTGAAAATGGTCCGTGCGATCCTTCAGGATACCGGAGAAGTGATCCCGTCCTGTGTTTATCTCAAAGGGCAGTACGGATTGAGCGATGTTTATTGCGGCGTGCCGGTGGAACTCGGGCGCAAAGGCGTGAAGAAGATCGTCGAGATTCCGTTAAGCGACGGTGAACGGAAAGCGCTCCATGCCTCCGCGGAGGACGTGCGTGTTAACTTCTCGAAATTAAAGATCTAAAATATCGACAATCACAGGGGGTATCCGCGGCCTTTCAATAGAGACAAAATTCGTTTAAGATAACGCACATGGTTCCCACGAATAAGGAAAAGAGTACATGATCCTCACCCTGAACGGCAAACAAGAATCGATCGATAAGTCCTTGAGTCTCGACGCGCTTGTCGCGGCCAAGGGATTGTGTCCCGACAAGATCGTGGTCGAGCACAACTTCAGCATCATCTCCAAAGAGGACTGGCCCAAGATCGCGCTCAAGGATCAGGATAGGGTCGAGATCGTCAGTTTTGTCGGAGGCGGATGACCATGGAAGACCTGCTTGCGCTCGGCGGCCGTTCGATTAAGAGCCGTCTTTTGATCGGAACCGGAAAATTCTCGAGCTATTCCCTCATGCAAAAAGCTCTGGAGGCCGCCCAACCCGACATCGTGACCGTTGCGCTCCGGCGCGTCGATCTCGGTTCTCAGGCGGACAATATTTTGGAATATATTCCAAAGGCCTGCATGCTCATGGCCAACACTTCCGGCGCAAGAAACGCGGATGAGGCTGTGCGGATCGCGAGACTCGCAAAAGCGGGCGGGCAGGGGAACTGGATCAAGATCGAAGTGGTTCAGGATCATAAATATCTTTTGCCGGATAATCTTGAAACGCTCAAAGCGGTGGAGATCCTCGCCAAAGAAGGATTCATCGTGCTTCCTTACATGAGCCCGGACCTTTCCATGGCCAAACGCATGGTGGATGCGGGCGCGGCGGCGGTCATGCCTCTCGGGTCGCCTATCGGCAGTAACCGAGGCGTGAAGACCCGGGAGCTTGTGGAGATCCTGGTGCGTGAGATCAAGGCGCCCGTGATCGTGGACGCGGGCTTGGGCAGTCCTTCGGACGCCTGCGAATGTATGGAAATGGGTTGCGCGGCAGTGCTTGTGAATACGGCGATCGCGATCGCGCGGGACCCCGTAACTATGGCCCGAGCTTTCAAGGAGGCTGTAAGCGCGGGTCGTGCCGCCCATCTTGCAGGACTTGCTTCTGCCGGAAGCGGTGCCAGCGCCTCCTCGCCCTTGACCGGTTTTTTGCATGAAACAAAATGAACGAGTAATGGAAAAGAGAATTTTCCGGGGCTCCTTTACCGCCATTCGTTTTTCCCCAGCGAGGAAAAACTCATTCGCGCCTCTGGTCTCGCTCGGCACTCAAAAGACCAAGAGGCAGCGTTCGAGCTCCTGGGAGCTTGGTTCCGCCTTGTTTTGTAGGCGGATCCCGGGAGCGAGACTCGAAGGCGGTCGATTCTCGCTGGAAGGATCGATCCGCCGGTGACGACGGGTCTTTTGAGTGCCACCTTGCCCGCTCGACCTTCGGAGCGCGTTTACGGATCCCCGAAAATTCTTAATGCATCATGGAGTAGAACGAAAAAGTTCAGAATTCTCTTTTACCTCACAACGAGACGGCCATGAGCTACTACGATACCCTTCTGAAATATAAGGACCTTCCTTCCGAGAAGATCTTCCGTGAGATTTCACTCCAAGACGTTGAGCGTTCGATCCATTCCGACGCGCAAGATCCCGCGCGTCTTTTGGCGCTTCTTTCTCCGGCTGCGGAAAGATTGTTAGAGCCCATGGCGCAAAGGGCGCATGCCTTGACCCTGATGCACTTTGGCAGGACCCTCCAGCTTTACACGCCGATGTATCTTTCGAATTATTGCGAGAATGAGTGCGCTTATTGCGGGTTCAATACCCTGAACAAAATACCTCGGAGAACACTGACTTTGGGAGAAGTGGAAAAAGAGGCCGCGTTCATCGCTTCGACAGGGATCGAGCATCTTCTTATCCTGACGGGAGATTCGAGGGAAAAAAGTCCGCTGTCCTATATCAAAAAATGCCTCAAAGTACTCAAAAAATATTTCAGCTCTCTTGCCGTCGAGATCTACGCACTCACGGAAGAGGAATACGCGGACCTCGTACGTTCAGGTGTCGATGGATTGACCTTATATCAGGAGACCTATGATGCGGAGGTTTATGAGCAGGTGCATAAGGCGGGGCCTAAAAAAGATTTCCGCTTCCGGCTTGACGCGCCGGAGCGCGCCGCGAAGAATGGAATGAGAAGCGTGAACGTCGGGGCGCTTCTGGGATTGAATGATTGGCGGAAAGAAGTTTTCTGGGTGGGCCTTCACGCCCGGTATTTGCAGGACCGCTACGGAGAGGTCGAGATCGGAGTTTCGCTTCCGCGTCTGAGGCCGCATGCCGGGGATTTCAAAGAAATGACGGAGGTAAGCGACAGGAACATGACGCAGATCATCGTGGCCTTGAGGCTTTTCCTGCCGCGGATCGGGATCACGCTTTCCACGCGGGAAAGCGCTTCGCTGCGCGAGCATCTTTTGCCTCTCGGGGTCACGCGCATGTCGGCGGGCTCGACGACACGCGTCGGCGGCCACACGCTCGGATCTCCGGTCCCAATACCTATCAATTTTAACGGGGTTGAAATTGGGGCCGTCCCGACTACCGTTGATCAAAAGAAAATAAAAGTCGGGGCGGAAGGGGAGGATGCTTCCCAGTTTGAGATCTCGGACCCGCGGAGCGTCGAAGAGTTCAAAGCGATGCTCGTCGCCAAAGGGTACCAGCCGGTGTTGAAAGACTGGATGCAAATTTGATGATGGACGCGTTCCGGCAGGACCTTATTGAAAAGCTCGGTGAAGCGAAGCTCGCGAAGATCGAAAAAGCGAAGATCGGCATTGCGGGCGCGGGCGGCCTGGGCTCCAATTGCGCGGCCTGCCTCGTCCGGGTCGGTTTCAGGCATTTTACGATCGTGGATTTCGATCGCATCGATCCTTCCAATTTGGACCGGCAATTCTATTTCGCGGATCAGGTCGGGATGGAAAAAGTCGAAGCATTACGGACCAATCTCCTCCGCATCAATCCCGGGCTCGAACTTCAAATGCTGTCCGTGAAGCTAGAACCCGCCAATATCCCGGAAATATTCCGGAACTGCGACGTCGTGGTGGAGTGTCTCGACCGGGCCGAAGCCAAGAGCATGCTCGTGTCCGGAATACTCCCGACCGGAAAATTGATCGTCTCCGCTTCCGGACTGGGGGGATGGGGCTCCAGTGATGATCTGAAGGTCCGAAAGCTCAAACCGAACCTCATTCTGATCGGGGACCTTGCGTCGGACATCGAAAAAGCACCAGCTTTATCGCCACGGGTCAGTGTTGCCGCGGCTAAGCAAGCAGATGTGGTGCTCGAATTCGTGGCCGGGAAGTAACGTCATGAAAGATCTCTTAAACGCAAATATCTTTTCCGGTTTTCCCTCCTGGAAGGCGATTACTTACAAATATTGTCATGCCGGAAAACGCGTCTCAATAAAGGTGTAAAAATGTATCTTTTTTTTGATACGGAAACGACCGGATTGCCGAAAAGCTGGAAGGCCCCCGTTTCCGATCTCGGGAACTGGCCGCACATCGTTCAGATCGCCTGGGCGCTTTTTGACGAAGACGGGACACAGCTTGAGCTTCACGATCACATGATCCAACCGGAAGGTTTCGTGATCCCCGAAAGCGCGACGGCGATCCACGGCATCAGCACCGAAAGGGCATTGAAAGAAGGGCGCCCGGCCGCGGAGGTTTTGAGGGAGTTCTCCGGAGCGATCCCGGGTGTCGCGTGTCTTGTGGCGCATAATCTGGATTTCGATGAAAAAATGGTCCGGGTGGAGCTTTTGCGCCGGGGAATGCCGGATGGGCTACGGACGATCAAAAAAATATGCACCATGAAAAGCTCGACGAAGTTTTGCAAGATCCCGAGGTCGTACGGTCCCAATACCAATCAATCGAAGCAAAGCGGAGATTGGGGCCGTCCAAACTACCATCCTGGAAAAGAAATGAAAAGTTTGGGCGGCAACAAGTGGCCGAAATTATCCGAGCTTCATGTCAAGCTGTTCGATGTGGATTTTGAAGATCAGCACAATGCGGCGTCCGATGTGCTTTGTTGCGTGAAATGCTTCTTCGAATTGAGGCGGCGCGCCATCATTTGTGACGGGGCGGGTATCGGGAATCCAAGAAATTGAGAGCCGCTACGCACGGTTTTCCGGGGCCAAACTCAGCCCTATTCCCTCCGTTTTTCCCCTTGCCTCACAGGTCTTCTCTGAATAAGATAACGTAACTTTGTTCCTGCGGAGCAGGTCCTATAATCCCTTCTTCGGGGTTTGATCTCATAGAACAATATCAATCGAAAGGAATCAATGTCCATGAGTACTGCCAATGCTGAGAAAAGAGCCTTGATGAGCACGCTCCCGGGGGACGATGTCCGCCAGATCATGTGGCGATTCACGGACCGTTATGACCTCCAGATGGTGGTCCAGTCGACCCGTGCCGTAGCGCGCGGGGTGGTGGCCCGTATGGTGGCGGACAAACAGCGCCACACCCATGAGTGGACGCCCGAGAAGGCCGCCATGCTCAAGTCTTTTGACGAAGCCGGCATTACGGCTGCTTTCATGGAACCCGAACAGGGGGGCTATATTGAGGGGCCCAAGAACCTCGTGCTTGCCATGATCGCGTTCGAACTTTGCTGGGTGGACGCGGGCGCCGCGACGGCGAGTCTTGCGAATAATCTCGCACTTGAACCCATCCATGAAAAAGGTACTCCCGAGCAGATCCAGAAATACATGGGCGGCTGTGTCCCTCCGAAAGCCGGAGAGAAAAGAAAGATCATCCGGGGTTCTTTCGCGCTCACCGAACCGCTCCCTTATGTCGGTGTGGACGCCGGGATGCTTTCGGGACGTATCCGTGTCGCGGAGTGGAAAGAAGGCCAGGAGCCGGTCCTTCAAGTCGAAAAACGCGGCCGTTTTATTACGAACATGGGCTACGCGAATTTTGTCACCGCGTCTGTGGACAGCGATGACCCCCGCATCAAATCCAGCTGCATGGTGATCCTCGAGGAAAATGATCCCGGACTTTATGACCGGGGCGCCCCGACCCTGAAACTTGTGCACCAGCTTTCCAGCACCCACGATCCGATCTTTAATTTGAAGGTCCCGGCCAGCCGCATCATCGGCGGATACACCGTTAAAGACGGAGTGATCATCCCGAATTTCAACAACAGCGAAGTGATCGAAGCGGTTTTCCGCAGGACGCGCGTCACGGTGGGGATCATGACCACCGCGAAGCTTCTTTCCGCGATCGAGCCCGTGATCCGTTACCAGCGCACGCGTTTCCGCGGCGGAGGCTCGGTTTCTGCCGGAACGCCCCGCTATGATCTTGGGATCCAGCAGAAAGAGGACCCCTGCCACCGTCTCGTCGATGTTTGGGCGACCGGGGAAGCGGGCGCGTCCCTCGGATTCGAAGGGGCCCGGCTTTTCGACGCCTTCGATGTGATGGAACACGAAAAGGACAAGATCTTCGCCGAGCAGGGGATCAAGGGCGCTCGCGCGCAGATGAAGGCGTTCGCGGAGCCGCGCAAGAAAGCGCTCGAATATATCGCGCTCATGGCTCAGCCCGAAGCGAAACGTGACGCAAAACGCGTGGCGGAACTCGAAGGCGATCTCCTGGTCCAGTATCTCATCAAGGAGTCGCTTGCGGATGTGTATTGCCCGGCCGGGAAGCTCTGGAATACGGGCTACGGCGCGACCATGTTGCGCGAGGCCGTGAGTTTGATGGGCGGTTACGGGATCACGGAAGATTGCCCGGGATTCCTCACGCAGAAATGGTCGGATGCCCAGCTCGAGGCGACGTACGAAGGGCCTGAATGTGTGCAGCGCCTCCAGATGAGCCGTACGATGGAAAATGATATTTTCCTCGCTCAGTTCAAGAACTGGATCAAGGACCTTCGCGAGATCGCAAAACGCAAACCGGAAATGGGCGCCTGCGCCCTCGCCGGGGCGATGGAACTTTGGCTCTGGTCCCTCGAGTATCTCCAGTCCCACAAAGATGTGAACGGGAAAACGCTTTACGGCGGTCAGCGCCAGGGCGTCATGTTCCCGATGACCGATGCGCTTGCGTGGCTCCTGGGCGCGCGCCAGCTCATCCTCGATACGCTCGAGCTCGAGAAGAAGGGGCCTGAGAATCCCACGCTCGCGGAAGGCCTTGCCGGCGTGGTGAATTTTTATTCGGACTTGAGCGGCGTTCAGTCCGCGCGGGCCGCAGGCGAAGTCGGAAAGATCTGCGCCGAGCTTGTTTACGGCTATCAGGCTTCGAGCGGTTGTTGCTCCGCGGCGAGCCCGGAACTTAAGGCTTTCGCGGAGTTGCGCGCGAAGACCGACGCATGTTTCTCAGGGCTGCGTTTTTCCAAAGACCGTGCCGCGGAAGCCGTGGCGCAGATCATGATCCCGGAAGCGCTCGATTATCCGCTTTAACAAGCGCAACGTACAACGCTCAACGGTCAACGCAAAAACATAGCGTTGCGCGTTGTGCGTTGAGCTACCAATGAGGTTTTCCTATGACCGTTGAACGTCAGAAGATGGATGTGGATGTTGTTTGCGTAGGGTTCGGGCCGGCGAGCGCGGGATTTCTTCACACACTCGCGAAGGCCATGGCGGAAGACCCCGCGGCCGAACATTTCCAAAGCAAGGCCATGCCCGGCATGCCGCTTCAGGTGATCTGTTATGAACGCTCCGATGATATCGGGTTCGGCGTTTCAGGGATCGTGACCGAGGCGAAGGGGATCAAGGCCGCGTTCACGGCCGAGGAACTTGCCCAGATCCCGATGGCGCATCCCGTGAAGCATGAAGAGGTCTATTATCTTCTCGATCCCGTGGGCGCGAGCCGTCGTTCCTGGGTCTTAAAACTCGTCGACTGGTTTTTCCGCACCTTCGGTTTCATCCTTCCCTGGTATAAAGATCACGCGTTCCGGCTCCCTTTTATCCCGCCTTTTATGGCCAAACACGGCGGGTGGGTGCTTTCCATGGGCCAGTTCACGCAGTGGCTCGGGTCGAATCTCATGGGCTCGGGGCTTGTCCAGGTGTGGCCCGGGATGCCTGTGAAGGAACCGCTTTTTGACAGCAATCGTGTGGCCGGGGTCAGGCTCGCGGACCAGGGTGTTGAGAAATCCGGGAAACCCACCGGGTCTTTTATGCCCGGTATGGATATTCACGCGGGATTCACCGTGATCGGGGACGGGCCTTACGGGCCCGTGGGGCAGAACCTGGATACGAAGCTCGGACTCCCGGAAGGAAATCATCAGCGCGAGTGGGCGCTCGGGATGAAGGCCGTGGTGGAACTTCCTGAGAATACCCAACTCGAACCGGGCACCGTCATTCACACGTTCGGCTTTCCGGAGCCGGAGATCTTCGGTTTTCTTTATGTCTATCCCAACCGGATGGCGTCCCTCGGTATTTTTGTCCCGTCCTGGCTCGATAACCCGATGCGCTCGGCCTACCGTTATCTTCAGCATTGGATGCAGCACCCCAAGCTCTGGAAACATCTCGAGGGCGCGACGTTGAAGTCCTGGGGCGGAAAGAGCCTTCAGGAAGCCGGCAAGCGCGGCGAGCCTTTCATCGTGGGCGACGGATTCGCCCGTATCGGCGAAGGTTCCGGCAGTACGAATATGCTCAAAGGCTCCGGGGTCGATGAGGCCTGGACGACAGGCGTTCAGCTTGCAGAAGGCATGGTCCGGCTTTTGAAAGAGAAGAAACCTTTCACCAAGGAAAATCTTGAAGCAACGTATTTAAAGGCCCGCCGCTCGAGCTGGGTCGAGAAAGATAACAAGATCGCCGAGAAAGCACGCGACGGTTTCAGCCATAATTTTGTGCTCGGGATGATGGGAATGGGAATGGCGGGGTTCACGAACGGGCTCCTTAATATTCCCGCGACACTCAAACCTGTTTACGCGCGGGTCCCTTCGCTCGAAAAATATTACAAAGGCAAGGTCACTCCGGAAGTGATCGAAAAAGCCTGCAAGGAAGCGAACGAGACGAATACTTCGATGCATGACGCTTTGATGGACGCTGCCGGGTGGCCCAAGATCCCATACGACGGCAAGCTTTTGGTCTCCCACCAGGATGCGCTGCTTTTGGGCGGGAAAGTCCAGGCCGCGGACGGGTATGCGGACCACATCATTTTCATGGATGCCGGCAAGTGCCAGAAATGCCGCACCAAGATCTGCATCGAAATGTGCTCCGGCCAGGCCATCACCGCGGGTTCCGACGGCGGGGTGCCCCTCTTTGACCGCGAGAAATGCATCCACTGTGCGGCCTGCCTCTGGAATTGCGCCTACGCGCGCGAAGAGGGATGCGATCTTACGAACGTCGATTTCCGCGCCGGTTCCGGCGGGTTACATTCCAATATCAATTAATCTCCTTCTCCCTCAGGGAGAAGGATGGGATGAGGGGGAGCAACCCTCACCCTGACCCTCTCCCAAGGGAGAGGGAAATATTCGCGCATGGCTTTAATTCTCAACCCATTTCTCAGGAGGCACCCATGGACCTTCGTGAATATTTCGAAAAAACAAAAGGCACCGGCGTGCTTGCAACGGCGGACAGCTCCGGCAAGGTGGACGCGGCGCTTTACGCGCGGCCCCACATGCTTGAGGACGGGACGCTTGCTTTCATCATGGCGGACCGCCTGACGCACCACAATCTTCAGTCCAATCCTCAGGCAGCTTATCTTTTTATCGAAACCCAGGGGATGTACCAGGGGAAGAGGCTCTTTTTGAAGAAGATCTCCGACGAAAAAAATTCCGAGCGCATCAAGACGATGCGCCGCAGCTGTCTCTGCAATGAAGAAAAAGAATCGGACGGCAAGGACCGTTATCTTGTCATTTTCAAGATCGAAAAAGAGATCCCCCTGGTCGGGGCTTAAAGGAAATTCAAAGCCTGGCTCTGAATCTGGGTTTTTAGTTTTTACCTTCTTGTCGGCCGGCGTTGTGCGTTGCCCGTTGAGCGTTGCGCTTGAAAAAAAGGAAGGGTCCTTCGCGATGAAAAAGACGATCCCAGATCGCAGTACCAATCTACAGCGTTCCCCAGCAGTCCCTGTGGGACTGGGGATTGGTGCCCTCGCTGTTTTCCTCATGATGATCCTTGTGGCTCCGTCTTTGCAGGCCGAGGACGCGATACCCATTCCAGACCCGGTCTGGAATGAAGGGTCAAAGGTTGGGACTTACGATCAGCTGGTGGCCGCGATCCGCGGGGTGCGCTCGGAGAGCCAGGCCCGGGTCGAAAAAGCTGTGGAGCAGGAGAAGGTCCGGGAGGCTTGGGAAACCGGCAAACTCATCGACGAACATGTCCTTCAACATAAAGAGCGTGCGGATTATGCGGACCGGACCCTCGTCCGATTGGCCGGGGACCTGGGGACCAGCGAAACCGAGCTCCGGTACATGCTTCAATTTGCCCGTACCTACCCGATTTATCGGACGTCCGATGAATTGACGTGGGGTCATTATGAATCACTTCTTGCTCTCAATGACACCCAGGAAAGAGAAGAAGTCGAAGCGCTTGCTTCCAAAGAAAAATGGCCGGTCAGAAAGCTTCGTGAAGAAGTGAAAAAGCGCAAAGCTGCAAGGAATGAAACGCAAGCACCGGAAGAAGAGACCCCGCTCACGGCCAAGCCCGGGAAGCCCGGGACTTACAAGATGGTCAAGGCCACCGCGGGCCCTGAGACCGGGAAGGTGGTCATTGACCTCGGGTTCTCCAATTATTACAGAACGTCCAAAGACCTCCGTTTCAAGGAAGAGGCCATCATCGAAGTGAAGCCAGCGTTCCCGGAAGCGGGCTCGTCGCCTTCGGACCTGATCAGACTCTCGCATCGGACCTCTGAGGACCTCTATACTTACCACGCCTGGGTGTCCCGCGTTCTCGACGGCGACACGATCGAAGCCGTTATCGATCTTGGCTTTGGCGTGCGTAGTGTTCAGACCCTGCGCCTTCGCGGCATTGACTGCCCTGAGATCGAAAGCAAAGAAGGTAAAGAAGCCAAAGAGTTCGTAGAACAGAAGCTGAGAAGCACAGAGACAAAGAAACAAGAAAGATCTCTGCCTCTTGCCTCCGGCCTCTCTGCTACTCCGGTTCTGATAAGGACCGTCAAATCAGATAAATACGACCGCTACCTCGCGGATGTCTTCCTTATTGACGCTAAAGGGCAAGAGGTCTACCTTAATAACGAACTTTTAGAAAAAGGGTTGGCGGTCAGGGTACACGATTGACACTAAAGAGTGACTCTGCCGTACTTGTACAAAGGTACAAGTGCCGTCAGGGTGAGGGAATAATTAAAAACTAGGGTGTCCATGCGTAGGACGCCTACTTTTGTGCAAAGGAGAACGAACCATGACAACAAATACCGAAGTTAAGGCAGATGCAAGTTTAGCGGAGAAGCTGGGTCTCACGAAAGAAGAATATATCATGATCCAAAAACTACTCGGACGCGACCCTAATTTTACGGAGCTCGGACTTTTTTCCGCCATGTGGTCGGAGCATTGCAGCTATAAAAATTCCAAAAAACTTTTCAGACTTTTCCCCACCAAGGGGAAGCAGGTGCTGGTCGGTGCCGGCGAAGAAAATACGGGCATTGTGGATATCGGGGACGGGATGGGCGTTGCGTTCAAGATCGAGTCCCATAATCATCCTTCCGCAGTCGAACCCTTCGAGGCTTCGGCTACCGGGATCGGCGGATGCCTGCGGGATATTTTTACTATGGGCGCGAAGCCGATTGCGGTTTTAGGCGCTCTCCGCTTTGGCAGTCTCGAAAATGAAAAGGTAAAACACCTGTTTAAAGAAGTCATCCGAGGACTTGCGCATTACGCCAACAAGGCGGAAGTCAATGCCGTAGGCGGGGAAACCTATTTTGACGAAAGTTACGAGGGGAACCCCTTGGTGAACGCCTTCGTCATCGGGATTGTGGAGCAAAAAAATATCATACACGGAACGACGGTCGGCGCCGGGAAAGCGGTTTACTATATCGGCGGGGATACGGGCCGCGACGGAGTGGGAGGCGCGAGTTTTGCTTCCCAGGAAATCACGGAAGAATCTTCATCTTCTTCGGGCGCGGTGGCGATCGGCAATCCCGAACTCGGCAAACGCTTAAGAGAGGCCTGCCTTGAGTTGATCGAAAAAGGACTTGTGGTCGGGATGCAGGACATGGGTGCCGCAGGACTTATTTGTTCAACTTGCGAAACAGCTTCGCGAGGAAACACAGGGATCGAGTTCGACGTTGCATTGGTCCCGCAGCGCGAATCAAAGATGACGCCCTATGAAATTCTTCTCTCCGAATCGCAGGAGCGGATGCTTGCGATCCTGAAAGAAGGAAAAGAAAACGAGGCGATCGAAGTTCTGAAGAAATGGGACGTTCCTGTCGCGAAGATCGGATCCGTAACGCCGGACGGCATGGTCCGCATAAAAGAAAAAGGGAAGGTCGTGGCTGAAGTGCCGGCCAAGGCACTTACGGAAAACGCGCCGCTTTACGATCGCCCAGACCAGGAGCCCGCTTATTTAAAAGAAGCTCAGAGCTTGGCACTTGAGAAAATCCCGGGGCCCGAAGATTGCAATACCGTATTGCTTGCGCTTCTTGATTCCCCCACGATCGCCAGCAAAGAAGCTGCTTATCAGAGTTTTACGTTCCGGGATAAGGAAGCCGTCCTCGTGGGTGCGGGATCGGATGCCGCAGTTATTTCGGTCAAAGGAACCCGCAAAGCGCTTGCTATCAGCGTAGATTGCAACGGCCGCTATTGTTATTTGAACCCCTACCGGGGAGCCATGCTCGCTGTAGCCGAAGCGGCACGAAATGTTATTTGTTCCGGAGGTCAGCCGCTGGCGATCACTGACGGCCTTAATTTCGGAAATCCCATGAAACCCGAAAATTACTGGCAGTTCAAGAAGTGCATCGAAGGACTCTCGGCGGCCTGCCGCGCTTTAGAGACGCCTGTGATCAGTGGTAATGTGAGTTTTTACAATGAAAATCCCAAGGGGGTGGTGGATCCGACGCCGATGGTCGGTATGGTCGGTTTGATCGAGGACGCCACGAAATATGTCACGCAGGATTTCAAAAAGGAAAGTGACGTGATCGTATTGTTGGGGAACCCCTCAGGCAGCCTGGCGGGCAGTGAGTATCTTTACCGGATCCACAAACAAAAGAGGGGTAATCCCGAGATCGATATCGAGTTTGAGAAAAAGGTTCAAACGGCGTGTCTTGAAACGATTCAGGCTGGATTGGTAAAAAGCGCGCACGATCCGTCAGA
Source organism: Candidatus Omnitrophota bacterium (assembly GCA_043821445.1). Lineage (GTDB taxonomy): Bacteria > Omnitrophota > Omnitrophia > Omnitrophales > Aquincolibacteriaceae > Aquincolibacterium. Next base: position 37,692 of record JBDRCT010000033.1, on the reverse strand, counting down.
AGGCGGCCTTGCCGTCTGTGTGGCGGAATCCTGTATCAGCAACAAAAAGGAAATGCGCGGAGCCAGAATTCAAGTAGAAGCACTTTTTCAAAAAGGCAACCGGCTCGATGAAATTTTATTTGGCGAAGCCCCGTCGCGCATTCTGGTAACGGTGAACCCAGAGGATCTCGCCGAGTTTGAAAAAATCGCAGCCAAACATTCCGTGCCGTGTTTAAAGCTTGGAACGGTCGAGGGTGATCATTTGGTAGTAAAGAATAAAGATAAGGACGTGATTGATCTTGCCATTCAGACTTTAAGTGATGTATGGCGCGGTTCGATTCCGATGAAGACGGGCCTTTCGGCTCCTTTGCCCAAAGAAAACAGCAAAAACTTGAAGGCCCTCTACTATGAAATTCAGGATTACATCAACAAACATTGGGGTTGAGTAAAAGATAAACAGACGAGATAAGTTTTAATAGACCACTTTTTCTTGATACAAAATGTAAATAAGGCGATGGGGTTATAACGGACTCTGACCCAAAGTTTGAAGATGATGTTTCCGGCCAGTTCGGGGAGTCATCCAGTCCCAGAATGGGCCAGAGTTCTTCCGATCCTCCTACTATGCTAGAATTATGCTAATTTCGATACAACCGGATGCAACCGGATACTAACGGATACTAAGATATGCTAAACGTATCCAAAGGCAGGAAAAGCACTTCTAATAGAAAGGTACCAGGTACACCACGGTGCTATTCCATTGCCTCGGGGACCCGCCACTGAAGCGTCCGCCACACCGCTTTGGCGGATAAATCGGAGGGCAGGCACGTAAGGTGCACCAAACCAATGGGGTTTGGTGATGGTCTATGGTCTGCAGTCTAAAGTTAGGGTGGGGGAATAGCCTGGCACTGGCAGTAACGCCTCCGATTTCCGTTCGCGGTATCGACTGCCCCGAGATCCAAACCCGCGACGGCATAGAAGCGAAGGAATTCGTTGAAACCACCCTCAAAGGGGTAGATTATCTAACCATCAAAACCGTCAAGTCCGACAAGTACGACCGATATCTGGGTGACGTTTTCGTAGAACAAAAGAACGGCAGCAATCTGTATCTGAATAACGAACTCATCGAAAAAGGACATGCCGTTCGCGTTAGCGAATGACTGTCCCCCAAAAGGTGACTGTCACCAGTCCTTCTGTACCTATTACAAAACAAAGAGGTGTCCTATGTTGGAATTATTGGAGCTTGAAAATTTCAAAGCTTTCGGTGAAAGAACTCGAATACCATTTGCACCCATAACATTAATTTTTGGACAGAATAGTGCAGGCAAAAGCTCCGTGTTGCAGGCTATAAGTTTATTGAAGCAAACAGTGGAAGACCGTGACAATGCAACATTATTGCCTCGAGCTGAAAATGGGCTGGTTGATTTAGGAAGCTTTCAAGAGTTGATATTTGATCACGATTTAGAAAGAGAATTAAAATTCTTTTTAAGGTTTAGTATGCCGCCTACGCGTTACGTTAAAAAATGGCCATCTTCTCTCTGTGGAATAAAGGTGTCATTTCAACGACGCTCAGTACAAAGTGAAGTGCAATTAAAAGAAATCGATCTTTATATGTATTGCCAAAATGAGGACGTGCATTTCGCAAAACTTATTCCAATTACCTTTACAGCAGAACAGCAACACGAAATGGGAGGACTTCTCTTCTTTCCTCGATCAAAGCGGCAAACATTAAAAAGGGATATTAGCGGCGTCCAATGTTCTTGGATTACAGACAATCCTTTAATATGGGATTCTTTTTTTAAAAATGCAAAAACAAATGCTCAAACAATCGTTACCGAGCTGCAAAGATCGTTAAAAGTTCAACAGCGCAGGAAAGATTCAAGAATTGTTGATGAGCAAGAGGGCTCCGAGATTTACGAAAAACGGATAAAAGAGATCAATGCGGCCGTTGAGTTTTATTCCGGGAATTTTGATTATAAAGCATTTGTAGACAGAATAATAAAACGAGAGGTGAAAACCATTCTAGGGTTAAGCGGATTTATCCCATTTGGCATTCCACTTTCTTCAAACGAAGAGCTGCCCGAACAAGATGTCATCAGAACGATGGATGAAACTGATATGGTATTTTATTTGGACTTAGAACGAATGGCCACGATTATTGGAAGAGGACTGCAAAATAATTTACAGGAAGTGTTTCCCTTGGGGCCCTATAGGATGCCTCCGGAACGGTGGTATATATTTACGGGTACAAATCCAAAAAATGTTGGATATAAAGGAGATCACTTACCCGATCTTTTGCTTAGGAACCCAAAACTTTTGAAACAAACCAATCAATGGCTGAAACAGCTAGAAATTGGGTATAAACTAAAAGTTTCTCCGCTAACAAAACGAGCTAAAGATCTTTTCGAAGTTCGTTTAGTTGATAGCCTGAGAAAACCGAGCGTTGATGTCTGTCTTCAAGATGTCGGATTTGGCATCAGCCAAATTCTTCCGTTCATCGTGCAAAGTCTGGCAGCGGATAGACAAGTTATAACTATTGAGCAGCCCGAGGTTCATATACACCCACGTCTACAAGCCGATCTTGGAGATTTGCTCATCAGCAGTATTAAAGAGCCACGCAACAATCATTTTATAATCGAAACGCACAGTGAACATTTAATTCTCCGTTTATTGCGTCGCATCCGAGAGACAACGCATGGCGAGTTATCTAAGGGTGAGTTTGCATTAAAACCAGAACAGCTGGCTGTTTTATATGCTCAGAGAGGAAAGCAAGGATCCGAAATAATTCATATTCCGATTAACGCGGAAGGTGAATTTTTAAGGCCTTGGCCGGAAGGTTTTTTTGCAGAACGATCAAAGGAGCTCTTTTAATCAATGATTTTCGAATACGCTCTCGATCCAAACGTAGCAGCCAAGTGTTACCACCGAAATTCTGCGAAAGATTTCAAGGGGGAATTCGGCATTGGGAAGCCGCGCATTTTGTCTCGTTTTCCTAAGGACTGGAAAAAAAAAGTTGAAGGAGCCTACCAAAAAGAAGTCTCAATTTCACCCCCTCAAAATCCGCAAGAGGAAGCAAAGAGGCAGCAGGAGTTACATGCTTTAACGGAATTTATACAAAGTGTTTGTGAGGTTATGGTACAGCGCGTTTATCATAATTGGAGAGAAGGAGATAGTTGGCTCGAAAATGCTTTATCGGCTCATGAATCCATACCATTTCAAGCAATCGTTGCAGAAGTTGCTACGGATCTTGAAAAGGCCATTATTAATCCAAAGGATTTAAAGCATGAAGGATCTGCGAAATGGGAAATGTCCCTGGGCGAAACTATCAATATGGAGCCGGTAGCAATGGCTCAAGCAGTTTCGCCAATGCTTCGAATCTGTCAATTCGTTAAATTTATTGATCCTCATTTTTCGCCAGAAGATTCTAAAATTACAATTTTTTTAAAACATTTTTTGGAAGAGCTTTGCAAATATCGTGAAGAGGGAAGTCTCAAAGACATAGTTGTTGAAATGCATGTTAACTTCGAATCCTGTAATAGCAAAGATCCTAAGTATTTTAAGGATTGTTGTGAAAAGCTTCTGCCACGATGTATTCCCAAAGGCTTAAAAGTTACATTTATTAGATGGCGGAAGAGAGAAGGCGGCGATGAGTTGCATAACCGATATATACTAACAGATTGTGGCGGAATTTTGCTCGGAAGAAGTTTTCATCTCAAGACTGTAGCAAAAGAGCGCACAGATGACATATCTCTTATTGATCGCAAAATTTATGATAAACGATGGAAAGACTATAGCAAAGGAGCCCAAACCTTTACATGTGAAGAAGAAATAATTATAGAAGGTGCCGCAAAGCTTCCAGAAGGGTATCTGCTTCTAGGCGGGTGACAGTCACCGAAAAGGGGACAGGCGCATAACGTGATCCCAAAGTAGCCGCTCTTTTTGCAGCGAAGCAGCACTGTGGTGAACCCGCCTGTCCGCCTCTGGCGGGGTACCATTCGACTTTTTTGAATAGGCAGGACTAGGAGGCGGGAGTAAAATGCAATCTAACTGTAAAAATCACAAAGCAAGGGGGGGCGTATGATGAAGAGAGCGTTAGCTGTATTTTTGATTCCAATAGTGCTAATTAGCTTTTCGGGTTGTATGACTATAGCTAATGGAGGAAAGGAGCAAATTTCTTTTGATTCTGCCCCTACTGGAGCCAAAATCTTTAGTGCTGGAGGAGTCGGTTTGGGCGAAACGCCGACGGCAGCGATATTAAAAAGAAAAAGGGACGAATACATTACGTTCAAGAAAGAAGGGTATGAAGATAAGACAATGTTGGTTGCAAATGAGCTATCCCCGTGGTTTTGGCTCTTTGGCAGTATTATCGATTTAATTACTGGGGCGGCTTATCGATTTGAAAATGAACATTATTATGCGGAGCTGAAGCCAGTTAAAACGTAATAAATAAGAAACGGAAAGCGATAAAGCTCAAGGAATGTTTGTTAGCTTCATTGATGAAGGGGGCTGGTCATTTCGGACAGCTCCCTTTTAAATTCGGGGGACCCACTACAGTAAACCGGATGCCGTCCGCGGGGAGAGGTAAGCCCGTTCAATTCCGGAGTCACATCACTTAACTCCCAAAGATCCTATGAATATTTATCCGGTATCTGAAAAGAAGCAACAGGGGCTTGCGGGGAAAATGGAGCGGCTCGGGATCCGCGAGCAAGATCTTGAGGAATCGTTCGTGCGCTCCGGGGGACCGGGGGGTCAGAACGTCAACAAAGTCTCCACGTGCGTTCTTCTGAAACACAAGCCCACCGGACTGATCGTCAAATGCCAGCAAGAACGCACGCAAGCCATGAACCGGTACCGGGCACGCCGGATGTTGACGGAAAAACTGGAAGAGCGGGTCCTGGGGCGGGAGAGTGAGGAGGCCCGACGGACCGCCAAGGTCCGGCGGCAGAAACGGAAACGTTCCAAGCGGGCTAAAGACAAAATGCTCGACGCTAAGCAGAAACACGGCGCGCTTAAAAAACTCCGCGCCCGGCCCGCGGAAGAATAGAATGTATATGCCGACGTTTTCTTTTCAATTCTAATGGCCCAATGATCAAGGAGAAAATTTATGGGAACGCAAGACAAGGGAAAAGAAAGAGGTTCGCAGAAGAAGGCTGCCAAACATACGCTGATGGAGAAGAGAAAGATCAAGGAAGAAAAAAGGAGGGAAAGAAAATTTTAGGCAGAGACGGGTGAGTCCCCGCACACCCATTCCAAGACCCGGTCTTTGAGAGCCTTTTAAGACCGGGTCTTTAGCGTACTTGAACAAAAAGATACTGCCCTGACTTTTGTTTTCTTTTGAAAAATGGTAGCCAGGATTGCCCCAATCTCAGCTTCGCTTCGATTGAATGGAATTGGGACTAGCCGAAAAGTAGTTCCCTCATTATAATGTCCGCCCAGTGACCCAATAAAGACGCGGTTTCCCCAGAAATCATTCAATAGGGAAGGTTTACCCCGTTAGAGATCGGTTTGACGATATTTTTGAAAGAGATTTCTATCGGAGGGTAAAGGATTAAAAGGTTATATTTCATTAACAAGCGGATGCGCTCTTAAAGTAGAAGCGCATCCTATCTCTAACGGGGGAACTATGACGCCCAAGTCTTGGTTTTCTTTTAATGAACGGCGACTTGGGCAGTCCTAATTTTCAATTGATTTTTTAAGGAGGGGAATTATGACGACAGCTTTTAACATCGTAGTCTGCGGGAGTCTGGTGCCGGACCCGCTCCAGACGCTGGAGCCGATCCAGGGGGCGACCGGACCCGCTCTTAAGAATGAAATGATGCTGCCTTCGGTGCTGGACCCGTGGGCGGGGCACTCCCTTTTTGAGGCCTCAAATCTCGCGAAGCAGAACCCGGGAAGCAAGGTGACGCTCCTAAGCCTCGGGCCCAAAGCCAAGCTCCAACAGCTCATGATGATCATCGCCCAGAAGGTCCCCTTCGAGCTTGTGTGCCTTGACGGTTCCGCGAGCGGTTTTATGGATTCAAGGGAAGTCGCGGCGGCCCTGGCCGGGGCGATCGAGAAGATCCCGGGACTTGATAAAACGAAGCTTCTCGTCTTCGGCGGCTGTTCCTCCGCTTCGCGTGACGCGGGGACCACGATGCAGATGATCGCCGAACAGCTCGGGATCCATGACGTATTTCTTGCAGCCGACGAACTCAAGGTCCAGCCGGACGGCTCGTTCAGGGTCCTCGAGCGTATCGAGGGCGGGCAATACCTGGTTTCCACATGCGCCGGGGCCCCGGCCGTGATCGGATGGGCGACCGGAAATCTTCCGGAACCGCCGAACAATCCTCAGGTCGGGATGACGAACATGCGTACCATTATGCCGGCCCTTCAGAAGGCGACCCCCGCGGCGCTCAAGACCGACGCCATCAAATTCGCAAGCGTGGAGCTGCCGAAGCAGCAGCGCCAGACACGCATCGTCAAAGATACGCCGGTCGAAGAGATCGCCCAAGAGATCGTAACCTGGATAAGAGGTTAACCCCGTTAGAGATTGGTTGAGGAATGTTTTATACGTATGTTTTGCAAAGTCAGAGGGATAAAAAATTCTACACCGGATTTTGCAAAGATTTACGGAAGCGCTTCAAGGAGCATTCGCAGGGCAGGGTTGCTTCAACTAAAGGGCGCGGTCCTTTCGAGGTAATTTATTACGAAGCTTGTATAGATATCAATGATGCTGTAGTAAGGGAACGATATTTAAAAACAGGGATGGGGAAACGTTTTTTGAAGAATCGATTGAAGCGCTTCCTATCTCTAACGGGGGGACGGCTATAATGGAAAAAATACTCTTTTTAGCTCATACGGATGCAAACGGCCTTCTTCCGAAGGTCGCGCTTGAAACCTTAAACGCGGCGCTTGAGGTCCAGAAAGGCCTCGCGGGTTCCACGCTTACCGTCGGTCTTGTCGGGGAGAATGTCCAGGCCGCCGCGGATTCGATCGCGGCATGCGGCGCAGCAAAAATGCTCGGCGTGAGCGGTGCTGATTTCGGGACCTCGCGTTACGCAACGGATGTGAAAGCCGCGGAAGCCATCGGAACCGCTTCGGGAGCGACGATCATCGTTGCCCCTGCAACGTCCCGTTTTTCCAGGGCATTGCCCGGCGCGGCATTCCGTTTAAAGGCCACGATCGATACGCATGTGAGCGGCCTACAGTTCACCGGCGGCGTTTTGCAGGTCCAGCGCTGGTACTATCGTCAGCGCATGTTGGCGACACTGACTCGCGCGGCGCGGCCGTGGATCCTCGCCGTGGATTCCGGCGTGTTCGAGGTGTGGCAGGGGGCCAAAGGCGCGGCGAAAATGGAAGCGGTTGCCGTTGCTGTGACGGACCAGGAAAAGCGCACAAAAGTGACGGGTGTTGAAGCGCCTTCCGCAGACGCGCAGACCATTCGCCCGGAGGCCGCGGTGCTGCTCGTAGCGGGTGCCGGATGGACCAAAAAACAGGTGGATGGCCAGATCCATGCCAAGGAAGCCGAAAAACATATTCTTGATTTCTTGAAACACGCCAAGGCCTCGCTCGGGAGCAGCAAATCGCTCGTGGACCAGGGGTCGGAAGGGGAAGCGGTGCTTTCCTTCATGAGCCATCTCAACCAGGTCGGACAGACCGGCGCCACGCCGCGTCATCCGAAGGGCCTTTCCACCTGCTGTCACGGAGAAGAACCGCACGTGGTCGGCTGGCGCTTTATCAACGAACGCCGCGCGGTCAATATGGACGCCAATTGCGGCTGGGCCCAAGGGAAGGCCGATGTGCTCTACGTGGCCGATGCCTTCGCCGTTATGGCCAAGGTGAACGAGCTCCTCGCTTCACCCCGTTAGAAAACTGACACCGGTTGTTGCAGAACACAGGAAGAAGCGTGGCGAGAAGAGACGCGTAAAATAACCAAAAGCAACATCCCGTTTTTTTCTAACGGGGCAGGGGTTGATTTTCTTCCAGTGGCTGTTCTCTAGAGCAAAAAACAACTTTTCTCTTTTTCGCCGACAAATTTATGTTAAAATACCGCCTCAATTTTTAGAATTTCCTCTCGAGAGATCTCATATTCCTATGTCGAAGTTCGAAGTGGTTGAAACAGACATTCTGATCGTGGGCGGCGGTGTTGCGGGTCTCGCGACTGCCATCCATCTTGCGGACCTCGCGGCCGCCTCTGCTCCCAAAGGAGAGGACGCCAAGCTTCCCTGGAACATTCTGGTCCTTGAAAAGGGAAGTTTGATCGGGAGCCACACGCTTTCCGGTGCTGTGGTCGATCCGTCTACGCTGAAGGAACTCCTCCCCGGAGTCGACCCCAAGGATTTTCCATTCGAATCTCCCGTCAAAAAAGAAGGCGTTTATTTTTTGACCCCGAAACTCGCTTTAAAAGCTCCTTTCACGCCTCCTTTCATGGGAAATCACGGGAATTTCGTGGTCTCTCTCGGGAAAATGACGCGGTGGCTGGCTGAGATCGCGGAGAAAAAGGGCGTGCAAGTTTATCCGGGGTTCAGCGTCTCCGAAATGCTCTATGAGAACGGCCGCGTCATCGGGGCGAGGACGATCGATACCGGCGTGGATAAGCACGGACACCCGATGGATAATTTCCAGGCGGGTAACGAGATCCGCGCCAAGGTTACCATCCTGGCCGAAGGGCCCCGCGGCAGTCTGACCAAGGCGCTCTGCCGCAAACTGAATTTGGAAGAAAACTCCAATCCTCAGGTTTATTCCACGGGCGTCAAGGAGCTTTGGGACCTTCCGGAAGGGACTTTTGAGGCCGGGCGTATCATGCACACGCTCGGGTTTCCTTTCTCTTTCAATCACTTCGGCGGCGGTTTCATTTACGGCCTGAACGGACGCCAGGCCGTGGTCGGGATCGCGGCGGGGCTGGATTATACGGACCCCACGTTCGATTCCCACGCGGCGCTCCAGGTCTATAAAAAACATCCTTTCATCGCCAAGATCTTCGAAAAGGGGAAGCTTCTGTGCTACGGTGCCAAGACGATCCCGGAAGGGGGCCTTTATTCTTTGCCTAAGCTTTGCCATGACGGGGTCATGATCGTCGGGGACTCCGCGGGATTTCTCAGCATGCCGAGCCTGAAGGGTGTTCATCTCGCGATCGAGTCCGGGATGCTTGCCGCGAAGTCCGCGTTCAGCGCCTTAAAGGAAAATGATTTCTCGGCGAAGAAACTCGGTCTTTACGAGAAGTTGTTCAAGGAAAGCGCCGGATTCAAAACCCTGTCCCGCACGCGTAATTTCCGGGCCGGGTTCGGGCACGGGATGATCCTCGGGGCGTTCCATTTCGCGATGCAGATATTGACCGGCGGACGCGGCATCACGCCTTCGGGAAAGATGAAGACACACGAGGACGCGGCTTGTTACAGGAAACTCTCGGACGTCAAAAAACCATTTTGCAAGAATTTCGCGAAGGAACTCATTTTTGACAAACAGCTGACGTTCGACAAAGTGACCGACGTTTTTTTCTCCGGTTCCAAGCACGACGAAGAGCAACCGTGCCATCTCCGGGTACTGGACTTCAATCTTTGCCGGGACGTCTGTATCCCGAAATACGGCGGGCCGTGCCAGTATTTCTGTCCGGCCGAGGTTTATGAGATCGTAACAAATTCAAAGACCGGGAAAAAAGACCTTCATCTTCATCCGGCCAATTGCGTGCATTGCAAGACCTGTGACATCAAAGATCCCTTCGGGAACATCGAATGGGCCGTGCCGTATGGCGGCGACGGACCGGAATACGAGAACTTGTGATATGGGCTTAAAGATCATCACCATCATGAAGCAAGTGCCGCTCCCGACCGAGATGCGGATGGGCGCCGACGGGCTTATGGACCGCACCAAGGCGAAATCCTCGATCAATGCCGACTGTACGTTCGGCCTGGAGCAAGGGCTTCAGATCAAAAAGTGTGTTCCGGACGCGGAATTGATCGTGGTTTCGATGGGGCCCATGAGTTTTGAACAATCGCTTAAAAAGGCCTTGGCCATGGGGTATGACCGCGCGGTACTGCTCTCGGATAGGAAGCTTGGAGGGTCGGACACGTTCGCCACCGGCCATGCGATCGCTTCGCTTCTCAAAAAGCTCGGATTCTCCAAAGAGAGTAAGGATCCCTTCATCATTTTCTCCGGGCGCCAGACAACAGACGGGGATACGGCGCATGTGCCTTCTCAGACCGCGGAAAATCTTGGGATCTCTCAAGCGACCTTTGTAGAAAAGGTAGAATTCAAGGGAGACCATCTGAAGGTCCGCCGCATCATCGAAGGGGGGTATCAAGTCCTCAAAGTTCCCATCCCGTGTCTTATTTCTATTGCTCCGACCGCGACCCCGGCGCGCCGGCCCTCTCTCAAAGGAGCGATCCGTGCGAAGAACACCCAGACGGAGGTTTGGACGCTTGATCAAACCGGGGCTGACGCCAGCGTGGTAGGTCTCAATGGGTCACCGACGCTCGTGTCGAAGGTCGTGGATATTCAAAAAGACAGGCCGCCGGTCAACATGATCTCCGGTCGTGAGCCCAAAGATCTTGTGGAGGCTTTTGTCTCCGAGATCGAAAAGATCAAGGACACGATCAGCGGAGGCCACGGAGAACATGCGGGGTCCGGAGATGAAAAAGGTGCGGATGGGGAAAAGGCCACAGCGGATGTAGACTTTCCAAGAGTGGATTTCCGCAACGGCGCACGGGGCATTCTGACCTGGATCGAAATGCACGGACAAACACCGGCACGCTCTTCCCTTGAGATCCTGAATCCTGCAAGGAAGCTGGCGGACCAACTCCAGACCCAGGTGACTGCGGTCGTGACCGGGCATAACATCAAGAACGTGGCTTCCGAGATCATCGCGCAAGGCGCCGACGAGGTCGTGATCGTGGATGATCCGCGCCTCAAAGAGTACAGGATCCTTCCGGTGGCGGCTGTTCTCGCGCAGTGGATGGAGCATCAACGGCCTGAGATCGCGCTTTTTGGAGCAACGACTTCGGGCCGCGAACTCGCACCGAGGCTCGCGAGCCGCGTGAGGGCCGGCGTGACGGCGGATTGCACAAGCCTAAATGTCGGGGAATATGTGCACCGCATTCGAAAAGCGATCATGTATCCATGCCTTGAATCCATCCGTCCGACTTACGGCGAAAGTAAGCTTGCGACCATCATCGGGTTCTGGTGTCCGCAGATGGCGACCGCGCGAGCCGGGACTTTCAAAATATTGCCAAAAGACACAAACCGGAAAGGGACCGTTCGCGAATTTATGCCCACCTTCAGGGAAAGTGATTTCGCGGTGGAGGTGATCGAAGTCAAGCGCGAGGCGGGAGGCGGCGACAACCTCTTTGTGGCGGATATCATTATTTCCGGGGGCCGGCCGGCCGGCGATCACGACAATTTCAAGCTGGTCCAGGAACTCGCGAAGGCCTTGCAAGATCAGGGTATTAACGCGGATTGGGGCGCGAGCCGTCACGCGGTGGACAACGGCTATGCTCCCTATGCGCGTCAGGTCGGGCAGACCGGAAAGACCGTCCGTCCGAAGATCTATGTCGCCGTCGCCATCTCCGGAGCTATCCAGCACCTCGCGGGGATGAAAGAATCCGGTAAGATCATCGCCATCAATCAGGACCCTCAGGCCGCGATCTTTCGCCATGCGGATTTCGGTATGGTCCGCGATTATCAGGAAGTTCTCCCCGAGCTTATCGCTAAGGTAAAAAAAGGTTTTGCATTCGGGCTTATACCGAGCAAATAGGCCTTCAGCACTTCAGGCTTCTGTTCTAAAGAGATTCTTGACGCGGCGTAGGCTTGTAATTAAACTTCTCGAGGAATGGTCGATAACTAGGGGCGTCATAGAAATAAACAAAGGGAGGCGATTATGTTCAAGAAGATCATTAGTATGACGGTGGCCGTGGCCATGTTCATGGCCGTAAGCGGCGTGGCTTATGCCGCAGAAGGCAACGCGGACAAAAGCTTGACCCGCGGCGCGGCATCGTTGGTGCTGCCGGGTTGGGGGCAATACCTGAACAACGAAATGGACACCAAGAGCGGCAAGATCAAGACCGGTACCATGATCGTTCTCGAGATCGGGGGCATTGTGACCACGATCCTTCTCGGAACGCTCGTCGGTTATCCCGTGATCTGGGTCGGTATCGGGATCCTGATGTTCAACCACATCTGGAGCGCCTCGGACGCTTTTTTTAAGGTTCCGGTGGGGCCTGAGGTGGCGATGAAGGGTGAGACGCTCGAGCGTTAATTCTTTGGGATCCGTTCTTTCTTTTAAAAAAAGCAGGCCGTGGGAACTTTGCGGCCTGCTTTTTTTATGCCTTCTTTTTTCCGGATTTTCCCTCTCTTCCTCGAAGTCCGAAGGCCGCTCGTTCCCGTTGCCCGGGAATTTTGAAGAGGTCTGGAACGCCACGCTCGCGACGCTGGAGGCTGAGAAGATTCCGCTCGCCACGGCCGACAAAGCCCGTGGTTATATCCAATCCGCGACATTTCCTCTGTATAAAAAAGAGTATAAAGAGTGGGCCAAAGCCCCAAGCCTGTCCTCAAGCGGGTTTTGCGCGCTCGAGATCGGCATTGTGGAAAAAGATCCGACTATGACCGTCGTGGGGATCCGAGCCTATTTTAAAAGGAAAACCGGTTTTTCATCCAAGGGCTTCCGGAAGAAGGACGGGTCTCGCGGCAGGTTCGAAGGACTGCTGGGCAAGAATATTCATGAACGGCTTGTGGAGGCGAAGTTTCCGGCCATCAAAAGCGTGATCTTGGGTTGCGATCTTCATTATGATGACAAGACGGCGCATTATTTCATTGCAGGGGCCGATCCCTCAACGCTTGCTTACGAACAGGGGCTCCGCAATGGGGATGTTCTCTTGAAGATCGCGGGTCAGGACGTGACGCCCGGGAATCTCTTCGGGTTCTTTTTGAATGTTCAGGGCGAATCCCTCAAGAAATTCACGATCCTTCGTGAGGAGGGAGAAATGGAATTGCCAGTGAGCATTTTTTTTCTGAATTCCGATGCGCCCCATATGGGATTCCGTGTGGAGCGTGATCCCAAAACACTCCGATTTAAGATCACAGAGGTGCGCGCCGGTTCTCCGGCAGCACGGGAAGGATTTTTGCCGGGGGATATCCTGCTCAAACAGAATAACTTTCTGCTCGACGGCTGGAAGAACTATTACCGTGCGATCCTGGCCCAAAAAGATGGGGAAGTACAAGTATTCCAGATCGAACGGAGCGGAAAATTCCTTGAAAAGAAAATAATACCTACCGGAACTCAAGCCCCTGCATGAAAGATCCCCGTCTCGCCTTATTTTATTCATTGGTTATTCCAGGTCTCGGTCAGATCTATCTCGGGGAACGAGCCAAAGGATGGACTTTTTTATGTATGGGGGTCGGGGTCGCGGTGAGTCTGATCATCAGCCACACGGCAGTGGCCTGCTTTTTAATGGGGGGGATCTATTTGGCCGTGATGATCCCTGCGGCTTTGGATGCTTTCCAGACTGCCTCAGGTCGACCGCGGACTTTTTCAGAAGATGCGATTCCTTATGTAATTGTTATGCTTCTCGTGATCGGTCCGTTCGCTTTTCCTCTTTTATGGCAGAGTCAGAAATTTTCGCACCGATCGAAGATCGTCTGGACCGTTGTTGTTATTAGTATCGCGCTTCTATCGATCGCGGTCATGACGTTTACGGCTTCGTTCCTGGAACGGCTCATGAAGTCGGCTCAGACGGTGTAAAGGGTTTGCCTCGGATCCAGAAACCCCGCTACTTCGCTGCTTTTTTAAAGGGCTAAATGTCTTCGCAATCTCGCTCGAATGCATGAGGGGGTTAGAGTTTGAAAAGAAACGTATTTTCCGGGAGACTCCATGTTAGAATATAAAAAATATTTCGGGAGGCTTGCCCCGTTAGAGATTTTTCTGCGGGCGATTTGCCATAGAAGGGGAATGAACTTTAGGCGGGCATTTGTGCCATAAACGGAAGCGTTTATTTAAAAACGTTTCCTATCTCTAACGGGGTGAATGTGAATTCTAGAAAAATCGTTTCGCTCTTTTTGTTATCTCTTCTACTCATGGGTTCGGAATGCTACGCCGAAGATCCACGGGCATCGTACACACCATTCGTTTCAACGCCTGCCGGGGCACCGGCTACGGGTCAGTGGTCCGAGGGTTGGTACCAGGGTGCTTCCGGGTACGATCAGGCGGTCGAAGAATACAAGCAGACCAATAGACCGATGGTCGTTTATATGAGCGTCAGGTGGTGCCCTTATTGCCGCAAGTTCGAAAAAGGGGTGCTGTCGTCGCCTCTTGTCAAAGATATGATGAAGGACATGATCAAAGTCAATATCAATCCCGAATCCGGGAGACGCGAGGATGATATCGCGTTTCAATACAGGGTCCGCGGATATCCATCTTTTTTCCTTCACCCGCCCCAGCCTGGCAGGGCCGTACAACTTTCAACTGGCGTTACCCCCGAAATGTTCGTCAAATTTTTCAAACAAGTCCTCGAGTAGAGCGCCCCCCATGGAATTGATGACTTCCATCGAGGATGCCTGCCGAACCACGATCCTCTAAAAATAAAATGAACGCAGCACCACTCATCCCGAGAGCACTTTCCATCGCCGGTTCCGATCCTTCAGGCGGAGCTGGCATTCAAGCCGATCTCAAGACCTTCCATCAGCATAAGGTCTACGGAATGGCGGTGATCACGCTTCTCACGGCTCAAAACACACGCGGTGTCCAGGCCGTTTATGTCATGAAACCTGCCCAAGTGATCCGTCAACTCGAAGCCGTGCTTGCGGACATCCCGCCCCAAGCGGCCAAGACGGGAGCATTAGGAGATGAAAAGATTCTCCGGGAGGTCGCGAGGGCAGCCAGGAAATTCCGGTTTCCTCTCGTGGTGGATCCGGTCATGGTGAGCAAGCACGGTGCGCCGCTTTTCAAGCGAAGCGATGTTCATATTTTTATCAAAGAACTGCTGCCTTACGCCGCTTTGGTCACGCCCAATCTTGGTGAAGCCGGAGTTTTGAGCGGGATCAAGGTCCGTGATCCGGAATCCATGGAGGAAGCCGCGCGGATCATTGCCGGGTTCGGTCCCCAAGCAGTGCTTATCAAAGGAGGCCATCTTCTCCGCCAGAGGACGGATCCGTCCAGCGCATTGTGGCGGAAAGGGGAAGCCATGGACCTTTTGTGGCGCGAAGGGCATATCCATAGATTCAAAGCTCCCCGGATCAGGACGCGGCATACGCATGGGACCGGCTGCACGTACTCTGCCGCCATTACCGCCGAACTCGCCAAAGGAAAGGACCTTTTTTCAGCGATCACACTTGCCAAAAAGTTCATCACACGCGCCATTCGCACGGGTCCCGGCTTCGGGCATGGCGTGGGACCCGTGAATCATTTTGCCTAGCGCGCGTCCTCGCATGGGGATTATCGATTGCTTGAAGTAAGATGCCGCAAAAGATTGTTTCTCAAAGATTCCGCGTTCGGATATAATTCCCGCCTCGAACCGATCGGAGGAGTAAAACATGATCTGTTGTCTTGATCTGGAAGGTGTGTTGATCCCGGAGATATGGATCAACGTCGCGAGGAAGACCGGCATCAAAGCGCTGGAGATCACCACGCGCGATGAGCCCGACTACGACAAGCTCATGCGCTACCGGCTTGCGATCCTGAAGAAAGAGGAGATCAAGCTTTGCACTATCCAAGCTGTGATCAGGCGCATGAATCCGCTTCCGGGGGCGAAGGAATTCTTGCGAAAACTTCAGGAAAGATATCAGGTGATCGTTCTTTCCGACACTTATTACGAATTTGCCGGACCGATGATGAAAAAACTGGGATACCCAACCCTTTTTTGCAATTGGCTTTCGACAGACCCAAGGGGTTTTATTGCGAATTACCACTTACGCCAAAAGAATGGAAAAAGAGAAGCTGTGCGGGGGATCCAAAGTCTTGGATTCAAGGTGGCCGCTGCGGGGGATTCCTATAACGACATCGCCATGCTCCGGGCCGCCGACCAGGGGATACTTTTTCGTCCTCCTGAGAAGATCGTTCGCCAATTTCCGAGATTTCCGGTCACGAACACCTACGACGAACTCCTCTTGGCTTTCCTAAAAACCGTCTAAACCTACCTTAGGTTCGCTCGCATCTTTGCAGCGATCACAGCGAGTTCTTCCTGCGGCATGGCCTTTGCGCGCGCGAAATTAAGTTCGGCAAGGCTTTCCATGATCGGGATCAGATGGATGTGTGCGTGGGGGACTTCGAGCCCTGCGACCATCACGCCGACCTTCTTACAGGGGATGGTCTTGCCGAGGGCCTTGGCGACTTTCTTAGCGAAGACGACAAGTCCTTTCAAAAGGTCATCTTCAATATCAAAGATGTAATCGATCTCTTGTTTTGGAATGACGAGCGTGTGACCTGGATTTATGGGACGAATATCAAGGAATGCGAGATATGCGTCATTTTCAAGGATCTTGTGGGCGGGGATCTCTCCCGCGAGGATTTTGGTGAAAACGGTAGGCATAACTGTCTCCTTTTTTGGAATGAGGGGGGCAAGTGGCCACCCCTTCCACATCCGGCGCATGATATGCAAGTCTCATATTTCACAACACGGGATGTGAAGCATTGTCGGCGGAACAGGGCCTATTTTAATCTTGCCAGAGAAAGAAGGGTATCGTTTTTTCCTGGAAGTGAGGTACAATATTCCGCAATGAGCTTCTATCCTTGTCTTGTATTTTTTTCTAAATGATTGACAAGGATTGCCCCAATTTCAAAAAGTTTGAGATTGATAGGTATTGGGACTAAAAAATAAGGGGGTTCCAGATGGCAGACGAAAATAAAAATACGGTTTTGGGTGTCACGGAGAATCTCGAAGGGCTTTTCTGCTATGCTCTGGGATGGGTCACGGGGCTTGTTTTTCTGTTACTTGAGCAGAAAAACGCTTTCGTACGTTTCCACGCGATGCAGTCTCTCGTGACGTTTCTCGGTCTTTTCATCATCACTTTGGTAATCGGGTTCATTCCGGTTCTGGGAGTCCTGGCCAACCTGCTTCTCTGGCCCCTCAGCATCGTACTCTGGATCGTGTTGATGGTGAAGGCCTACAAAGGCGAGCGTTACAAATTACCCGTGGTCGGTGATTTCGTCGAACAACAACTCGGGAAATAACTCCGAAAACGGGGCGGTGGACGGTGGATGGAAGATGGAGCCGTTTAATGCCATCCCCCATCCTCTATCCTTCCTCTATCCTTTTCCTATGGCCGCCTTCCAATGCCAGCGTTGCAACGCCTGTTGCAGACAGCCCGGCTTTGTCTATCTTAAAGAGGGAGATGCCGAACGTCTTGCCGCGTATCTCGAGATGGACATTTACCAATTCACGGAAGCGCAATGCCTTCTCATGGATCGGCAGCATCTCGCACTTAAAAAGCGTCCGAATGAGACATGCCTTTTTGAGGGGGCCAACGGATGTACGGTCTATGCTGCGAGACCCGCGCAGTGCCGCGACTTTCCTTTGAGTTGGCAAACAGAGAGAAGTCAACATTACTGCGAAGGGATGAAAAAAGTCTAGCACTGCTGGCGAGCGGTACTAAGCGGTCGCGGTGGGGTCTGCCGGCAAAGCGTTTTCCTCGGGCTTCGGTGCTGGAGGCGTTGGGGGGAGTGTGACAACGAACCGGGCCCCTTTTCCGGACTCGCTTTCGACCCAGATTTTTCCGCCGTGCATTTCCACTAACTGTTTGCTGATGGCGAGTCCCAATCCTGTCCCCTTATGGCCGCCCTCACTAAGCATGCGCCCTGTCACCTCATAAGGTTGGAAGATGGCCGCCTGATCTTTCGAGGCAATTCCCGGTCCCGAATCTTCGACCGTGATTCTTGCTCCGCCATCGGTCTCTTTTTCCAAGGCGATAGAGACAAAGCCCTGACGGGTGAATTTGAGAGAGTTCGAGAGGAGATTGTAGAGCACCTGCCTGATCTTGAGTTCGTCCGCCGTGATTCGGAGACTGGCCGGTTTTTTTGTAAATCCAAGGAGCAAACGTTTTGTGAGAGCTTCTTCATTAAAAACTTCGAGCGCTGTATGGATGATCTTGACGAGCTCGATCTCGCGGAGTTCCAGCCGCGCTTTTTTGGATTCGATCTTTGACAGATCAAGGATGTCATTGATCAGTTCGCGAAGATGCCTGGCGCTGCGCTCGACGCGGGAAAGGAAGTCCTTTTGTTTTTCCGTGAGCGGTTCGGTTTGGCTTTCGAGTAAGAGCTGGGAAAAGCCTAGGATCGAGTTCAACGGTGCCCGGATCTCATGGCTCATACGGGCGAAATAATCGGTTTGTATGTGGTAAGCGTACTTGACGCTAGCGCTTGTTTTTCGGAGTTCCCGAAGAAGTTCCTCAAGACGATCGTCCTTTTTCACAAGAGCCGAAGCAAGGAGTCCTGTAAAGATCGCGATCAAGTAAAAGAAAGCGATGTGCCGGAAGATAATGGCGGTTTCCTGGACCGGACTCAAGCCGGGGCCGAACGAGACGGTATTAGGGATAACATGAAAACGTCCGAGAACGATCAGCCCCGCATAAAGGGCCGAGGCAAGCGTGGCCATTTGCAGGGTCAGGATGGTCGGTAGATTCAACGCGCAGTAAACGATGGAGATGAAGAAACAGGAAGTGTAAATGAAAAGATCCACGTTCCCCAGAAGATGCAAAGCAGTTGTTTCTGCCAAGAAGTCGATAATGACCGAACCGACCAGGGCTTCGGTCCCCGATCGGGAATCGCGGAAAAAGATCTTATAAGGACGGTTTACGAAGAGTTCGATCGTGATCACAAGATAAAGCGGCCAAAGGTTTTCGACCGTGAAATTTCCCCACTTGCAGGTCAGAACATAAAGGGGGATGAGGAAGAGAATAGCGAGAATGCGGAGTTGGTAAAGCTGGTAGGCTTTTTTGTAAATCTCTCCGACCGGGGTCTTCTCCGTGATCCTCATGCTGCGCGCCCTCAAAGGTTTATGTGTCCCTTCAAGCAAAAGTGTTCTCATGATAGCCAAGTTCGCTATAAAAAGGAAACCTATTTTTCTCTCCAAAGCGAAAGGACTATTGCGGTGTCCTTGTCAGACTGTTAAAATGAATCGCCGCTTTGAAGGGTGCACAGCATGAAAGGAGTCTCATGGACACGAATGCTTTCTTGAAATACTACCTTGAAAAGGTCATTGAACAAAGAGGGCAGGACGTTTTTTTAAAGGCCGGTACGCCCCCCCGTATGCGTCTTGGCGGACAGGTGATAGTGCTACCCTTGAAGGCGCCTTCTGCAACAGAGATCCGTGAGCTTGTGGGTGAGCTTCTGGATCTCCTACAGAAGGAGATCCTTCAAAAAAATAAAAGTGTGGATTTTGGCCTCTCCTTTCGCGAAAAAGACTGCCGTTTTCGGGCCAATGCCTTCTTCCAGCAGGGAGAGATCTCCCTGGTGTTCCGGTTGCTTTGGAGAGGCATGCCGAGTTTTGAAGATCTCGGGCTACCTCCCATTCTAAAAAGGGTCGCACTCGAAAAATCCGGTATTGTTTTGATCGGGGGGACGGTCTCTTCCGGGAAGACCACCACAGTGGCGGCCATGATCCGGACCATGAACGAAAGTGTCCAGAAACATATTCTCACGATCGAAGACCCTATTGAATATATACACGAAGACGAAAAGTGTCTCATTCAGCAGCGCGAGATCGGGCGAGATGCAAAAAGTTTTAGTTCGGCCCTGAAATACGTGGTGCGTCAGTCTCCCGACGTCATCGTGATCGGTGAGATGCGGGACGCGGAATCCTTCAGCTTCGCACTTTCCGCGGCCGAGGTAGGGAGGCTTGTGATCTCCACCGTTCACGCCCAATCCGCGAGTCAGGTTTTTGATCGCGTTTTGGGGTTCTTCCCCCCCCCGGAGAGAGAAGCAATCTTACGTTATTTTGCGGCCAACATATCATGCATTATGGTTCAGAAACTTTTAGGGGCCAAAGACGGGAAAACACTCGTGCCGGCTGTCGAGGTGCTTTTGGGAAATTATACGATCAAGCAGTTGATCCTCGAAAAAAAGATCGACAAGATCCCGCAGGCGATCCGCAATGCCCGTGAAGGAGGGATGCAGACGATGGACCAGTCGCTTTTGGAACTTTGGAAAACCGGGCGGATCAGCCAAGAGACCGCGATCGCCGCGAGCCCATCGCCGGAAGATCTTCAATCTCTGATGAAAGGCATCCAGATCGGTCAGGGGACAAAGATCCTCGGAGATTAGGAGAGGGTCAATTCCCCGGGTTGCCTTGCCCGTCGGACGGGGCGGGGGACTTTAAGAAGGAAAAATATTCCGGAAGGTCAGACGTATTTTTCGCGGTAGATCTTGATCAACGCAAAAAAGATCGAAAGTACTGCTGGTGCCAGGAAGATCCCCATCAGGCCGTAAAATTTCATACCCCCCATGATCCCAAAGAAAAGAAGAAAATAGGGGAGTTTGGTTCTCTCTCCGATGATTGCCGGTTTCATGAAATTATCAATTAAGCTGATCCCGAGAAAACCCACCACGAAAAGAGCGATCGCCTTGCCGTAGAGCTGCATGATCAAAAGATAGACTGCGATCGGGAACCACACGCTTGCCGCGCCGAGGACTGGGATGAGCGAGGTCAGGAAGATCAGGAATGTGAAAAAAAGCGGGAGTGGGACCCCCAAAGCTGTAAAAGTAATGCCCGCCACGGCCGCTTGTGTGACACTTGTCAGGAGCTGTCCCCGGATGACTGCGACAAACGTTTCATGGATCTGTTTAAAAAGAGCCTTTTTGGTCTCTTTCTCGAACGGCGCAATCTCGTAAATGAAATTGTAGATCTTTTCCCCATGTTTGAAAAAGATGAAGGTCAGAAAGGACATGAAAAAAACGTTCAAAATGATAAAGAAGATGTTTTTGGTGAAAGCCCCGGCCTGAGTCGCGGCGAGGTTTCCGAGCGTCTTGGTGGTTCCGAGGGACCACGAAGACAGGCTGTCTTTGAGCGTTTGTGATGCGAAGATATGAGACTGAATATTTTGAAACCAGGGAAGCTCCCGGACCTGGTCGACCAGTTGTTCCAGCTTTCCATCGCGGACATAACTATAGGCCCACTGGGAAAATTCGATGATCTGTGTGGTCATGTTGATAATAATAAAGACGAGAGGGGGAATGACCACGAGGAATACCGCAACGGTCATAAGGAGTGCGATAGAATTGTTCCGTTTAGGGAACCATTTGCGCAGTTTTTCATAGAGAGGATAAAACGCGAACGCGAGGATCGCCGCCCAGAAAATAGCCGTGAAGAACGGCGCGAAGATGTTAAAAACCTCGTAAATAATGAAACCCAGGATAGCGATGAAGAAAAAAGAGATGAATTGTTCGCGTTTCATGGCTTCAGTCTAGCGGATTCCTTTATTTTAGCAAGTAGAACAAGGGGTGGGGGAACGGGAAAAAAATAACGGATTTTTCTTACGCGATTTACCCTTCCGTAATGGGGTTTATTTTTTAAGGAGGTAGTTCCGGACGTAATCGAGGATGCCTTCGCGAGTGGTGTAGCGGCAGCGGAAGCCCGTCATTTTTTCATGATGGCCCATGTCCGCCTGCGTGAAGTTCTGGTAAAAACTGTAGGGATTGTCGAAGTAATCGGGCTTGTGATTTGTTCCGAGCGCTTCATTGAGCGCGTCTACGATCTCATTGAAGGAAGTTGCTTGGCCGGTGCCGAGGTTCATGACGGTGGACGCCTTGGCCTTGTGCGCCATAAGCGTGGCGGTGACGACATCTTTGACATAGATATGATCACGCTTTTGTTCACCCCATTTAAAAATGCGGGGACGGTGGCCCTCCATCATTTTGAGCGCGAGTTGGTAGATCATGCTGGCAGCATGTCCCTTGTAATATTCCCGGGGGCCGAAGACGTTGAAGAACCGCAGTCCGACCACTTTGGTCTTGCCATAATAGGAGGGAGCAAGCTGGTCCATGGTCCATTTGGAGTAGCCATAAATATTGTTAGGGTGACCCGCGTCAGATTCTTTGATGGGCCGGTCGATCGAGCCATAGGTTGCGGCGGAGGAGGCGTAGACCACGGAGGCTTTCTTCTCGACAGCAAGGTCGAGGACATTACGAAAGCCTTCAACATTATCAAACATCATCTTTTGCTCATCGAGGATAGTCGTGTCCGTGATGGCGGCCATATGGTAAATTATGTCAAGCTTTTTGCCCTTGGCCCAGTTCATCCAGGCCTTGTCCGAACAGTCGTAAGCCAGCAGGTCGCCCTTAAAGCCGAGGAGGTTCTTAAAACAGGAGCTGCGGAAGTCCTCTAGGACCGTAATGTTGGCTTCAGGGAGGCGAGATTGGAGTTCAAGAACGATGTTCGAGCCAATAAAACCGGAACCGCCCGTCACGAGGATATTCTTCATAGGTGCGTTATCATAACCAAAATCCACGAAAGTTCAAATCTTTAATGCCGATAGTAGAAGAAGGTATCCGACGATGAAAAAACTCAAAACCTTCTCGGCTCTCTTACTGATTTTTGGCGTGTTGCTCGCGTCTTTTCCTGTCTATGCCGGAACGGGTGAGGACATTGCCTACGCCACGCGTGGAGTTGGCAAGATCGTGGGAAGTGTGTTCGCTATTCCTAAAGCCATGTTTCAGGATTCCGGGCGCATAATGTTTCCTCTCGGGCTCGTGACCGGAGCGGTTCGCGGGACCGTTCAGACCGTGACGGGAGTGGTGGGCGGGGTGGTGGATGTCGCCCGCGGCAGCGCTCCTTACGCCAAATACGCAGCCCTGGCGCTCTAGTTTTTCCTCAGAGATCTTCTGACTTCTACTCCCGTTGAGTGCGACTTGCGTTGATGGACAAATCACGCTCCCTCGGTTATCATGCTTCCAGGTGTTGAGCGAACCTTCCGGAGGTCCCGAACAATAGCTCCTATGGATGAAAAAGATCGTCTTCTCTTGACTTATCTCCAGAACGGGCTCTCGCTGACTCTGCGGCCCTTCGATGTTTTATCCGCGAAGATCGATACGGACAGCGCAGAACTACTGGTTCGTATCCAGCGTCTTAAACAGGAGGGGATTTTTGCAGGGATTAAGGCCATCCTGAACCCGCGCGCATTCCACTATCAAAGCGCCTGGATTGCGGTACGGGCCGGGCCGGAGCGTCAAGCTCCCGGCGAAGCTGCGCCGGAGGATGGGCCTTCGGCGCAGCTCGGCTCTGAAGAACTCGAATCCTGCGCGGAGGTTTTTGGGCGGCATCCGGGTGTGGTCTATGGCTGCGAACGCGAACATGAGTTCAATCTCTGGTTTTTTATCACAGTTCCGGCGGGTCATGATCTAGAACTGCATGTCAGATGTCTTGAAAAACTTGCGGGCATTCAGAGGACCTTATTCCTGCCCGTGCGCAAGGTGTTCAAGGGATCCGATCTTTTGAGTTCTTTGGATGCGGAAACATTTCCGGCCATGGATGAGCACTTTGAGAGGCGGCACGCCGTAGGATCTCCAGATTTTACGGTACGGATCGGACAGGGGCATCAAGCTCCCACTGGAGCCGCGCTGAAGGACTGGCCTTCAGCGGAAGAGATCGAGATGATCCGGCGATTGCAGGAGCCGTTTCCGCTTACGGACGCGCCTTACCGGCAGATTGCTACGGATCTCGAGATTTCAGAGGATCAAGCACTGGAGCGGATAAAGGCGCTAGCGAAAAAAGGATATCTCAAACGGATCGGAAGCTTTCTAAAACCCGAGGTCTTTCTTTCGGGTACGAGGACCTTGGTGGTTTGGCAGATTCCAGAAGAAAAACTCGAACGGGTAGGATCCGAGATCGCAGGATTTAGCGAAGTGCTTTATGCGGACCGGCGGCCGGTCTTCAAGGAGTTTCCGTACTCACTTTACACAATGGTCCGTGCTAGCGCTTCGACGGAGCTTGAGATCTTGGCGCAGCGCATACAGGGGCGTATCGGGAAGTGGCCCTACCGGGCCCTGGTGACAATTCGCGAGCTTAAAAAAAAGCCGATGAAGTATTTTCCCAAGGAATTGGATGTGTGGTGGTGCGAGAACCACCATGTTGTTGAAACGGCATTTCATTGAGCATTGATCTGATCTGAAAGGGGCAAATGGCTTTTCGGGATCCCTGGGTGATAAAAAGAGAAAAAGATGCAAACCGTTCTCAGATGCACTACGCTCGCCGGGGGATCGTGACGGAAGAAATGAACCACGTGGCGGTCGAGGAAGGGCTCTCATCGGAGCTTATTCGGGAGGAGGTGGCGGCCGGACGGCTTGTGATTTGTGCGAATATAAATCACCGGGACCTGCGGCCGGTGGGGATCGGAATAGGTGTTCGCTGCAAGATCAACGCGAATCTCGGGAATTCCTCGTTGGGTTCGGACATTCAGACGGAAGTGGAGAAGGTGAAGCTCGCGGTCAAATTCGGAGCAGATACCGTGATGGATCTTTCGACTGGAAAACAGCTGGATGAAACGCGTGAGGCGATCCTCCGTGAGACCACGGTGCCGGTGGGAACCGTGCCGATTTACGAAGCGCTCGAACGGGCGAATGGCAAACCGGAGGCATTGACGCCGGAGATCATGTTCGAAGTGATCGAACATCAAGCCCGGCAGGGCGTGGATTTTATGACGATTCACGCAGGAGTGTTATTGGAACATCTACCCCTCATCGAGAGCCGGGTGACGGGCGTGGTGAGCCGTGGCGGGGCGATCCTCGCGCGCTGGTGCAAAGCTCATCAAAAACAGAATTTTCTTTTTACGCACTTCGCCCGGTTACTTGAGATCTGTAAAAAATATGACGTGACGATCAGTCTCGGGGACGGGATGCGTCCGGGGTGTCTCGCCGATGCGAGTGACGCGGCACAGTTCGCGGAATTGGATGCGCTCGGGGCTTTGACCTTACGGGCCTGGGAGCAGGACGTGCAGGTGATGGTGGAAGGTCCGGGCCACGTGCCGATGGACCAGATCCCCATGAACATTGAGCGTCAGATCAAAGTTTGCCACGGCGCACCTTTTTATGTGTTAGGGCCGCTTGTAACGGATATCGCGCCTGGGTATGACCATATTACCTCCGCGATCGGTGCGGCGATCGCCGCTCAAGCGGGCGCGGCCATGCTTTGTTACGTGACGCCGTGCGAACATCTGAGACTTCCGAATCTCGATGACGTGAAGCAGGGTGTGATTGCTTATAAGATCGCAGCGCACGCTGCGGATGTTGCGCGCCACCGGCCGGGTGTTCGGGAGAGAGATGACATGCTCGCGAAGGCTCGATTTGATTTCGATTGGGAAAAGCAATATGCCCTGTCGCTTGATCCGGAGAATGCGAAGAAAATGCATGATGAAGGCCTTCCGGAAGGGAAAGCGCGGCATGCGGAATATTGTTCGATGTGCGGGGAAGGATTTTGCGCTATGAATCTTTCGCAGTGTTTAACGGAAACAGGCCGCCTGCGAAGCGGCGAGCCGCACCCGTTGGGCAAGGCGGGAGAAACGGAACGGGTTTCTAAGAAAAAATGAAAAAGCCAAGTACGATCCAAAGAAAAAGCACAAGAGCCGTCAAAGTTGGCGATCTTATTCTCGGTGACGGCCAGCCGATCCGTATCCAGTCCATGACCAAGGTCCCGACGCGTAACGTACAAGCAACGCTTGAGCAGATCGACCGTCTGGTCGAGTCTGGCTGTGAGATTGTGCGTGTCGCCTGTCCTGGCGAAGAGGATGTCAAGGCCCTCGGGAAGATCAAGTCCAGGATCAAGATCCCGCTTGTGGCGGATATTCATTTTAATTATCGTTTTGCTTTGATGGCGATCGACGAAGGTGTGGACAAATTGCGCCTGAATCCCGGTAATATCGGCGACAAAGACCACGTGGCCGAAGTCGTGAAAAAAGCCAAGCGGTGTCACATTCCGATCCGCATCGGGGTGAACTCCGGGTCGCTTGAGAAAGATCTGATGGAAAAATACGGGCCTACCCCCGAGGCTTTGGTCGAAAGTGCGCTTCGGCATGTGGCAATCCTGGAGGCGATGGATTTCCATGATACCGTGATCTCGCTTAAAACCACGGATGTGCCGACTTTGATCGAGGCGTATCGCTTGGCAAGCCAGAAGTTCAATTATCCCTTGCATCTTGGCGTTACCGAGGCTGGGACGCTCATCCGTGGCAGTGTTTATAACGCGATCGGGATCGGGACGCTTCTCCAGGAAGGGCTCGGGGATACGATCCGCGTGTCGCTTACTGCGGATCCTGTCGAAGAAGTCAAAGTCGCAAAGATGATCCTTGAATCTTTAAACCTTCGTCAAGGGGTGCGAGTGATCTCTTGTCCGACTTGTGGGCGCACCGAGATCGATACCGCCAAACTCGCTCAGGAAGTGGAGGCGCGCGCGATGAAGCTTGCGGGACCTCTTACCATTGCCGTGATGGGATGCGCGGTGAACGGCCCCGGTGAGGCGCAAGAGGCGGATTTTGCGATCACGGGCGGCCAGAAAAAAGGCATGATCTACGTGGAGGGCAAGCAGGAACGCGTGGTCGATGAGGATAAGCTTGTCGACGAACTTTTCAAAGAAATTGAAAAGCGCAGAACGCAAAGCACGAACCGCAAAACTTAAACATTTCCCATGGAGCGGTCTTCAAATCCCATCAAGGATGTCTTTCAGAAGGTTCAGAATCAGGAAAGGCTTTCTTTCGAAGATGGCGTGCAGCTTTTTAAGAGCACGGATATTCTTGCGATCGGCCGGATGGCACATCAGGTCCGCGAACGGATGCATGGCCGGCATGCTTTTTATGCCCGGAACCTTCACCTTAATCCCACAAACGTTTGCTCGACTCGTTGCGAATTCTGCGCCTTTTCTCGCGATGTGGATGCGCCCGGCGCCTACACGCTGACACTTGATGCAATCGAACAAAAAGTCCGGGATGCGGTCGATCGGCGGCGGATCAACGAAGTCCATATCGTGGGTGGTCATAATCCTGCGCTTGAGTTCGACTATTATTTGGAGATGATACGGTGTATACGACGGATATCGAAAGAGATTTTTATTAAAGCGTTCAGCGCTTCCGAGATCGATTTTATGGCCAATCAGTCGGGGTTTCCCTGGGCCGAGGTCCTGTGCCGCTTAAAAGCGGCCGGGTTAGACGGGATGCCGGGAGGGGGAGCCGAGATCTTTGATCCCGAGGTGCGGGCTAAAATTTGTCCCCAAAAGATATCGGGAGAAAAATGGATCGAGATTCACCGGATCGCACATAAAGCGGGGATCAAAACCAACGCTACGATGCTTTACGGGCACATCGAGACCGACGAGCAGCGTGTGTCGCATCTT
Source organism: Candidatus Omnitrophota bacterium (assembly GCA_043821445.1). Lineage (GTDB taxonomy): Bacteria > Omnitrophota > Omnitrophia > Omnitrophales > Aquincolibacteriaceae > Aquincolibacterium. The sequence goes on along the minus strand of JBDRCT010000033.1, from coordinate 10,444 downwards.
TTGAAGCTGCGCGAGCTTCAGGATGAAACGCAAGGATTTTACGCATTTGTGCCGCTCGCCTATCATTCCGGGAATAACGTGCTCCGAGGCGTGGAACGGGAGAGTGGTTTTTTAGACCTAAAAGTACTTTCTATTTCGAGACTTCTTCTGGATAATATCCCCCACGTCAAGGTCCACGGGTCGGCGACGGATTTGAAGTTCGTTCAAGTCGCACTTTCGTTCGGCACGGATGATATGGGCGGGACGAATCTTCATGAGAAGGTCATGCATGAAGCGGGGAGCCATGCTCCCGAAGGGTTAAATCCCGACGACCTTATCCGATGTGCCGCGGATGCAGGGTTTGACCCCTGCTTAGTGGATAGTTCTTATCAAATGAGCACGTAGCTTACGGCACGTAAGTTACAGGTGCGAATTTGATCCGCCGGGTTCTTTGGCGGATTAAATCAAATCGTCAAAGGATTTTATATATGCCGGATAAAGTGATCTTGACGCAGCAAGGCTATGACAAGCTTTATGAGGAGTTGAATTTTCTTAAGACTAAGAAGCGTCGCGAAGTTGCCGACCAGCTTGAAAAGGCCCGCGCGCATGGCGATCTCAGCGAAAATGCCGATTGGGAGACCGCCAAAGAAGCCAAGCACCAGTTGGAGATCCGGATCGGTCAGTTGGAGGCGCGTCTCGCGAATGCGCGCATTCTCGATAAAGGGGATATCGCCCAGGACAAAGCTTATTTGAGCGCTAAAGTCAAAGTGAAGAATCTCGACAGCGGCGATATTTTTGATTACACGCTTGTTTCTCAGGATGAAGCGAATTTTGACGAAGGGAAGATCTCGGTGAGCTCGCCGATCGGCCGCGGCATACTGGGAAAATCTTTAAACGAAGAAACCATTATTCAAGTTCCGGCAGGGAAGATCAAACTCAAAATCATGGAGATCCACTATGAATAACATCCTCTCTTTTTGGCTCGCTCCCGTTACCGCGCTTTTCCATCCGCGCGTTTTTCATGATGCCGCAAAGAGATCCGCTTGGAAGGGAGTGCTTTATGTTTTTTATCTTTCGGTGATCGCCGGCGTATTGACCGCGGTTTTGATGCTCGGCAGGATGTTGCCCGTCGCAAATGAATTTGTTTCCTGGGCTCAGGAGACCATGCCGGTCGTAATCTGGACGCCCGAGGGAATTTCTCTGGAGAATGGTCAGACGACCGCCCTTTTGTCCCATCCCCGGTACGGCCCAGTCGTTGCCTTTGATATGACCAAAACATCCGCGAGTGAAGCGGATATGGACAAGGCTCCCTTGTTTGTGACATCGACAAAAGTTTTTGTGAAACGGGCACCGGGGCAGATCGAAGAGCGGGATATTACCAAGGCGGGGATCCAGACAGAGAAACAACTGCCGCCCAAGGTCCGGATCACCGGCGAAGTCGTGGGAGGTCTCTTTAGAGTTATCAAAAGCACGATGCTTGTGATCGTTCCGCCCGTGATGATCGCCCTGTTCTTCTTTTTCATCATGATCGCGGACCTCCTTTATTCGCTTGTCGGGCTTTTGTTCAACATAATGAGGAAGCAAAAACTTCGTTACGGAGCTATTCTTTCTCTCACGTGTTTTGCTACGACCGTGTCCTTCACCCTGACATGGTTTCAGATCATGACGCCTCTTCGGAAGCTGCCACTGCCGTTCGGGGTCATGATCCTGGTCAATTTGGTTTATATGTTCATTGCATTCAAAATAACGGATGTCGAAGACGCCAAGATGTAAGCTTAATACCGTTTCATTTATAATTTTTTCGGTGAGAACGGTACAGCACATAAAGCAGATTGAAATTGTGCCGCTCACAATTTCAATCTCGAAGCTGTGCTAGAGGCAGGATTCGCTCGCGAAGGATGCCGGGAGTTTTTTTTCGCGTTTTGTTTCAAAGTAGGAAATAAGCGAGCCACTTCCCACAATCAGGAAGATGCCAGCCGCAGTGATCCAGGTGATGGCATCCCCCCATAGCAACCATCCATACGCGAACGAGAGCACCGGATGAAGGTAAGAGAATGGCGTGACCAGGTAGGCGGGTGCGCGTCTCAGAGAGGTGGTCATCCAGACCTGCCCGAAGAAAGAAAAAATTACTACGCCGGCGATCAATCCCCAGGCCCCGAGGTCCGGCCACTTCCATTCTTTCAGAAAAAAAAGCGAACCCACAGTCGAGATTAGCGTGAAATAAAAAATCACGGTGTAGGGCGACTCCCGTTGCCGGATCGTCCGGATCGAAAGATAAGCGAGCGCGGCGAAGATCGAGGAGAGTAGCGCTAGCCATACTGCCGGGCTCCACGCCGTGCCGGAACGGGTATTCAGCAGGATCACTCCGACGAAAGACAAAAGGATCAGAAAGCAAAGGGAGGGGCTCGGGCGCTCCTTCAAGAAGAAAACAGAGAAGAGTACTGTAAAGATGGGCGCCGTGTAATTGAGCATGATTGCAAGCCCGAGATCAAGTTTGGCGATGGTGTAAAAGTGAAGGATCAGAGCACCAAAGCCGCAGACGCCGCGGGACGTCAACTTGAACCGTTCTTTACCCCAGAGCGGTACTTTTTTGCGCCAGATAAAGGGGAGCACCATCAGCATACCAAAAAAACTCCGGAAAAAAACGATCTGGAACGGAGAAAGTGACACGCTTGCATATTTGACGCAAAGCGCCATGATGGAAAAACAAACCGCGCTTTGAGACATCAATTGAATGCCAGAGAGATAAAGTCTAGAGCGTTTCATGGGAGCAGGGGTCGTGGATCGAGGATGGCGGATGATGTCAAGTTTCCGTCATCCGTCCTCCGTCATTCTCCATCCGGCTGTTAAGGTTTTAAAATAATTTTTCCGAAATTCTCCCGGGAGGCCATGCGATTCAAGGCCTGGCGCGCTTCCCGCAACGGGAATATCCGGTCGATCACAGGCCGCAAGCGACCGTCTTGAATGCGTCGGACGATGCGTTGAAGCTCAGGAATGCCGCCCATGTAAGAGCCCATGACGGAAAGCTGGCGCGTGAAAAGATAACGCAGATCAAAACTAACGGTGCGGCCGGTGGTGGCTCCGCAGGTGACGATCCGGCCTTTTTTCTTGAGGCACAACACGCTTTGGGTGAATGTGGGGCCTCCGACATGTTCGAAAAGAACGTCAACGCCTTCACTTTGGGTCAGGCGCATGACCTCGGTCCGGAAATCTTTTAGTTTATAATTGATAACAGAATCCGCGCCGAGCGCTTTGGCCCGCTTGACTTTTTCTTCGCTTCCCACTGTGGTGATCACCCGTGCCCCCAGAAGTTTTGCGATCTGAATCGCCGCACTGCCGATCCCGCTTCCGCCGGCTTGAACAAGCACCGTCTCTTTTTTCTGGAGAGCGGCCCGTGTCACGAGAATATGCCACGCCGTTAAGAACACAAGCGGCACCGCGGCCCAGGATTCCAGGCCAAGATTACCGGCGACAGGGATGATGTTCCGTGCAGGGACCTTGACATATTCCGCGAACCCGCCATTGTTCTGAAATCCGACGATCTCATAATGGGCGCAAAGGCTGTCCCAGCCCGATTTGCAGTAAGAGCATTTACCACAGGAAATGCCGGGCGCGACGATCACGGGTTTATGAAGCGGGATCCCATGAGCCTTTTTGCCTTTTTCAACGATTTCGCCCGCGATATCGCAACCGAGAATATGCGGCATGCTGATCTTGATGCCGGGCATGCCCGCAAGCGTCCAAAGATCCAAATGGTTCAGCGCGCAAGCCCTGACCTTGATCAGGACGTCCTTTTTCCCGAGTTCCGGGATGGGCACGTAAGCTTCTTCAAGTTCTGCCGTCGTACCATGCTTTTTGAAAACAACAGCTTTCATCTTTGCCATAAAAATTCTTCCTCTTTGCGAAGTATACTTGAAATATAAACAGAGGACAATGCGGATGACATTGAGTCCCAATCCTCTTCAATTTCTACCGCGTGGAAATTGGGGCAATCCTGACCACCATTTTAAAAAAGAAAATAAAAGTCAGGATAGATTTCAACACTAAAGCTTGTGTGTAGTATATTATTATCCATGAAAGAGACATTTGCGGACAAAAAAAGGCGCGTGCGTACGATATTTCTCCGGTTGCGTAAGTCTTATCCGGATACCCGGTGCGCCCTTTATTTTCGGACACCGTGGGAGCTTCTGGTGGCGGCGGTTCTTTCCGCCCAGTGCACTGATAAGCTCGTGAATCGGGTAACGCCGGCTCTTTTTAAAAAGTATCCAAACATGTGTGCCTTTGCAGCCGCGGATCCTGGGGTGGTTGAGAAAGCGGTTCGGAGCACGGGCTTTTACAGGAACAAGACCAGGAATATTCTTGGCGCCGCGAAGGCGATCCTTGAAAAATTTGGCGGAGAAGTACCGGCCCGGATGGAAGATCTCATTACGATCCCGGGAGTGGGCCGGAAGACGGCCAATGTCATTTTGGGGAACGCTTTCGGGATCCCCGGGATCCCGGTGGATACGCATATGATCCGCATCAATCGTTTGTTGGGGGCGACGCGCCACGTGGATCCCGTGAGGATCGAATTCGATTTGATGGAGTTAGTGCCGGAAAAGGATTGGACGCTCTATGCGCATCTGATCATTCATCATGGCCGTGTCCGTTGTTTTGCCCGGCGGCCGGATTGTTGGCATTGTGAGATTCAAGATTTGTGTCCCTCAGCATATAAAGCAGCCCCCCGAAGGGCTGGAAATAGGCTTTAAGTTTATGGAGGAGGATTCCGAAACCTACTGGAGGGGCTTTAGAACAAGATTTGAAAAGAATCATGGCGCCCGAGTTTTATTTTCTTTTTCCGAACGGCGATTTGAAATGTCCCAATTTTCGATTTATTTTTTAATTAAGGAGGGATCATGGCGCCCAAAAAGATCCTGATTGTGGATGATGAGCCTGTGGTGGTGACGCTCTTGAAGGTCCGTGTCGCATCGCGCGGATTTCTTGTCGAGATCGCAACGGATGGCATAAGCGCTCTTGAAAAAGCAAAGATGTGGCAGCCCGATCTTATTCTGTTGGATATTGCTATGCCTGAGATGGACGGGTACGAAACTTGTCGCCGTCTTAAGGCCATGAAAGAGACCACGCATATCCCCGTAGTATTTTTTACTGCCGTGCAAGAAATGAAACTTGATGCCTTGGCCCAAAAGGCCGGCGCCGTGAAGGTGGTTCAGAAGCCGTTCGTGGATCAGGTGTTCCAGGCTATCTCAGAGATTCTCGGTCCGGAATAGTCCTCTGGCATTGCGGAGATTCCCGGCGTGTCTTCGGCGTGTGGACAGAGCCTTGTGTTCGGTGTATATTACACTTCTGTTACAACGAGCTTGTCACTGTCATCTTCCATGAGTGATGCTTGCCCCGTTAAGGATTACCGGAACGGGGTTGTTTGTTTTTCGGGTTAGTTTTGCGCTGGAAAGAATCCGATATTTTAAAAACTTGTTTCCTATCTCTAACGGGGTGAATCCATGAGCAAAGAAAAGACTCTTACCGATGTCAATTTTCAGGCGGAGGTGCTTCAATCCAAACAACCCGTTCTGGTCGATTTTTGGGCCGAGTGGTGCGGGCCCTGCCGGATGCTCGGGCCTGTGATCGAAAAGATCGCGGTGGCCAACGCCGGTCGCATTGCGATCGGGAAAATGAACGTGGACGAGAATCCAAATACGCCCCAAAAATACGGGATCCAGGGGATCCCGACGGTTATTTTCTTCAAGGACGGAGAAGTCGCGAAACAGCTTGTGGGCTATCAGGCTCAGGACAAGATCCAAAAAGCCATTGACGAACTTTTTCCGAAGTAACCGTTCCATCGTCCAGACCAAGTCTTTTTCTTTTCTTGAATGGCGACTTGGGCTGTCCCAATACCTATCAATTTCAACGGAGTTAAAATTGGGACTGTCCTGGCTTTCTGATTAAAAAATTAATGGGAAGCCAGGGCCGACTACCATCTTGGAAAAGAAATGAAAGGTTCGAATTGTCATGATATCCAATTCACTTTTAAATTATAGAGAATCATGATCCCTTCTCTCGTGCGTCCCGGATCGGAACCGTTATTCCCCGTATGAAAGTGCGCCGTTTTGGAAAAACGGGTTTGCGTGTTTCCGAGATCGGTTTTGGATGCTGGGCCCTAGGAGGTAATGCCTACGGTCCGGTCTGCGATAAGGATTCTCTGGAAGCTCTGGTGGCCGCGTGGGATTCCGGTGTCAATTTTTTTGATACAGCAGACACCTACGGGGAAGGGCACAGCGAAGAACTCCTCGGGAAATTTCTGAAAGGAAAGTCTCGCGACCACTTGATTCTGGCCACGAAGTGCGGTTGGGATTTTTACCTGCCCGGCGGCAGGCCTTCGCAAAAGCCCGCCTCTCTTTCACAGGGGTCCTCCGCAAAGCTTAATCATGCCGGGCACAAGAAAAATTTTGATCCAGGATATATTCGTTTTGCTTGCGAACAAAGTCTCAAACGTCTTGACACGGATGTGATCGATCTTTTTCAGCTTCATAATCCTTCTCGGGAGTTGATCCAAAGAGGGGATTCGATAAGTGTTTTGGAGGGACTGAAGAAAGAAGGGAAGATCCGTTTTATCGGGGTTTCGGTCCATACGGAGGTTGAGGCCTTGGCGGTGCTCGAGGACCCGAGGGTTCAGGCGATCCAGATCATCTTTAATCTACTGGACCAGCGCATGGCCGAAAGGATCTTTCATGAAGCAGAAAAAAAAGGTATCGGAGTGATCGTCCGAGAAGCGCTTGCCTCGGGACTTTTGAGCGGGAAATATGCATCAGCGCATGAATTTCCCAAGGACGACCACCGTCGCCGTTGGGTTCCTGAAAAGAGGGAGGCTGATTGGCAAAAGATCCAGCTCATTCAGAAAATGCTTGAGCCCAGGACCCAGCCTCTTTCGACGGCGGCGTTAGAATTCGTACTCGCGTTCGGGGAAGTTTCGACGGTGATCGTCGGAGCGAAAACACGAACGCAGGTGCTTGAGAATGTAGAAGCATCTTCGAAACCTGCGCTGAGCCGGGAAGACGTCGTGCGGCTGAAAGAACTTTATGCCCGGGAAGAGATTTTCCGGGAAGGGTTGATTCCCCGATGAAGGTGCTGAGGCCTCTTTTTTTTGTTTTGATCGTGCTGGTTATTCTCGGAGCGCTGCACGCCCGGCTCCTAGGCATGGCCGCCGAACCCTTCTTGGAGAAAATAATGACCCGGCTCTTTGACATGCCGGTCCATATCGAAGGCATGCGCATTTCCCCTTTTTTTGCACACGTCAGTGTTGAAAAACTGGAGATCCTCAATCCTCCGGGGTTCAAAAGGCGCGATCATTTCACGGCCAAAGGCCTCGATTGCACCCTGGACCTTCGGGTGCTCAAGAACAAATTCATCCGGATCCGCAAGGCCCATTTCAAGGAGGTTGTTTTTGCCATTGAGAGCTATATGACTCCTCAGGGGTCGCGTACCAATGTCATGCATTGGTATCACAACATGGGCCTCGATGAAGACAGTCCGCCGCTTCCGCTCCGATCAATGCCCCATCCGGACAATATCGGCGAAGATTCCTGGCGTACGCGTATCGACCGTTTGGAAATGAACGATGGGACGTTCATTTTTGATGACCGGCGCGAGCCCGAGGTACAGCGGTGGATCTTTGAGCACATTAAAGGTTATTGGACAGGTTTTGATTTTCTTTCGGATTATGTCAGTCCGGTTTTTACCGAGACAATCCAGGTGGAGGCAACATTTGGGGTGAACCCCCCGGCCCGGTTCAAAGGGGGGGGGCGGTGTCAATTTGCGGACGGTGCCAACTTCGATATCGACGCCCAGATCACGGATGGCTCGATGGCCGAATATGGATTTCTTTGGGAGGAGATCTTCGGGGAAGTGCAAGGCGGGACCTTTGATCTTAAATCGCATCTTTTATGCGTTGAAAAAGATCTTAGGTCCGAGCACTTGCTGACGCTTAAGTCCATGAGGATCGGCACCCCGACCCCGACCCAAAAACTTTTTAAAATACCGTTTAATGCGATCCGTCTCCTTCTGGAGGATCATAAGACCGTGGAGTTGGATCTTAAAGTGGATGGTTACATCGGGGATCCGGCATTCCGTTTCTACAGAGCTTTTGCCAAGGCGTTCCAAAAAGCTTTGATCTCTAAGGCCAAGGCGGGCATCGCCGGGACCGTAAAGATCGCAGCGGGTGCGCCGGAACAAGTGACAAATGGGCTCACCAAATTGGGCGCGATCCTGACTCAACCTTTCATGGCTAAGAACCAAACGGACACTGGGTCCGGCGGAGAGCAAAAGGATGCCTGAGACTAAAGTAGGGCATGTCGCGATCGTCGGAAGACCAAACGTCGGAAAGTCCACCCTGTTGAATTATCTGGTGGGGGAGAAATTGGCAGGGACTTCTGCCAAGCCGCAGACGACGCGCGATGTGGTCCGCGGGATCCTGACCATTCCTGATGGCGCGGTGGTCCAAAGCCCCTATCGCGGGCAAATCGTTTTTCTCGACACGCCGGGCGTCCATCAACCCAAGGATGCTTTGGGCGAGGGCATGGTGCGCGACGTCCATCAGTCGCTTTCGGACGCGGATCTTCTTTTCTGGATGGTTTACCCTAAGGCCATGGGGGATGCGGAACGTGCGATCTTGAAATGGGTCCAGGATGTTTTCATCCCCGTATTTCTTTTAGTCAATCAGATCGATCGTTTTCCCAAGGACGATCTCTTGTTAGCTCTGGATTCTTTTCAAAAAGCTTACGCTTTTAAAGAGTTCATTCCCATCAGCGCCAAGACCGGAGAGAACGTCAAAGTCTTGATCCGGCAGACGTTGGAATACCTGCCTCAAGGAGAGTTCATTTATCCTGAGGATCAGCTCTCCGACCAGAATGTCCGCTTTCATGTGCAGGAAATGATACGCGAGAAGCTCTATCACTTTCTGGGCGAGGAACTGCCATACGACGGAGCGGTACGCATCGATGATTTCAAGGAAGAAGAAAAAATTACCCGCATTCACGCCACGATCGTAATCGAAAGGGATTCTCAGAAAGCGATTGTGATCGGCAAAGGCGGTGAAAAGATCAAACAGATCGGCATGACTGCGCGTCTCGACATCGAGCGGTTCCTCGGCAGGAAAGTATTCCTGGAGCTTTGGTGCAAGGTGATCCCGGGTTGGAAGAGCCATCCCGGTTTTCTTCGCGAATCACAACAGCACTGATTCTTATCCATTAAAAAGTTTAAGGCAATCAGTACAGTTCAAGTCGCCCCTAGGGTAAAGAAAATATGGACTTGGGCAGCACTGAACGCGCCATGAAGATTTATAGGAGTTTAGCGCAGTCCCAGCTAACCTTTGGAATTAACGGAAGGGTTGAGACAGCATTGATTTTTTTATTTTAAAATCAAGAATCAATACAGTTCTGATCGCCATGATGGAAAAGAAGTCAAGAACCAGGGCGGTGCTTATTCTTAGCCATCAGAGATCAGCGAAGGGTCAGGGCATTCGATCATTCTAGACACACGAATTTTCGTGGGGTGTACCGGTTCTCGCTCTCGTCTGCGCCTTAACAAATCACGGCTACTTGGAGGAGGTCATCCGAATGAAGATGGGAAGGTTATCTTCGAGATTAATACTTATAGGCTTAGTCATTGTGATAGGCGCTTTCTTTCTAACGATTCATAAAAAGCCTGTTGTTTTTGAAAGTCCTAATATCATCCTTTTCTCAGCCGACACTCTCCGCGCCGATCATCTGAGCTGTTACGGCTATTTCAGGAAAACCTCCCCGAACATTGATGCATTCGCAAAAGATTCGATTCTATTTCAAAATGCGATCAGCCAGGCGCCTACGACAGCACCGGCTCACATGTCTATCTTCACGTCCTTAACGCCTTTTGTTCATTTGTGCAACCTTGATTTTGACGGGGAAGAGGAAGAGACCAACATTTTTCGCTTGGATGAAAAAATCGAAACCTTGCCACTGTTACTCAAAAAAAATGGTTATTTAACCGCAGGATTCCACGGGGGAGGTCAGGTGGCAGGGGCGATAGGTTTTGATAAAGGGTTTGATAGCTACCGTTTGTGGTGGGATCTTCGGTCCCCAAAGTGCGGGCTCGAAGATGTGCAGAAGGTCCTACAAGAAAGCAAAGAAAAAGGGAAGCCGCTTTTTCTTTTTCTGCACAACTATATTTGTCATTCACCTTATCTTAGGTCTCCGCCAGAGTTTAGCCTAAAGTTTTTATCTGAAAAAGTAGCAGGTCTTCCTCTATTTGAAAACGATTTGCGAACGGCGGATGGTTCGCTTTCTTTAAATGAAGTTTTTTGGAAGAATGTGGATCTGAGCAACCCGCAACATCGTAGCCATATCATTTCTCTCTACGACGGAGGCATATCCTACGAAGATTATATTTTCGGACAGGTAATAGCGATTCTCAAAAAAGAAAAGTTCTATGACAACTC
>JBDRCT010000032.1:0-33687 GCA_043821445.1 Candidatus Omnitrophota bacterium | reverse complement strand
CTATAGCTACAGAAAACAAGGGAAGCTTGGTTTAGCAATTAATGAGTCGATGAAAGCCGCTAACTTTTTGCTGGAAAACAGGAAAAGCAACCAAAAGTCTCTGGGATTCAAGGTTAAGATCGTCAGGATGCCGGATTTTTCTGACAAAGCAGGAAATCATTCCAAAGAGCTGCATTACACGCTTTTGCCTCCCTTGGCTTTAGGGCAGATCGTGGCCTATCTGAAGGCTCATGCCGTTGAAATCGATCAGGATGATTTAAATATAAGTATTCATTATGATCAACATTATTCCAGGACGCCGGTTGAAGAACTCGATACAACGGTGTTCTTCAACGAAAATAGAATATTGAAATATATTTCAGGCGCAGAGGATCAGGGAATAGAAGCCATCCTCGAAGAGGTTGCCAAAAAATCGCGATTTTGTGAATACGGTGTCATTTTGTTCTCATTGCGTGAGATCTATGCTAACGCAAGCTGCTTCCTGTTCACTTTGAGTTTGGCCAGGTTCCTTAAGAAAAAATATAATCCCACGTTGATCCTAGGGGGATCAGGGCAATCGATAGATTTGTTAAGGCGATATGATTGCCGGGACATCGACTACATCATTTACCATGAGAATGAAACCGTACTGCTCGAATTGTTATTGGCACTAAAAGATCAAGACAAGTTATCAAAATTCCTAGACTCCAGAATGAAGGCCGATGGGAAAGTCATCTCGACAAAACTCACCGATGCTCATCCCCCCCTCAAACCCGATTTTTCCGGTTTGCCGATGAATAAGTATCGATATTCAGAGTTCACGCATGATCTCGATGAATCTTGCAAAATCCTGGAAAAATTTGATCAATCAGGCACGCTGCTGCTCCCTTTCAAGTTTATTAGAGGTTGTCCTCATGAGTGCGCATTTTGCACCATGTCCAATAATAAAATAATGTTTGTCTTGGATGCGCCCACTGTGGCTTTGTATTTAAAAGAACTTCAGGAGGAGCACCATCCCACGGGTTTCTTTTTTCTAAGCGATACTCTTAATATCTCGAAACAATATGTCAATGAATTATGCGATGAGATCATTAAAAATAAGACAAAGATCCTCTGGAGCGATTGTGCTCGCGCAGATAACTTAGACAAAGATACGCTTTTTAAGATGCGTCAGGCCGGCTGCATACGGTTGATTTACGGCATCGAAACGGCCAGTACCAGGCTGTTGAAATATGTGCGCAAAGGCATCAGTTTAAAAAAACTCGAAGATACACTTAAGTGGTCGGATGAAGCAGGGATCTGGACGGGGGTGGAGATCATTTGCGGACTGCCGCACGAGCAGGAGCGCGACATAGAAGAAACCATCGCATTCTTAAACAAGAATAAAAGATATATCGATACGCTCTATATCAACCAATTTGATTTGAGAGATGGCAGCATGCTTCTGTCGCGGGCAAAGGAACTAGGGATCGAGAATGTTTCCAGGATCGATCAATATGCCACGGAAGAATTTTCGAATTTTCATAAATATAAATATGATGAAATAGACGGTTTGCGCTGGCCTGACAAGAGGAAGCAGATCGTTCATTCTTATAAAAAACTTTTAGACCAAACCGAAGGGAACGATTTCTTCTCATATGAATTAGAGCACCTTTTGTTCTTTCTCTACCATCAATTCGGCGATAAGCAAAAGGTGCGCCAAATGTATGATGAGATTGCGCTCAAAAAAACGGCGCTAAAAAATCAAAAAGCTGGTCATGGATGCCCGTGCTCGTAAGAGCGCGGCTATCGGTGAGATGTGTGACCCGTTGGTAATTCAAAGCGTTCCTTGTGAATATAAAAAGACATATGAACCATAGATCGGCTGTTAAAAAAAAATTCCTGTGGGAAAAAATCCTCCTCGTCTTTTTCGGATTGCTTCTGGTTTTGGTGATCCTCGAAATAGGCTTGCGTGTAGGCGGGTTTGTCATGCTGTCCATGCAGGAACGCGGAAACCTGCGGTCCATAAAACAAAACGGCGAATTTCGCATCATGTGCCTTGGAGAATCAACCACGCAGGGCCAGTACCCGCCTTACTTAGAAAAGATCTTGAACAAGCGTAACCTTGGCGTGAAGATCAGTGTGCTCGATAAGGGCCTCACAGGCACCAATACTTTAGCCATACGACTGGGATTAGAGGCTGATCTTGATAAATATCAGCCTGATATCGTGGTAACCATGATGGGTGGTAACGATTGGATGACCATGTATTACAAGGATATACCCGAGTTCGATACCTGGATATTTAGGCATTGCCGGGTCTATAGGTTCGGGCGTCTCCTCCTCATGCATGTTTTAAAAAAGTTGAAGAAGGAAGATATTTATTCTTTAAATAAACCAACGCAGGCATTAAAAACCTCGTACCCCGGCCCAGATAAACCTCATGAACGGGCCGCAGAGTCAGGACCCCAAAACGATTCTACCTACGTGCAACTAGGGTGGCTCTACAACGCACAGGGGAAACTCGACGAGGCGGAACAGGCATTCAAGAAAGCTGCAGAACTTAACCCTCAGAATAGTCTCGCTTATGAGGAATTGGGACATGCTTATAGAGATCAAGCAAAATATTCCGAAGCAGAATCTGCATTCAAGAAGGCTATCGAACTCAACCCTAAAAGTAATACGGCGCACACAGGATTGGGTGGGCTTTATAAAGATCAGGGGAAATATAGCGAGTCAGAAACCCTGCTCAAAAAAATCACAGAATTTAATCCTCAAAACGATTTAGCGTATACGGAATTAGGCCGGCTCTACCTCTATCAAAAGAGATACATCGAATCAGAGCAGGTGCTTAAAGAGGCTATGAGACTCAATCCTGAAAATTATCCCGCGTATGTAGTATTAAGTTGGGTTTACAGAGATCAGGAGAAATTCACCGAGGCAGAACAAATACTTAATAAGGCTGTGGAGCTTAATCCTAAATATGATCCTGCCTACATAGGGTTAGGTCAGGTTTACAAGACCCAAAAGAGGCTTGCTGAGGCAGAGCAAGCCCTCAAGAAAGCCTCGGAGCTAAACCCTCAAAGCATGCTTGCGTATGGAGGGTTAGCAACCATATACGGTGAAATGGGTAAGGAGAAACTCTCCAAAGTCTATGCGGATAAACTCAATAACCTAAGTGAGAAATGTTATAATCCCGCCACGATCGACAATTACCGCAAGCTTAAACAAATCCTGGATCAAAGAAAAGTGAAGTTGATATGTGTGCAATATCCCATGCGTAGCATACGGCCCTTAAAGGATATATTCCAACAGGAAAACGTGATCTTTGTGGACAACGAGAAAATATTCAAAGACGCCGTTAAAAAGGAAGGCTATAACGCATATTTTCGGGATATGTTCGCCGGCGACTTTGGTCACTGCACGGCGAAAGGCAACCGGCTTTTGGCCAAGAATATTGCCGATATTATATCAAAAGAGATTTTCGGGAAATAGGCTCTCAAAAGGCAAGAGGGGCGCTGGAAATAAAAAGGAGCGACTTTATGAGCGATGAAAAAAATCTTTCGCAGACAGGCAATCCTCGTTTTTGTGACATCGTTATCACCAATCGATGTCTTCTCAAATGCAAGATGTGCAAATCCTGGCAATGCGGACCGCAATCGAATGAGCTTACCTTTGACGAGGCTAAAAGATTCGTACAATCCCTATCCGAGTTCGTAAAAGAACCGCTTGAGATCAATGTGATGGGCGGGGAGCCCTTGTGGAAAGATTGGTGTCTGGATCTATGCAGCTTTATATCTCAAAAAGGTTTTAAATCCATCATTTCTACAAACGCTTATCTGATCGATGAAAATATGGCAAAAAGGATCGCAGATTCCGGCCTCAATGTATTGGCCATATCCCTGGAAAGCCTGAATCCTCATACGCATAATTATTTAAGAGGCAAGGACGATGTTTTTTCTAAGGCCATGAAGGCCATTGAGTATCTGGAGAAATACTGCGGTTCCAATTTGAGCCTGACCATCCTCACCATACTCATGGAAAAGAATTTGGACGAGATATTAGAACTTACGGAGTGGGTGAACAAGAATAAGGCAGTTCAGAACATATCATTCTTGGCGCTGCTTGAAACAGGTCTGGTCCAAGAGAGGCACAATTGGTTCAAGAGCCAGACCTACAAAGATCTTTGGCCGCAGGATACAGAAAAGGTCCATCGGCTTATCGACCAGCTTATAAAACTGAGAAGATCCGGATATAAGATCTGGAACCCCATTTCGCAGCTGAACGCGTTTAAAGAGTATTACGTGGATCCCGACAAGTTCATGAGGGATACGGAATACCGGATCCATGATTACATTATCGATCTTGATGAAAGCGGCAACATTTATCTCAGCGGTGATGTTCTTGGTAACGTAAGAGAGGATGATCTGAAGCAGCTCTGGTTTTCTGATAAGGCAAACGAGATAAGGCGAAAGATCGGTATTCGCGGCCCGGGCAAGAGATGTTGTGTCATCAATTTCATTTGCGCTTTTCCTCCGGATGACCCTTGTGAGGGAAAAGATTCTTTTCAGGAAAATCTGGATGCGCATGTCATGGGGTTCCGTTATTTGGATCAAAAGGAATTTGGAAAGGCCTTCGGGGAATTTAGCAGGGCTTTTGAATTGAACCCTCAAAATGAACATGCTTATCATGGCTTGGGGTTGTGTTACCAGCATGAGGGACAGCTTGATAAAGCTATTGGTGAATTGAAGCGCGGGCTTGAAATTAATCCAAAAAATGAGCACATTCGTAACAGCCTTGGATTTTGCTATAAGGATTTAAAACAATTTGATAAGGCCATGGATGAATTCAAGAAAGGCTTGGACCTAAATCCTAAAAACCAATATGGCAACATAGGCCTTGGTTTTTGTTATTTAGAACAAAAACAAGTGGACAACGCCATCGCAGAATTCCACAAAGCCCTCGAGCTGTTTCCTCGTAGTGAATCTGTTCACCAAGGGCTGGGGTCATGCTATCAGCACAAAGAACAATTTGGTGAGGCCGTGGATGAATTTAAAAAAACCTTGGCTCTTAATCCCGACAATTATCTCGTCCATCAGGGGCTTGCGTATTGCTATGAAAGACTCCAGCAGTTTGATAGGTCCATAGGCGAGTTTAACTGGCTGCTCAAGATCCATCCCAACAATGAATGTTATTACATGGGTTTAGGCTGTTGCTACGAGGGGATGAGACAGTTTGACAAAGCCGTGGATAATTTTAAGCAGGCTTTGAAGATAAATCCGGACATCGAAGGCGCTAGGCATTGCATTGCAACGTGCAACCAGAGCCTGAGACAGCAACGGCGGGATTAAGATGGATACACCGAGAGATATCAAGCGTCCGAAATTCTGCGTCATAGAGGTGTCGCATAGGTGTATGTTTAAATGCAGGATGTGTAACTACTGGATGACCAAGAAAGATCCGGACGAATTGGAGCCTTGCCATTTATACAAGTTCGTTTCTTCACTCAAAGAATTTGCCGGCATGCCTTTCGAGATGAATATTTCCGGAGGAGAAACCCTTATGAAGGAGGGTATACTCGATTTGGTCGAGTTCATAGCGAATCAGGGTTTTAGATTTTCCATGGTCTCGAACGGCTATTTAATAGATAAAACCGTAGCCAAACGGATCGCAGATTCGGGCCTTAGTTTTTTGGCTTTATCCTTGGATAGCTTAGATGAAAGCACTCATGATTTTTTGCGAGGCACAAAGGGGGCGTACAAAAAAGTCATGGAGGCTTTGGAGTATTTTGGCGCCTACAGGGGAAAACTCCAAAATTTGACACTTCAGACCATTATCATGGGTCCCAATCTGGAGGGCATCTTAGATCTTGTAGACTGGGCGCAAGGGAAGCAGCTTTCGCTTTCATTTATAGCCATTACACGACCCAATATGATTCCGACGGATGCCGCATGGTACAAGAAAAAAGAACACAGTTTTCTTTGGCCGCAGGATATCGGCAGGGTCCACTATGTGCTGGATGAACTGATCCGATTAAAAAAAATAGGCCACCGGATAGACAATCCGATCGGTCAGCTTGAGAAATTTAAATTATATTTTTCTGACCCCGAAAGATTCGTCAAGGAAACAGCGTGCAGTCTTGGGGATGATATGATGCTTGTGAATCCCAAGGGGGATCTGTACCTTTGCTGTGAGATGGAACCCGCAGGTAATATTAAGGAGAGTGATGTGGGGCAAATATGGACGTCACAAAAGGCGGAGAACATACGGGAAAAGATAAGACGTTGCCAGATGAACTGCGCTGGCATGGTTAATTGTTATAAGGAATAGAACTTTTAACTCAATTTCCATTTTCTCTCCTTTTCATAACGTTCGCTTGCAGGTATTATGTCCCGCAAACGTTGCGTTGATATCCAAATTCAATCACACGAGGTGTAATAAACCAATGAGGATTAAAACGCTTGTGAACTTCCTGTCCGTGAGATGTCAGTGGGGGTTTCTGAAGAAAACCGCACAATTATTCAGGTCGGACTCTGTTTGCGCGGCTTCGAAAGTGAATGATTTTATCCAGACTGCGCAGGGCGTGAAGAGCGTCGCAGGAATGGTCGAGATACCTGCGGTCTTGGATATTCAGCATGTTCTCTTGGGCGATCGCGCGGTCTTGCATGAACGTATCAGCGGGAAGAAAAATTTCGACATTGTGATCTCTCATATTCGAGAACGCGCTAAGGGAAAGAAAATTATTGAGATCGGTTTGTCGAGGTACAATTTTTTCAGGATCAGGCAGATGTATAAATTGTGCCTTGAGATGTTGAACGGCGACACAAAGCACTTCGATGTTTTAAACGAACCATTCGAAATTTTTCCTATCGGAAATTTAGCAAAAGGACTGTCCGCTGCCATCGAGAGACTTAACAAGATCCATCCCTCCATCAGGATCGGATTATACGATAAGGAGTTGCCCGAGATACTCGAGACGGCCGAAATGAATGCCCGCCTTTACCCGTTCAGGGAGATCGATCTGGCACGTCTGCTCGGCACCATTTTTGAAGAAGCATTTATCGGCCCTCAGATCATCGTGCTGGACCCCTTTCACCGTTGTAACATCAAGTGCGCGCATTGTTTCGTTCATAATCCGCTCATTCACCATCAGCCGGAATTTTTGGCCCGGAAAATGGATCTTCAAAAATTCAAGGAGATCGTGGATGATGCCGCGGAATTGAAAACCGAGTGCATGATCCTCCAAGGAGACGGTGAGCCGCTGCTGCACCCGGATTTCATGAAGATGATCGAATATGTGCGGCTCAAAGGGGTCAAACCGCTTTTCTTTACAAACGGATCCCTTCTGACGCGCGAGATCGCGGAAAAGATCATCGAACTGGAAGTGCGCGAGATCTATTGTTCGTTTCCGGCCGGAACGGCAGAAACCTATGCCAAAGTTTGCTTGGAATCCAGACCGAGCGATCTTTTCCAGAAAACCGTTGAGAACATGAAAACCTTGATGGAGCTGAAGAGAAAATCCGGCAAACAGTTTCCCCGCGTGATCATGACGCATGTCCTTCACGCCATGAATTTCCACGAGCTCATCCCGATGGCCGAAACCGATGCCTATATCGGGACCGATGCTGCCCGTTTCTATCTCATCAGGATCGACGACAATAACGGACATTTGCGGCTGAACGAAGAACAGCTCGCCGTCATGAAAAAAGATCTGCCGAGGGCCGAGGAGATCTTCGAGAAGGCGGGAATTGATTTTGTTAGTAATATCAAGTTCCAGTTCGAGAATTATGACAAAGAGACCGGGGCATGGTCCAAGGATGTTTTCTTGAAAGAAGGCTGTCTGATCGGATGGAATTTCTGCCTCATTCCTGCCCCCGGCGATCTCAGCATGTGTTGTCATCTGAGGACCATGGGATATCTAAAGGATACCCGTCTCAAAGATATTTGGCAGTCCGATTATTATCGGCAAAAACGTATTGAGGCGAAATTTTTGTCGAAAAATACGCATATAAGTTGTCTGAATGGCGTGAAGCTTTATGACGAGCATTGCGATCATTGCGATAATCATCAGAATTTGTTGAATATGGTCAAAGAATTGAAAGAATTCGGACTGTATAAGTTTCTCAAGGCTTAAGAAGCTCCAGGAGGGGGATGAACAAAAGACCAAGTCGATCCATCAGCTGGAAGCGTTGCCTGGCGGTCCCCGTTCTTTTGGTGCTGATGGTGTATCATTTTCTTCTTGCCATGTATTTATCCTTGGTAAAACAGATCCGAAAAAGTTTACTTTTTCCCGGGGGATAGACCATGAAAATCCTTATGATCCATCCTCATGATCTGTACTCCGCGATGGAACCTTGGACAATCCGCATGATCAAACTTGCCGAGCAGCTGGCAAGCAAAGGGCATCAGGTCAAGATCGCTTATTTCCCGATGACGAAGTGCGAAGAAAGTTTCCTCGGCGCTGTTCATGCCATTCCGCTCGAGAGGATCATTTCAACCGCCACGTTAATAAGGAATATCAAGGCACTTTGCGCGTTATCGCGTGAGGCAGATCTGGTTCATCTTCAGAAAAGTCATTTTTATGCGGCCATCCCCGCGGTCCTGGCTGCGTACTGGTGCGGTAAACCGCTGCATTATGATTGGGACGATTGGGAAGAGAAGATATTCTATGCTTCTCTTCACAAAAAAACGCTAACAGCTGTTGTGACGGGAATCTCCTTCTGGTCGATGGAACGCTGTCTTCCTTTTCTGGCGGATAGCGTAAGCGTGGCCAGTGAAAAGCTGAAAAAATTGGCCATGCGGCGCGGTGTGGATGCCAGAAAGATTTCTTTGGTTCCTGTGGGGGCGGATGCGGCTCTGTTCCATGTCGGAGCGAAGGAGGCCCAGGCTGTGCGAAAAAAATATAACATTAACGATGAGCTCTTGGTCTTGTATCAGGGACAATTGCATGATTGTCAGTATGTGAAATTATTTCTTAAGGCGGCCAAGACCATTTCCGACAATCCTGGTGCCCGGCACATGAAATTCATGGTCTTGGGTGATGGGTCGCAACTGGAAGCGCTAAAGAAATTTTCAAAAACCCTCGAACTCAGGGAAAGTATTATTTTTGTCGGATCCGTACCGCATTCAGATGTCCCGATGTATATTGCCGCAGCCGATATTTGCATAGCGCCGTTCGAGGATAACGAGATCACCCGGTGCAAGAGCCCCTTAAAGATCGTGGAGTATTTGGCCTCCGGAAAGGCGATCGTTGCCAGCGATGTGGGTGAAGTAAGAAATATGATGGGAGATGCGGGGATCATTGTTCCAGCGGGGCAACCGGATAGGATCGCCGCGGGGATCATGGAGTTGGCCGGCGATGATGCACGCAGGAAGACTATGGCGGTGGCGGCCAGGCGGCGGGTTGAAATAAAATATAATTGGCGTTCTTCCGCCGAAGCACTTGAAAAAGCCCATGAGGCGCTTGTGAGTTGATCATAGAGATGGCGACGTACAGGGGCTACACAAAACAGACGCAAGGGGGCTCGCGCCGTCCGGAAGGAAGAAAGAACCACGGATGATCCGGCTTATTTTATGGGTCCCGGAATTGTTTCAAACGGGGGAAGTGCGATCCGGGCGCTTTTTTGTGGGCGGAAGCGGACCCTTGCCCATGCCACAAGTCATAAGCGATTTAATTTGATAACGCGGGGAAATAATTCATAAAATGGAAATATATTTAGATAATGCAGCGACAAGCATGATTGACCCCAGGGTCTCAGCGGCGATGCTGTCATGCCAGGACATGAAGGCCATGAACGCATCTTCCGCCCACAAACTGGGTGTTGTGGCTGCAAAAGCTATTGAAAAGGCAAGGGCGGTGATCGCGCGGGAGATCAACGCGGAACCCCAAGAACTCATTTTCACCTCGGGCGGGACAGAATCCAACAATCTTGCTCTCAAAGGGACCGCATTCGCGAATAGAGAGCGTGGCAAACACATTATAGTTTCGCAAATAGAACATATGAGCGTCATGGAAACAGCCCAATGGCTGGAAACGCAGGGGTTTCAGGTCACGTATCTTCCGGTAGACCGGGAAGGTTTTGTTTCCCCCAAGGAAGTCGAGAAGGCCATCAAACGGGAAACCATCCTTGTTTCGATCGCCCACGCGAATAATGAGGTGGGAACGATCGAACCGATCGATGAGATCGGTGCGATATGCAGAAGCAAAAAGGTTTATTTCCATTCCGACGCATGCCAGAGTTTTACAAAAGTGAAGCTCGATGTTAAAAACCAAAACCTTGATCTGGTATCACTCAATGCGCATAAGATCCATGGCCCTAAAGGAGTTGGGGCTTTGTATGTAAGGAACTCGGTGAAGATGGAGCCGCTTTTGCACGGAGGGGGTCAGGAGGGCGGGCTCAGGTCGGGAACCCATCATGTCGAGGGGATCGTGGGATTTGGAAAAGCGGCGGAGATCGCCGGAGAAGTGGATACAGCAAAATTAGCCACATTCAGGGATGATTTTATCCAGAAAATACAAAGCAGCATTGAACAAACGGATTTGAACGGTCCCAGGGTTAAAAGGCTTTGTAATAATATTAATTTAAGGTTCAGGTCGGTGAATGGGCAGTCGTTATCTAGAGAACTCAGTGAGAAAAACATCTATGTTTCAGCCGGGTCGGCGTGTTTGTCCACCAAGGTGACGCCCAGTCATGTGCTTCTCGCCATGGGCCTGGAGCCCGAACGGGCCCAGGAAGCGATCCGTATCAGTTTGAGCCGGTTTACTACTCCGGAAGAAGTGGACCTCGTGGTTCAGAGCCTATCAGAAATAGTCCGGCGCAGCCGGAAGGTCGGATGATGAAGGACGAAACCAGGGAGGTCCTGAATTTAGAGGGAGTTGCTTGCCCTCAAAATTCGGCCATGACTCTATTGAAATTAGAGAGCATGGAAACAGGGGCCCTGCTCGAAATCGTAGTGGATGATGGGGAGCCCATCATGAACGTTCCCCTGTCCCTTGAAACAGAAGTACATGAGATTATAAGCAAAGTGAAGACAGACAAGATATGGAAGATCTTGGTCAGAAAGTCTTAAAAAGGAGAGACCCTGATGATTTGTAAGAAATGCGTGCTTCCGGAAAGAAATCCGGAGATCGTTCTTAATGAGAAAGGTGTTTGTAATGTGTGCCTGGAATATGAAAAGGCGAAGCCCTCGCTCGAAAAACCCCTTGAGACGGATTTCATCAAAATATTAAAACAACATCAGGGGAAAGGGGAATACGATTGCTTGGTGATGTGCAGTGGAGGAAAGGACAGCACTGCGGCCCTGTATTACATGAAAAAAAGGTACAAAATGAACGTGCTCGCCTTTACTTTCGACCATGGGTTTGAGACCGAAGAGGCCCTGGAGAATGTCCGGAACGCGGTAGAGATATTGGGAGTGGATTTCTTATTTTTTAAAACGGATTTCATGAAGGAAATGTTTGCGAAGATCCTTGCGACGGGGTCTAAAGCCGTGATATGCCATCTTTGCTCTCTTTGGTATATGGACCTTACCTTCAAAATGACGGCAAGATTTAATATTCCCATGATCATTGCCGGGTGGACCAAAGGACAGTCCACAAAACAGCCGTTGATGTCCCGGTGCGGTTGCAGCATCCATCAATCCGAGTTTGTCTCTATGGCAAAAGCGACGCAGGAGTTTTTGGACAAACATGTCAGGACGGATCCCCGGTATAAGGATTTCCCGCAGAGCATGGAAGAAGTGCTTTCGAGGGCCCAAAAAAAACATAAATGCATCGTTTTATCCCCTCACTGGTTTTTACCGCATGCTTCCGATGTTTATGCCGAGGTGATCAAAAAAGAGTTAAAATGGAAGTTGCCAAAATTAAGCTATCCGGCCAATTCCACCAATTGTTATTTGAATTTTCTTTCCGTTCACAATGCCATGAAACACTACGGATACACGCATTATCATGTCGAGATGAGCAAAATGATCCGGGAAGGAATGATGCTCAGGGAGGAAGCGCTGAAGCTCTTGGAGGTGAATTTCGATAAGGAGCTGCTGAAAAGTATCGCTGGAAAACTAGGTTGTGATTATGAAGTTTAAATGGGTTAAATCTTTTGTCAGGGCAGGACAAAAGGTGTTGGTAACGGTTTTGCTATGGATCGCGTATTTATTCGGCCTTGGATTGACAGTTTTTTTCATGCTTATCTTTAACCAGAAATTTCTTGGCGAGAAACCAGAAAACGAAGGATCCTTTTGGAAGGAAGCCAAAGGCTACGGGCGGAATGACCATGATGTGATGCGGCAGTCTTAAGAAAATGAAAGGACAAGCAAGATGAGTAAGATTTCCTATATTTTGAAAGAAATGGGCCATATGATAAAAAAAGAAAAGATGTATTTCATAGCGCCCATTCTTATTCTTTTTGCGATTATCGCTTTTATCGCGTATCACATTGGCCCGGCGGTCATCATCTCTTTTATCTATGCCGGAATTTAATCCGGGGGACCCAGCCGGTTTTGGCCTATGAACATATTAGGACTTTCCTGTTTTTACCACGATTCCGCCGCTTGTGCTCTCAGGGACGGTAAGATCATTGCCGCGGCGCAGGAGGAGCGCTTCACCCGCCGGAAAAACACGCCCGATTTTCCCATTAATGCCATTAACTTTTGCATCCAGGCCGAAGGGGCGGGGATTCTCGATGTTGATTACATCGCTTTCTATGAAAAACCGTATCTTAAGTTCGCAAGAGCCGTGTGTAATCATTTAAAGGCGTATCCTTTCTCTCTTAAAAATTTCATGGATACCATGCCCCGGTGGCTCGAAGACCGTCTTATCTTACCGCTTGTTTTTAAGAAAGAATTCGGATTTGAAGGGGAAACACTATTCGTTAAACATCATCTTTCGCACGCTGCAAGCGCGTTTCTGGTTTCGCCCTTTGAAGAAGCCGCCATTTTAACCGCGGATGGGGTCGGCGAATGGGCAACCATGACTTACGGGTTTGGGAGGGGCAATCAAATACAAGTCCAAAAGGAGATCTTTTTTCCTGATTCTTTGGGGTTATTTTATACCGCAGTCACAACTTATCTCGGGTTTCCGGCGCTCGAAGGCGAAGGTATCGTGATGGGATTGGCGGGGTATGGAGAGCCGGTCTATCTCGACGAATTGAGAAAAATTTTTACGATAAAGCCTGACGGAAGTTTTCGGCTCGATCAAAGATTTTTCGGGTTTTTTAATGAGGGGGTTCGCATGTATACCCCACACTTCGTAAAAACCTTTGGAGCGCCCAGACTGCCCGGAGGGAAGATCGAGAAGAGGCACAGCGATATGGCTGCTAGCTTGCAAAAACTTACCGAAGAGATCCTTATCAAGATCGCGCGTCATTTGCATACAGAAACAAAGATGGACCAATTATGCCTTGCAGGAGGATTATTCCTGAACTGCGTCGCCAACCATAAAATCCTCGAGGAGACGCCTTTTAAAAAAGTGTTCGTTCAACCGGCGGCGGGTGATAGCGGCGGGGCTTTGGGTGCGGCGGCCTATACGTATTATGATTTTCTTGGGAATAAGCGGGACTATGTGATGACCAACGCCGCGCTCGGTCCCGAATTTTCTTCGGAGCAAATAAAGAGGATCCTCAGAAAAGAGGGGGTCGATTTTAAGGAGATGGAATATCCGGTTCTTGCGCCCTATATTGCCGGGAAGATCGCCCGGGGTGAAATTATCGGTTGGTTCCAGGGAAAGATGGAATATGGCCCAAGGGCTTTGGGGAATCGTTCGATCCTGGCGGATTCCCGTAATCCTGGCATGAAAGATCTTCTTAACTCCAAGGTAAAGCACCGGGAGTCTTTTAGACCGTATGCTCCCTTGGTGCTCGAAGAAAAAGCGGGGGAGTATTTTGATCTCAAGGATCTCTCACCCTTTATGTTGTTAGCTCCTCCGGTACGAGAGGAGAAGAAACGTTTGATCCCGTCGGCAACTCATGTCGACGGAACCGCGCGAGTTCAAACCGTGAACAGGAACTTCCATCCGAAGCTGTGGCAATTAATAAAAACATTCGAGGACATCACCGGCATACCGATTATTCTTAATACGTCATTCAATTTAAAAGGCGAGCCTATCGTTTGCAGTCCGGAAGACGCGCTCGCCGGTTTTCTAAAAAGCGACATGGATTGCCTCGTCATGGAAAATATCGTGGTCGAAAAAGCGAGCCGCCAGGCGGCATAGCGGGAGCAAAGGCGCTATTTTAGCCGCTTCGTTTTTAATGCCGGTCTTTTTGGGTGGGATTCATTACCCAAATACAATGCGCGCTCATTTCGGGGAAAAAGACAAAATCTCCATGCCGTCAGGGGATTCTATGAGCTTTGTTGAAACTCTATGAAAAATCCATCCACAAATAATTCTCCCCAAAGATTTTCATTAAAGAGCAAGGTCTTTTGTGTCGTGTTCGGTGTTTGTCTGGCGCTTGTGGGGCTGGAGTTTTTTTTGAGACTCCTGGGATTTGGATATAACGTGATCCATAAGGCACCCGTGGATGCCGGAGCAGAGTACAGGATCTATTGTGTGGGCGAATCAACCACATGGGGTATCGGAGCCAGCGATCCTGCTACGAAAAACTATCCTCGTCAGCTGGAAGAAATGTTGAAGAAAAAATATGAGGGAATGAAGATCCAATGTTTTTTTGATCAGACCATAGGACAGAACACCTCGGAAATTCTGGCAAAGCTTCCCAGGCACATCAAGAAATACCGGCCACAGCTGGTCATTCTTTTGGTGGGGGTCAATAATTGGTGGAACATGGATCGAAGCAACATGCTGTTGTTCAATGAAGATCCGTCGGTTTCCCAGCTCGCGTTGAGGACTTTAATATTCCTTGACCAATTCAGAATTTGGAAGCTATTTAAAAATATTTTTCCCCCATTTAGGGTCTCTCAAGAACAATGGGATTTTTATTATCCCCCGGCAGGAAGAGCGCGGGATAAGCTTGGGAAAGAAAAGTGGGATCAGGCACCCATTTTTGATGAACTTGCGGGGCACGATATCGGAGAAATGGTCAAAATATGTAAGGCGGATGGCATCAAAATAATCATATGCACCTATCCGGTGGCAACGAGGGATTTGCGGCGCATTCAAGAAGCTGCGGCCAAGAAGTTCAATATACCTCTTGTGGATCATTACGCGGTTTTTCAAGCCTTGAAGGATCAGCGGGCTTATCTTTCACGGGAAGATGATTGGCATCCCAATGATGCGGGTTATGCGATCATGGCAGAGAATGTTTATGACTGCATTTTGGAAAACGGATTGATCAAAACGAAAGAGAAAAAAGACCTTTGATGAAAGTCCTGTTCATTACCCGGGAGGGCTATCATTTGTCGGGGGCCCGGGTCCGTTGCTATCACTTCTGCCGGGAGTTGGTCAAGCAAGGGATAGAGGCCCGCGTTCTTTCGTTCGCCGATGATCTTGGCGCGAAGTGCGGCGAAGCAGAATTAGAAATGTCCGGTTTGAAAAAGATCGGACTTGTTGCAAGGGCTTTCCGCTCGCTCATCCAAGAATCCACCGACACCGTTTTTATCCTCCAAAGATTTAATTATCACGCCTGGGCGCCTCTCTGGGTCTCCGTATTTAAAAAAAACAAAATCGTGTTTGATTGTGACGACTGGAATATCCGGGAAAATCCCGTTTACCATCTCGGATTTTATCCAAGCTCAAAAATGGAATATGCGACGCGTCAAATCGCTAAGCGTGCAAGAACGTGTATCGCCGCCAGCAAATTTCTTGAAGGCTATCTTCATGATTTTAATCCTTTAACGCATTATCTTCCGACCGGTGTGGATACGAACCTTTTTGCCCCTAAGGAGAGCCGTTCCGGGACGGGCGTTGTTTTTTCATGGATCGGAACGGCTTACCACGAGGAAATGGGCGCTAATATCCGGTTTCTTCTGGACTGTTTTTCCGAAGTCGCGGACCGGTATGGTCATGTTTCATTAAGCCTGGCCGGAGAGGGCAGATATTTTGAAGAGGTCCGGCAGACCCTTGGCGACCATAAGCACAAACGCAAAGTCACGATCCACGCCTGGATCGATCCGGACAGGATCCCCGAGCATCTTTCAAGGATGGATGTCGGATTGCTGCCTTTGACCCAGGATACGAAATTCAATAAGGCAAAAAGCCCGACCAAACTATTTGAATATATGAGCATGGCCAAGCCTGCCATCGCCAGCGATATAGGAGAGGCAAAGAACATTCTCCGGGATCGGGAAACAGGTTTTTTAGTAAAAAATAAAAACGAATTTGTTTCTGCCATGTGCCATTTAGCCGAAAATCCGCAATCACGCCGCGAGACGGGAAATCATGCCAGGGAAGATGTGAAGCGGTATTATTCGCTCGATGTTCTTGGCAAAAGACTGGCGGATATCCTGAAAGGGATTTGAAGTGAGGGGGGGC
Source organism: Candidatus Omnitrophota bacterium (assembly GCA_043821445.1). Lineage (GTDB taxonomy): Bacteria > Omnitrophota > Omnitrophia > Omnitrophales > Aquincolibacteriaceae > Aquincolibacterium. The sequence continues at coordinate 17,306 of JBDRCT010000032.1, read as the reverse complement.
ATGCTTTCCATAGTGATCCTGACTTACAACAGCCAAAAACATATACAAGCATGCCTGAACTCCGTTTTTCGCCAGAACACCCAGGGCGTCGAAGTGGTCATCGTTGACAATGCTTCATTCGACAAAACGTTGGAAATGATCAGAGGATATTTCCCCCGGGTGAAGTTGATCGAAAATTCAAAAAACCTTGGAGCCAGCAAAGCCAGGAATCAGGGCATCGAATCTTCGTCCGGGGATTGGATCTTAGCTTTGGACAGCGATGTCGTGCTCGGGGACGATTTTTTCGAAAAATTTGATCTGGCCCAAAAAGGATTCTCCGGTGATGTCGGCATGGTCCAGCCCAATATTCTCAACATGGACGGCAAGACCCTTTATTCTCAGGGGATCTATTTGTCGGCTTTCCGGAGGTTCCATGATTTAAACCGTGGAAGGCCGAAAGACGGGGTCGGGCCCAAAAGAAAAAAAATCATCGGTCCCTGTTCCGCGGCTGCTTTTTACAGACGAAATATGCTTGAAAAGCTTAAAGAAAGAACCGGCTATTTTGACGAGCGTTTTTTCTTCTTAGTAGAAGACGTCGATCTAGCTTGGAGGGCCCAGCGGGCCGGGTGGAAGGTTCTATTTTATCCTCAGGTGGAGTGCCTTCACGCCGGCAATAGCTCGGGCACGGGAGAGAAATTCCGGCAGTATTTAAGTTTTCGTAATCGTCATTGGATGATCGCTAAGAACGAAGACTTCTGGGGAAGGGTGAAGACCTATGCTCTTTCCGCACCTTATGAACTTGCGCGCGGCATCTACCTGGCGATCTTTAATAAATACTTTTGGATGAAATCCTAGCCAGTGGGACCCTCAGCTTTTGTGCTTTGTCATAAAAACACGAAAAATGGATTTCTTTGTTATAATCGCTCCGGCCATGTTAGGGCGGTATTCGTAGGTGACATGTTTCTCAAGGTGAATGAATCATGACGGAACGTATCCTGATCACGGGGGGCAGCGGTTTTGTGGGGTCCAATCTGGCGGTGGATCTTGCCACCCGGGGTTACGAGGTGACCGTTCTTGACGACCTTAGCCGGCGAGGCTCAGAGGTCTTGTTGAAAAAAAGGATCTTGCCTCAGGGCATTAAATTTGTGCTGGGTGATGTGAGGAATCCCGGGGATCTCAGCAAGCTCAAGGAAGCGTTCGCCCTTCTGATCGAATGCAGCGCGGAACCCTCTGTTCTGGCGGGGACCCAGGGTCAGGATGCGCGCCGTCTTTTAGATATTAACCTGCAAGGCGCGATCCATTGTTTTGAATGGGCCCGTGAGAGGCGGGTTCCTGTTCTTTTTTTATCCAGTTCCCGCATTTATCCTTACGATCGGTTGAATGCCTGCCGCTACCGGGAAACAGAGACACGGTTTGATCTCGACGAGGGATGTGAGGGCGTCAGCCCGCGGGGCGTGCGAGCGGAGATGCCTCTTCACGGGATCCGGTCACTCTATGGAGCGAGTAAATTGTGCGCGGAACTGATCCTTCGGGAATATGCGGCCCAATACGATCTTCCGGCGATCATTGACCGGTGCGGCGTGGTCGCAGGGCCGTGGCAATTGGGCAAGGTCGATCAGGGCGTTTTTACATTTTGGCTGGCCCATCATTATTTCAAGAAGCCTTTAAAATATATCGGCTTCGGCGGGATGGGGAAGCAGGTGCGGGATCTGCTGCATGTCCAAGATCTTGCAGAACTTGTGACCAAGCAGGCACAGTGCCTGATGGGGGACCAACCTGCTTATCGCGGGGAAATATTCAACGTCGGCGGATCGAGTTATTCGAATTTATCTCTCCGGGAGACCACAGACCTTTGCGGGCAACTCACGGGAAATTCCATGGTGATCGGGAGCGTTTTAGAGCCGCGACCTGCGGATATGATTTGGTATATCACCGATAACGGAAGGACCGAGCAGGTTTTTGATTGGAAGCCGCAGAGATCCTCACGGAAGATCCTGGAGGACACGTTCCTTTGGCTGAAAGACCATGAGCCGGATTTCAAAAAAATATTTCTTTAATCGCAAGAGCAAAGGGGAAAAAAGCAATGAAGATCGCGCTGGTCACAGGAGCTGCGGGCCTTATTGGCTCTGAGTCGGTCCGGTTCTTTCACGCCAAAGGATTTCATGTCATCGGTATCGACAATGATATGCGGAAATATTTTTTTGGCGCGGAGGGTTCTACGGGAGAAAATCTGAAGGAGCTTAAGAGTGAATGCGCGAATTTTGTCAACCATGAGATCGATATCCGCGATACTGTGGCAGTCTCCCGTATTTTTTCGGAATATAACCGGGATATCGACGTGGTGATTCACAATGCCGCGCAACCGAGCCATGATTGGGCCGCGCGGGAGCCACACACGGATTTTGGCATTAACGCGGTTGGCACGTTAAATCTTCTGGAAGCCGCGCGGCAGCACTGCCCCCAAACCGTCTTTATTTTTGCCTCCACCAATAAAGTTTATGGAGATCACCCCAATCGCCTCCCTCTTCAAGAGCTGGAGACACGGTGGGAATTGGATCCCGGACACCCTTATTTCAAAAAAGGGATCGATGAGAGCATGTCTTTGGACCAATGCACTCATTCTGTTTTCGGTGCGTCCAAAGTGGCGGCGGATATCATGGTTCAGGAATATGGACGTTATTTCGGGATGAAAACGGGTCTTTTCCGATGCGGATGTTTGACCGGTCCGCGCCATGCCGCGGCAGAACTGCACGGATATCTCGCGTATTTGATGAAATGTGCGATCCTGGGCCGGGAGTATCAGATCTTTGGTTGCAGAGGGAAACAGGTCCGGGATAACATCCATAGTTCGGATGTGGTGAACGGTTTTTACCGCTTTTATCAGAAGCCGCGGTGCGGCGAGGTCTACAATATGGGCGGAAGTCGTTTCAGTCACTGCTCCATGATGGAAGCCATCCAACTCTGCGGAAGGATCGTGGGCCGCAACATGAAAACGGTCTATCTCGAAAAGAACCGGACCGGCGATCACATTTGGTGGGTCAGTGATGTGTCCAAATTTTCGGATCACTATCCGGGATGGTCGGTCACCAAGAATACGGAGGATATTCTTGGCGAGATCTTTAGATGCAATAAGGATCGTTGGGCCACGACTGAGACGTGACGATCTTATCGTGTGCCGGGCAAGCCAGAAAGACCCAAGCATTTGCAGAAAACCCTTCTTTTTCGCGCCTTGACCAATTCCCGCGAAGGCAATAAACTTTAATCTCAGGGCTTCGGATGAAAGATGGCGAAAGACCTTCCATCGTTCGCTGTCCTGTTCTTCGTGGAGAGGTGGCAGAGTGGTCGAATGCGGCGGTCTCGAAAACCGTTAGGCTCGCAAGGGCCTCATAGGTTCGAATCCTATCCTCTCCGCTCTTTTTATATAAGTAGTTGTAAGTTGTTTGTTGACAGTTAATTGCGTATTTGCTATTATTCTTCATAAGCTATTTGGGACCGTATAGGGACTAAAACAGGCTAGAAATGAGGAAAAATGGGGCAAATCCGCAAGCGTGGGGCATATTGGTATGCCGATCTTTATGTGGGGAGCAAACGCTACCGCAAGAGAATCAGCAAGTCAAAGCACCTCGCCGAGCTTGCCCTAAAAGACCTCGAAGTTAAAGCGGAACGCAATCAGCTTGGCTTTCTTGAGCGTAAAGAAATATCCCTCGAAGATTTTATAAAGCAATTCCTTGCCAACTCTTCCACGAATAACCGCCCCTCCACCACAAACCGCTATCGAAGCGCCATTGATAACTTCCTGAAATTCATCAAGGCGGAAACAAAGGTTGTCAGGTTGGGGGATGTTACCCATGAAACCATAGAGAAATACAAGGCATGGCGTAAGACCGTCCCAGTGGCAAAGAACGGAGCGAATCCCTCGCGGGTAAAGAAGCCCGGCGCAGTTCGCAAAGGCGCGAAGTCATACACCGTCAATTTTGAACTTACCACGATTAAGACAATGTTTATCCTCGCCGTGAAATGGAAATACCTAGAGGCAAGTCCGGCCGAAGGGGTGAAACAATTAAAAGCAGAAGATTCCAAGCCGAGGCGGTTTTTGACCGATGCCGAATGCGACCGCTTGCTTCGCGCTTGTGAGCCGGAATATCGCCCTATCTTTTTTACCCTGATTCATACCGGGATGAGAAAGGCCGAATTGCTTAATCTTGAGTGGAGCGACCTTGATTTTAAAAGGCGCATTATCAAGATTCGACGGAAATCCTTTTGGATACCCAAGGCAGGGGAGCGGGAAATCCCCATGTCTGATGTCATTGCTGATGTTTTAGATGGCCTTCCGCGCCAGAGCCATTTTGTTTTTCCAGATGAGGACGGCGAAGCCATGAATGGGAACTTCCTCCGGCTTCAGCTTATCAGGATCGCCAAGAATGCCGCCATTTATAATCTTACCGAGGTTCATGCTCTCCGGCATACCTTCGCTAGCCAGCTTTTGATGCGCGGCGTTGACCTTCCTACGGTCCAGAAGCTCATGGGACATAGCAATATCGAAACGACTCTTATTTATTCGCATCAGACAACGGACCATTTGCGCGAAGCGGTGGAGAAATTATCATTAGGCGGGATGAAAACGGCGCGGTGCGCCAAGGAGAGCGTATGAAAGAATCCATGGTTTTGTTGATGTGTTTCGCGTTGTGTGGATGTCTGACTATGGGGAAAAGAATTGACGAAAATAAGGCGAGTGAAATTAAAGAGGGTGTGACTACCGAAAGCCAAGTAATTGAATTGCTTGGGACTCCATTCGGTAAGCATGTAACCGACGACGGGAAGACGAAACTTGATTATGTGTTTTTGAGAAACAAACCAAGAGCAAAAAACTTCATCCCGTTTGTTGGTCTTTTTATCAGTAGTATGGATCAAGAAAAGGATACACTTCAAATTCTTATCGGAAAAGACGGTAAGGTCGAAAAGCAAGCTAGAAACACCGCAACGGAAGAGATGAAATTTGGCTTGCTTGCTTAATCGAATAAAAGACGTGAATGGCGAACCCTGAAATCTGAGTCGATAAGGAGTGTGCGTAATGGGAAACACGCCAAAAGTTTGTCCGAAATGTAATGCGAAAAACAATCCTTTGCTGAATGTTTGCTGGAAATGCAAAACATCCTTTTATGTTTCAGATCTAAAGCAAAAGGAAGTCGTATCCGACGGGATGAAAAAATGCAAATTCTGCGCAGAGGAAGTCTTGGCCGAAGCAATCAAGTGCAAACATTGCGGCTCGATGCTGGAACTGGTCGAAACAAAAAAAGACACCAGAAAGTGCATGAAATGCAATATGGAAATCCCGAAAGGCGGGATAATTTGCCCGTATTGCAGGAAAGAGCCGGGATGCCTTGGGGCGATGTCAAGCTTAGCTGGGAATTTAATGGTGCTTGGCTTGATAGTGTTATCTTTTTTCATGTTTCCGGGATTCTGGGCGGCAATTCTGGCTATTTTTTTAAGCGCGTTCCATAAATAATTCATATGAAATACCGAATGAGGAAAAATGAGCAAGTTATCAACCGAGCAATTATTTAAGGGGCTTGTCAATAAGGCCAGAAAATATTGGGATTCAGTCAGGTTGAAATCCGCATATCAGCGAGACTATGAAAGCTTTTCTCAGATTTACAGCAATTCAAGTAAAAGAGCTTCCTCGCTAAATGAATTAGGTAGGCTTATAGGGAAATGGAAGATTTTTCCGCTCCAAAATCCCGCTTGGGAGTTTGAAGAAATCTCTCCCTCAAAAACGCATCAAGAATCAATGAGACGCTTTTTGCGCGGGCATCTTTTTGAAGATATGTTTTTCTCAAAGATATATCCGATTTTTGGAACGCACCCAAGCTTCGCTATCCCCGTTGCTCTTAGTCCTGATCGGAATGGGGACATAAAGGATCAGAGATGCTTTCAATTGCAAATTGAAACCAAGCATCCAAAACTTGAGCTTTTGGCATGGCTGGATTATTTTCTTAAACAAGAGGTGGATAAGCTTGGATGGGACCGGAACAAGGCAAAACTTATTCAGAAGCTACAGGATCAGCGAGACAAGGAACTTTACCGGCGAGAATTTTTTATCTCAGAAAAGGAACGCCCCCACTTCTTTTCTCAGGGGAAGAAAGCTAAATTTAAAGGCTCTCTCGCAGAACTTTTTGTTTATAGCGCAATAAATGTTGGTTATAGCACTCGCGAGCTTGAAAAAGAAATCCCCGAATTTATCAGAAAACTACCGCGCACTAGAAAAACTCTTTCTAAATGGCATTCGCAGATCAAACGAAGACTACATTTTTCTGGAAGCAAATAGATTGTTTAGCCGAGCTAGAGCATCCCAATCTGTCACCCTCTGATTTTACCCCACCTCTAAAATTTCATCTCCTTTAAATGCAATAAGATAGCGCACATTGCATAGCTGTTTTTACTCCATTTTGTATAGGGCGAAGATAAATACAAAAGGAGGATAACTGTATGAACATGAACAAAGCATCGAGCCCGCTAAGAAATATCCGTATTTACTGCCGCTCCTGCTCTGGCGAAAGCCCCAAAGAAGTCAAACTCTGTCCCATCCAGAATTGTCCCCTATACCTTTACCGTGAAGGCCGGAATCCAAAGCGGCAAGGCATAGGCGGGGTATTCCATTCAAAACAGGCCATTGAGACAGCAGAAATCACAAAAGAAAAGGCTTAGCCATGACAAAGACCAAAAATGTATTTACTAGCAATCTCTATGAAGCATCATTCTTGATCGCTCGCGGCTTCAAGATCAACGATATTGAAAAAGATATCGGGCGAAAGGCCATTATCTATTTGGAGGGCGAAGGGATCGAGGAAGCCATCCGGGACTATTACAACGGCGGCCTAGTGAGCGGAAAGGCCATGACGGACGCTTACAGGATGCTTAAAGACAGGGTATTTGAGTAATTGGGGAGGATGAGGAAATATGAAACCCGGAAAACGAAGTAATAAACTCCCGCCCTTTGTGCCGTTGCCAAGGGAAATGCTTAAACTTCCTGAATGGCGGAGCGGCTTGAGCAATTCGGCAAAGGTCCTCTATATCCATCTCAAACACAAATTCGTCGGCCATAACAACGGCGAAATCTGTCTGCACTACAGCGAGGTTAGAGATATTTTAGCTCCCGGAACGATTAGCCGGGCCTTCAAGGAGCTGGAGGAAAAAGACTGGATTAGGAGGGAACAGCAAATCGGCGGGAAATATCGGTTTACGGTTTATTACAGGTTGACAGGGAAGCATGACAACGCGGTCCATAGGTTCAAATTTTGAAGCGTCACGGTTTAGGAAGTGAAGCGTCAGACGGCGAGGGAGGAAGCATGGCACTTCAAAAATTGAACAGTCGCCCTTTAGAGCTGTTTATTTTCTTACTTCAAAAACTGTAGTCTTTATAGATTCTACCATCCTCTGGTGAGGATAAAGGGAGGTTTAGGACATGGGAGAGTTTACAGAATTGACACTAAAAAAGGTGGAGCGGATTTTGGAGGGTTTATCCTCTGGCAAGCATGACTTTGTCGCGGTTGCTTGTCAAAGCGAGCGTCTTTCGCGCACTACGTTCTATGAGTGGAGAAACGCCTGCCCGCAAAACAAAAAGCGGCTCTATGACGTTTTGGACAATCACAGGATCGTAGAGGCAGAGGATTCTCTTTTCAAAGAAGTGAAGCGCGGCAATATTACAGCGCTCATATTCTTTCTTTGCAATAGAGTTCCTTCCAGATGGCGACGCGGTGATCCGCCTTATGAGGCCGCTGAAACGCCGGAAAGTTTGCCGGTTATTGTCCGTCTTTATTGCGACGACAAAGATAAAGACGGTAAAGAGCTTGTGAAGGGGTAGTGCGCGAAGTGGAACGATTCCTTACTCCTAAGCAGTTATGCGAGCTTTTGCAGGTGGACCTTTCAACAGTCTACCTCTGGACGCATACGGAGTTCATCCCGCATTACAAGCTTGGGCGATGTGTCCGGTTCCTTGAGGTTGATGTGCAGGCATGGCTTCAAAAGCGCCGCCAGAGCGGCAGAACGACCTTCAAATACACGGTGTCAAACCTTGTAAATCGAGGAATTGGAGGGTAAACTAATGGTGGGATTAGACGATAGTAAAAGCGAGGTTGACATAGCAGTATTGGGAAGCTATATTACGCCATCATCCCGGCGGGACCTAGTGTTCCGTCGGCCCCGGGTTCCCGTGAATCCGGGTTTCTTTTTTTATGGAGGGTTCAGATGGCCAGAATAGCGGTTTTTATTGATGGATTTAATCTGTACCACGCCATTGATGATGTTCCCGCCCTTCACAAATACAAATGGCTCAATCTGGCAAAGCTCGCCCGATGCTTTGTAACTCCTTCCGATGATATAAAATCCGTTTTCTACTTTACCGCGTATGCTACATGGTCCCCGCAGAAAGTCGAAAAACACAAAACTTATGTTCGGGCTTTGGAATGGGAAGGCGTGAAGCCTGTTTTTGGGCAGTTCAAGCGCAAGGACAAGAAATGTCTCAAATGCAGACAGTTCTACGTCACCTTTGAGGAAAAAGAAACTGATGTCAATATCGCCATTCGTCTTTTCCAGACCGCGATCACCGACCTTTACGATACAGCCATTGTTATTTCCGGCGATAGTGATCTGATCCCCGCGCTGGAAGCGGTCAAGCAGACCTTTCCGAATAAGAAGATCATTGTGGTTATCCCGATCGGAAGGCGTGCGGAGGCGCTCAAGCAGGTTGCTCATGGCCATATGAAGCTCAAGGTTCATCATCTCGAAACTTGCCAGTTCCCGGATGTGATAAAAAAGGACGGCGTTACCTTGAAGTGCCCTGATTCTTGGAAATAATTTTTGGGACCAAATTGGGACCAAACAACTTCAAACTTCATCGGTTCCAAAAATCTCTATCGAAACAATCGAAAACAAAAAACGGTTGATTGTAGAGGGTACTTCACGCATCATGTTAAAATCAAAGGGGTTGGAGAAAATCTTTCTTTTGATTCCTATCCTCTCCGCCATTTATTTTGTTAATGAAGGCTCCGCATAAAGGAGGCTCGAATTTGAAGGTTAAGACATCGGCTTCTCTTCTCTGCCTCTTTTTTCTCCTGCCTCTTTCTTCCGTCCTGCGCGCCGAGATCATCCAGCTCAAGAATGGTAATGCTATGGAGACGAAGATCCTCAAGGAAGACGATGAATTCGTGACGATTCAGGCTCCGGGGGGCAAGGTGAAGATCCCGAAAAGAGATATCCAAATACTCTGGCGGGGGTCGACCGCGGACCTTCTCACGGTCCAGGGAGGACAGGTCTTTTTCGCCAAAGGCATGGAGCTCTACCAGGAGGGTCAATTCCAGGACGCTGTCGAAGCCTTTGAAAAAGCTTTAACCCCGCGTGCAGCCAATGCCATTATCTATGCCAATATCGGAAGCGCTTACGCTTCCGCCGGTGAGACCCAAAAAGCGGAAGGAAGTTTCCTCAGGGCACTTGAAGCAAAACCAGGCGATCCCGATATCCTTCTGAATTTAGCGCATCTCTATGAGGCCTCGAAGGATTATAAAACCGCCATACCCTATTATCAAAAAATCGCCGCATTAAAATCAGATCATTTCGTTGTGGATAGAAACCTGGCTTATTGTCTTTATATGTCAGGAGATTATCTGGGGGCCGCGAAGATTTTTGAAGGGATGGGCGAGAAAAATGATGTTGTGGCTGTTTGTAATGCTGCCGCCGCTTACATCCAAGCCGGCGAGCCGGATCGGGCGGCGGCCATTCTCACCCCTTTAATCGAGAATCCTTCTCCCGTTCCACGGACCTATCTTCTTATGGCGGAGATCTCAAGGCTGCGGAAGGATTATAGCGAAGCGGAAGATTATTATAAAAAGGCCCTCAAGAACGATCCTGATCTTGAAAAAGTAAAGACCGGTCTTGGAGGGTTGTATCTCGACATGAAAGACTGGGCGAAAGCCGAAGCGGCTTTCAAGGAAGTCCTGGCGAAGGATCCTGGGTCTTTGGGCGCGTCCCGCGGGCTGGCGCAGGTCTTTATTCAAAAGGGGGAATTTCCGGAGGCGATCTCTCAATATGAGAAGTTAACAAAAAAAAATCCGGATGATCCGGCCATTGCCAACGGCCTCGGGCTGGTTTACTTGAAGATGAACAACCCCAAGGTCGCTCTCGAGATCTTCCGGAAAATCCTTGCCCGGAATAACGGAGACGCGAAAGCGCACTCGAACGCCGGGCTGGCTTATGTTTTAATGCGCGATGCCGACAATGCCTTAAAGGAATGGAACCGAGCGATCGAGTTGGATCCAAAGCTTGAACCGGCGCTCCGGAACAAAAAACTGCTGGAAGATGCCATTCAAGGAAGTAGAAATGAAAAAGCTGCTCCCAGGTAAGAAAAAAGGCTTCGCGCTCCTTGAGGTCTTGATCGCGACCGTGATCATTTCGGTCCTTGGTGCGCTTGTGGTCCCCCGTGTTCTCCATCAGTTCGAAAAAGCCAAAGTGACCGAAGCCGTTACCAACCTCGGGGCCATCCGTTCCGCCGAATTGCTTCTTTATAATTTGATCGGGCAATTCGTTGCGGCAGACGATGAAGCCGGGATCGAATCTGCGCTCGGACTTTCATTCAAGGGACTTTTTTACAAATACAAGATCATTAACGCAGACGGAGAGAACTTTCTCGCAAGCGCGACCCCCATCGGATTTTTAGAGAATTGGCTCGAAGAGGTCAAGATCGACAAGAACGGCTTTGTGGGATCATCGCTGGGCGGGGACGGCGGTGGTGGCGGAGGCGGTGGTGGCGGAGGCGGTGGTGGCGGAGGTGGTGGCGGAGGTGGTGGCGGAGGTGGAGGTAGCGGAGGCGGTAGTGGTTCGAGTGGCGGTACCAGCGGGGGAGGCCACAGTAGCAGTACCCGTTTATATCTTCAACGAGATAGTAGTGGCGGTTGTGATTATATTGTTAATCCTCCGACCAATTTAGTTGTGACTCCTAATGATAGTTGGCTGGTTGCGAGTCTCCTGCCTTTTGACAAGGGTGAGGACGGTTATTATTTTGAAAGAGCGGAAAAAACAAACAATACTCTGGGATCTTGGCAGTCTTTGGTAACGACTTCGAATAGTAGCTGGGAAGATAATGTTGCAAATGGGAAAGAGTACTGCTATCGGGCGTATACCGTTGCTACGCCTCAGGGTTGTTCGCAGATAACATCTATCCAGGCTAGTGCAACAGTTTGTGGTTCCGCCGCCGCGAATGCAATCTATACAGCGGCAATTACAGCGGGAAAGCTCAAGCTTGATTCAGCCGCTTATGCCGATCCGTCTGAGGGAGCTCCGAGTGGTGCCGCCGAAGTAGCTTTCTTAGCCAATCCTGACGGTGATCCTGCTACCAGCGATGCCATTCCGATTCTTTTCGGACAACTTCAAGGTGACGCTTTGGCATATTTCAATCCTGATACGGGCGCGCTTGTTTTCGACATCGACTATCTGGATCAACCCGAAGAGTTCTTGGCAATATTTCTGGCCCATGAAACATTGCATGCTATTTGGGAAAAGGATTGGACGAATTATACGACCGGGATAATTCCGGCGCCTCTATACGGGAACGATCCGGACGGCCCTATCAGGCATGAGTATGCCTACTACAACGAGTACAGCGCATTTACCACGGGTGCGATGGCATGGCAGTCGTTTTTCCCGGACACAGTGGCCGGCAATGCTGCCAAGCAAGCCCTTTATGATACGCTCGATTCGACGGGGCGGAATCTTTTTAACCAAATGGAAGATGCAGCCATATTTTTTCTTGATAATAACGGAGATCGCGTAAGTTTTCCGGAAGGGCTTCCTCCAAACGCTCCTGCAGACTATTCGGGTATGACGACCCTGGAAATTCTAACGTCAGTTTATGGCTATGATCTCGACAACATTTACTAAAGAGAGGTTTTATGGACTTTCAACGCAAAAATAAAAAGATCTTTTTTGTCGGCGGACTAGTCTTATCGGTTTTACTGCTCGCCCTTTTTATGTATTTCAGGTCGAATCATGGAATGCTTGCCACGGGCCGCCGGGCGGCGTCTTCTATCTCATGGCAAACTTTTGAAGGAACGAATCCGCCTTTTAATTTTGTTTTTGAGTATCCCGGACCCTGGGAGGCCAAGGAAATAAAGCTTGCCAAAGCGTTCAACATGGCACAGGTTTTGGGGCCCCAAGACAAGGTGACAAAATTCATTCCGGGCATTTATATCAAAATCAAAGAATACAAAGGCGGCGATTTATCCTCGAAATTCTCGGAAACTCTTCTTGAAAAAGAAGGGCAATTCAGGGGTTTTAAAAAACTTCATGAGGGTCATGTTATGATAGCCGGGATCAACGGCTCGTATCTTGGCTACCAGTATATTTTGCCGCTTCCCATGAGATCCATGAACGCCAAAGATACTGTTGTACGACGCGAGGAGGTTTTGGTGGAAAATGGCGGGAAGTCGTATCAGCTCAGTTTCTGGGCCACCGAGGAACAATTTAAGGCCGATCAAGTTGTTTTTAAGCATGTCTTGAAGACGTTTAAATTCAAGGAGTGATCTCCTTTTCGGATCCATATTCCGGAATATCCTCGGGAATATCCACCATAAACACTGCTTGAAATCCCACTTCTTTTCCCGCATCATGGTGCTTCGCAACTCCCTGAAGACACTCCTACAAGGCAACCATGGAATATCTGATCTTCGCCAGGAAATTCAGGCCGCAGACGTTCGAAGAGATCGTGGGGCAGGAGACCATCACCACGACCTTGAAGAACGCGATCCGTCAAGAGCGCGTGCCGCAAAGCTTTCTTTTCTCGGGGCCCCGAGGCGTGGGGAAGACTTCGACCGCGCGTATCCTGGCGAAGGCCTTGAATTGCAAGGAAGGCCCCACGGAAAAGCCCTGTGGCAAATGTATTTCCTGCAAAGAGATCGAGCAGGGGAACTCCCTGGATGTGCTTGAGGTCGATGGCGCGTCGAACCGCGGCATTGAGGAGATCCGGACGCTTCGAGAGAATGTGAAATTCAAGCCGTCGGCGGGCCGTTACAAGATCTATATCATTGACGAAGTCCACTCCTTGACGGGCGATGCTTTCAATGCACTTTTAAAGACGCTCGAGGAACCGCCGACACATGTGAAATTCATTTTTGCCACGACCGAATCCCACAAGGTGCCGCTTACGATCCTGTCGCGTTGCCAGAGACTTCAGTTCAAAAGGATCTCGGTGCCGGAAGCAGTTGAAAAGCTTGAGAGGATCGCGCAAAAAGAAAAACTGAAATGTGAGAAGAACGCGCTTTTTATGATCGCAAAAGCCACGGAGGGTGCGCTTCGTGACGCGGAAAGTCTTTTAGACCAGCTGGCGAGTTTTTCTGAAGGGAAGATCCGGGAAGAAGATGTCCTGGCGCTTCTCGGGCTTGTGCCGGAAGAGATGTATGTTTCGGTGCTTATGGCCATCCGCGAGAAAAAAGGAGATGAGATCTTCGGGCTTGTGAAAAAGCTCTATGAAGAGGGCGCCGATCTTGCGCAATTCGCCAAGGGTCTCTTCGAGGTTTTCCGGCATCTCCTGGTCTTAAAAACCGCGTCGAAGGCCGAAGCGCTGATCGAAACGAGCGCCGAAACAATCGTGAAGTTACGGAAATTGGCGGCCGGTTTCCTGCAGGGAGAGTTGCTTTTGGCCCTTTCGATCTTGCAGAACCTGCAGATCCAGCTGCGCCGGCCGGTAGCCTCGCCCAAACTGCTCGTTGAGGCCTCACTTCTCAAACTTGTTTATATGGATGGATTGAAATCTGTCGAAAGTCTTATTCAAGGCGCATCCTCAGGACAAAAGAGCAGCTTTACCGCTCCGGGCGTGGAAAAAAAAACGCTAAAACAGGGAGTAGCCGTTAGTGAAGTCGAAATTCCCTCTTACAACACCGCGAAGGGGAGCCTTCTCCCAAAAGCCGCGCGAGAACCGGAAACGATTCTAAAAACACAAACCCCTCCGTTATTGTCCGAAGAAGGATTGACGCTCAATGAGGTTGAGCGGGTATGGCCTCAAGTGATTGAGCTTGTGAAGGCCAAGCGCATGTCCCTAAGCCTTTATCTTGCCGAAGCCGAACCCACGGAAGTGGAAGGCTCGGTGATCGTACTGGGGCTTCCGTCCGAATTCCGCTTTCACAAGGAAACGCTCGAGAAAGATCTGAACAAACAGGTCATTGAAGATGCGTTCGCACAGGCCCTTAACAAAAAAGTCCGGGTTCAATGCGTCGTAACTGAGCGCGATGGAATGACCCAGGAAGCGGTCAGGGATATAGCCCCGGCTAAGGATGAGGGTGTGCCGGACATTGTTTCAAAGGCCTTAGAGATCTTCGACGGCTCCAAAGTGATTCGTAAAGATTGATCCACCCGGAAGCTAAGCTATGAAGGCCTATTCGGAATTAATGACAAAACTGGTCGAGGCGTTCTCCAAGCTTCCCGGTATCGGCAAGCGTTCGGCCGAACGCATGGTCTTTTATCTGCTGAAAACGAAAAAAGAAGAAGCTCTTACCCTCGGGGAGCTCATCAAACAACTTCGTGAAAGCGTTGTTTTTTGCGGTGTTTGTCATAATTTTTCGGATCAAAAGATTTGTCATATCTGTTCAGACCCGGGTCGCGACCAAGGGCTTATTTGCGTGGTCGAGGATCCCAAGGATGTCGTGGCGATCGAAAAAACCGGAAGCCATCCCGGGGTCTATCACGTTCTTCTGGGCGCATTGTCGCCGCTGGACGGGATCGGTCCGGATCAGCTCTGCATTCAAGATCTGCTTGAGCGAGTGAAGCAAAAAAAGGTCCGGGAAGTCATTCTGGCGACCAATCCCAACACCGAAGGAGACACGACCGCACTCTATCTCGCGAAGGTTTTGGCGCCTTCCAAGGTCAAAGTGACGCGCCTTGCTCGCGGCATTCCGGTCGGTAGTCACATCGAATATACGGATCAGGCCACACTTTCCCGCGCTTTTTCAGGGCGCCATGATTTTCATTGAATTAAGAGATCAAAAAGGAATCATGACTGTCCAAGTCGCCATTCAAGAAAAGAAAATGAGACTTGGGCGCCATGATTTTCATTAAACCATGATGAAGTCTTTTAAAAACATCACCGCGCTTGTGACCGGTGCTTCCTCAGGGATAGGGAAAGCTCTGGCGCGCGAGTTGGCCGCGCAGGGCGCCCATCTGGTTCTCGTCTCGCGCAATGCCCAGCGGTTGAAGCAGGAAGGGGAAGACCTCAGGATCCGTTTTGGCGTGAACGTCCGTGTTGTCCCCGAAGATCTTGAGCGTTTGGAAGATCGTCTGGAGCTTTTTGCATGGACCCAGAAGAGCGGTATCACGGTGGATGTTCTTGTCAACAACGCCGGGGTTGGGCATTGCGGTCTTTTCAATGAGACGAGTCTTGAAGATGTGAGCGCCATGCTGGATCTTAACGTGCAAGCGCTCACGCATTTGACGAAACTTTATCTTCCCGGAATGCTCGAAAGAAGAATGGGCGGCATTTTAAACATAGCCTCCACCGCCGGATTTCAACCGATCCCTTTTCTTTCCGTTTATGCGGCCACGAAGGCGTTTGTGCTTAATTTTTCCGAAGCATTATGGGCGGAATGCAAAAATAGCGGCGTTCGTGTTTTCTGCTTGTGCCCGGGGAATACGCTCACGCGTTTCCACCAGGCTGCGGGGATCGATAAAAAAAGCATATTTTTTAGCGCTTCGGCCGCGGATGTCGCGCGATTTGCGCTCAAAAAATTCCTAAGATCAAGCCGGCCCTCGGCGATCTACGGTTTTTGGAACAAGCTTATGATCTATGCGGAAAGATTGGGTCCGAGATGCTTGACCGTGTTCGTGACGGGGCTGATGTATCAATCCTCGAAAACAGGGCAGCGGGCAGCCGACGGCGGGTGATAAAAAGCCGGACGTCTTCCTCCATCCGACATCCATGATCTCGGGCCGTGAGAAAGGTTGCCTCCACCAAGGACATTCATTACAATATCGGCCGATGTCATCCTAGTAAATATGCGGGCATAGCATAATGGTAATGTCCTAGCCTTCCAAGCTAGTCATGCGGGTTCGATTCCCGCTGCCCGCTATGAACCACTTAGGGTTCATAGCAATTCTGACTTTAATGCGGCTCAAGGCGATCCAAACAATGAGCTTCTTTTTATGAACCCTATCAAAAAATGCTTATCCTCGGTCGAGTATGCTGCTTTCAGGATCCTGACGTTCTTGTTCCGTCTCATTCCTCTTCGGACAAGCTACAAGATCGCGAACATTCTTGGAATGTTTGCGGTCCGGTTTCTTGGCGTCCGCAGGGAGATCATGCTGAAAAATCTTCGCCTGGCATTCGGAAAGGAAAAAACCGAGGTCGAACTTCTCCGGATCGCCGAGCAGTCGATACAAAACCTTTTCAAACTCGTCTTCGAGTTCCTGCGCACGCCCGAAGCGTCTGCTCGCCCCGAGCGCTACATCGAATCGCCGGACGTGACAGCGCTCATGAAGGCTGTCGAAAAAAAAGGCGGCTTTATCGCGGTGGTTTCGCATTTCGGAAATTGGGAGTGGCTCGCGATCCCCATAAAAAAACGTGGGCTTCACGTGCATGCGGTAGGTCGTCCGCTGAAGAACCCTTATCTTTATCGGTATATCCGGGAAATGCGCGAAGCGGCCAATCTGACCAACATTGAAAAGTCGGGTGCCGTGCGATCTTCTATCGAGGTGCTTAAACGGCGCGGGATCTTGGCAGTGCTTATCGACCAGCACGAGAGCCGGGGGTCGGTGTGGGTGGATTTTTTCGGACGCAAAGCTGCTACCAGCACGTTGCCGGCGATGCTTGCTCTTAAATACGAATATCCCGTGCTTCCGGCGTTCTTTTATCGCGATGAGAGCGGTTATTCTAAAATAAAATACGGTCCGTTGTTCCCCCTGATCAGGACCGGGGATCTCCAGGCCGATCTTTTGGCCAATACCCAGCAGTATGTTGCGAAGATCGAGGAAGAAATCCGGAAGAGGCCCGGGGATTGGCTTTGGGCCCACCGTCGCTGGCGGACTCCTCCGGAGCAAAAAAATAGAAGCAAACGAGAATTATCCGCGCATAACTCTTTTTAGGATAATGAGTTAGACTAAAAAGAGCCTTGGGTCATCCCATGCGTGCCTGCAGAAATGCTCAAGATACTCTCGTGTTGGCAGCACGTCAAGATGTCCCCTTTTGTTAGCACATGAAATGTCCCCTTTAGGGTGTTTAGACAAGACATAAGGTTTGTTCTTTCTTTGAGGTTTTGGAGATGTTATTGGGGGTGTAGAAGCCGAGGAGATGGGGT